>NZ_DALZPU010000001.1:0-475838 GCF_032017465.1 Moraxella sp. CTOTU47616
TCGCTCTAGCCTTTGCTTATCATTGGCTGAAGCTTTGAATGTTCAACAGAACCTAGTAATTTAGAAGGATAGGGACATGCGACTAAAACCTAAACTGATTTTAACCAATCTGTCATTGGCTTTAATGTTGGTGATATCACCCATTGCCCAAAGCAAATTATTACCACAACCAGCCACCAATGCTAGCCAGTTAGCGGCAAATCGCTACGATAGCAGTAATGCTATCTTTCATCCTGTCTATGGTAAAAATGGTATGGTGGCTTCCGAGCAAGGGTTAGCCACGCAAGTTGGTTTGGATATATTAAAACAAGGCGGGAATGCTATCGATGCGGCGGTCGCGGTTGGATTTGCCTTAGCAGTCGTCTTGCCAAATGCAGGCAACATTGGTGGTGGTGGTTTTATGGTGTTGCATGATGATAACACTGGCAAAGATGTTGCGATTGATTTTCGCGAAATTGCGCCAGCCAAAGCCAGCCGTGATATGTACCTTGATAATCAAGGTAATGTTATTGATGGAAAATCATTGTTCACGCATGACGCTTCAGGTGTGCCTGGCACAGTAGCTGGGATGGAATACGCGCTAAAAAAATGGGGTACAATGCCATTATCTAAAGTGCTTGAGCCTGCAATTAAGCTTGCCGACAAAGGGTTTATTGTCAGTGATGTATTGGCACAGACGTTAAAAGAAGAAAAATCAACACTGGGTAAATGGTCAGCTAGCAAAGCGATTTTTTTCAAAAACGGTGAACCGCTGAAATCTGGTGATTTGTTGGTACAAAAAGACTTGGCGAAATCATTGCGTTTGATTGCCAAACAAGGGGCAAAAGCATTTTATCAAGGTGAAATCGCCACAAAAATTGCTAAAGAAATGCAATCACAGGGTGGCACAATGACACTTGAAGATTTAAAAGCATATAAAGTTGTTGAGCGTCAGCCAATTATTGGTGATTATCGAGGCTATGAAGTTGTTACCATGCCACCCCCAAGTTCGGGTGGTGTACATTTGATTGAGATATTAAATATGCTTGAGCATTACCCTATCAAAGAAGATGGGGTAAATAGTGCCAAAAATATTCACCACATGGCAGAGAGTATGAAGTTAGCCTATGCTGACCGCTCAGAATATTTGGGCGACCCGGATTTTGTCAAAATCCCTGTCACAGGTTTAACATCGAAAGCCTGTGCGAATGAACGGGTCAAAACGATTGATGATAATAAAGCAAGACTTTCATCAACCATTAAACCTGGTAAACCACAACCTTATGAAAGTGACCAGACTACGCATTTTTCCGTCATGGATAAAGCGGGCAATGCCGCTGCTGTCACCTATACATTAAATCTTAACTTTGGTAGTGGCATTGTTGTAGAAGGCACAGGGATTTTACTCAATAATGAAATGGATGACTTCTCAGTGAAACCCGGTGTGCCAAATGCGTTTGGTCTAGTGGGTGGCACTGCCAATGCGATTGAAGCAAAAAAACGTCCACTGTCTTCAATGACACCAACGATTGTCATGAAGAATAATAAACCTTGGCTGGTTACAGGTAGTCCAGGCGGTGCTCGTATCATCACCACTGTATTGCAAAGTGTGGTTAATACGATTGACCATGAAATGAATCCAGCAGAAGCGATAATTACGCCACGCGTTCATCACCAATGGTTACCCGATGAGCTTAGAGTTGAAGCAGGCATTAGTCCTGATACGATAAAATTGTTGCAAGACAAAGGTCATAAAGTTGTTACTAAAGCACCAATGGGACGTATTCAAATTATTCAAGCGGATGATTCTGGGTTTTATGGCTATTCTGACCCAAGAAATCCTGATGGCAAAACATTAGGTTTCTAAACTGTTCATTAAAAAACGTGAGTGCTGCGACTCACGTTTTTTTTACTAACAAAATATATCAAGATTATTTTTTACAATTAATAGCCCAGTAAATCTTGAATAATTTTATCTGCTGTACCACTTTTCGCCAATCTCGCATTTTGCCCTGCCCACAGTGAGCTAAACTCATCACTTCCCATGCTTTCGGCTTTGGCTTTAATGGGGTTGCTCACAAACGATGCATGGGGAAATGGCGGTGCAGACTCGCTAATATACCCCGCTTCTTGCATAAAGCGATTGACAATCCCACGTGCTAAGCCACCACTAAATACATTGGTTAAAGCCGTGTGTTCGGCTCGCTCACTTTGCAGTGCTTTGCGGTGAAAGTCTTTGGTATCACACTCCTCTGCCAGCAAAAATGCCGTACCCACCTGTACTGCGCTAGCACCCATAGCAAATGCTGCTTGTGCGGTAGCGTTGTCGCTGATACCGCCTGCCGCAATCACCGGTAAACTGACAGCGTTGATGATATTGGGTAATAGGCTAAAAGTGCCCGCTTGCAGCGTTACATCTTGGCTTAAAAACATACCCCGATGCCCACCTGCTTCCAACCCCTGTGCGATAATCATATCCGCCCCATTGGCTTGCAACCAGCGTGCTTCTGCAGGCGTGGTGGCGGAGGATACCACAATCGCCCCAGATTTTTTGACGACATTTAACAAAGCTTTTTCAGGTAAGCCAAAATGAAAACTCACCACAGGGACTTTTAAATCCGCCACTAGCGCTGCTTGTTCATGGGTAAATGGCTGACGTCCACCAGTCGTGGCTATCTCATCTTGCGTCAAACCAAATTCGTGATAATAAGGTTGTAGGGCATTAAACCATTTTTCTTGCATTGCTTGGGTATAGTCAGGTTGTTGATGGGCAAAAAAATTGACATTAAAGGGGCCATCAGTCGCTTGACGGATACTCGCAATTTCACTTTCGATTTTTTGTAGGCTGAGCAGGGCGCCGGGGAGTGAGCCAAGCCCGCCTGCTTGGCACACTGCGATAGCAAGTTTGCTGTCTTGGACACCTGCCATCGGCGCTTGGATGATGGGCAATTGAACTTTAACGTAGTCAAGAAAGCTGTTAATAGCCTTGGTATGATTAATCATTTTATGTTCCTTGTTATTGTTTTAATGTGTTTATCTTAATGTTATGGACTCATAGGGCAAAAATCGAAAACCATTTCAGTGTATCGCCAATAGATGACATTGAAAAGTACTATATGCCCGTTATAAATCGGCTGAATACAAAAAAGCCCTAGTAACATCACTGGGGCTTTTTTGACTAGTTAATTTTGGTTGGCTGTTTAGGCGCTAAGTTTAGGTATTAAGTTTAGACACTAGGCGCTTGGAATCGCCATTAACAACGCTTGTCTTGCCTCGGTATTGTTTTTGAATTCGCCCAGGAGTGACATACTGCGGGTATCAGATTTTTGTTTCATCACCCCGCGCATCATCATGCACATATGCGCGGCATCCATCACCACCGCCGCGCCTTTTGCCCCTGTCATATCCATCACCGCTTGGGCGATTTGGCGGGTTAGGTTTTCTTGAATTTGCAAACGTCGAGCGTACATATCCACGATACGTGCCATTTTTGACAGTCCAATCACTTTGCCATCGGGCAGATACGCCACATGGGCAACACCATAAAAAGGCAACATGTGATGCTCACACATCGAATAAAATTCGATATTTTTTACCATGACCAATTCATTATTGTCAGTTGGAAAAATCGCGTTGTTGGTAATTTCGACCAAATCTTGATGGTAGCCTTGGGTCAAAAAACTAAAGGCTTTAGCGGCACGTTCAGGGGTGTTAAGTAGTCCTTCACGTGTTAAGTCTTCCCCTGTTGATGCAATTAGGGTACGGTAGGCATCACTGTTTTGTTGGATAATCTCGTCAAAATTTGCAGGCATAGTCATGATAACATTTAAGTTTAAAAAAATAGGCATAGCTTAACGCTTTACCACTATTTGTAAAGCGATTTTTGTCACAAACGCCATGAAAATCACTAAATTTGCTTTGTTTGGGTTTTTTGCTAGAATTAACCCCTAATTTTGAGCTATTATAGTGCATATTCGTTCACTGAAAAATAAGGAAAAACCATGCTATTAACAGGGAAGCGTTTCGTTGTTACCGGTATCGCCAGTAAATTATCGATTGCTTGGGGTATCGCAGAAGCGTTACATCGTGAAGGCGCGAGTTTAATTTTGACCTATCCGAATGAAAAAATGAAAAAACGCGTGGATATGGCAGCCGAAACTTTTGGTGCAGAGAAGGTATTGGCGTGTGATGTGGCGTTAGATAACGAAATCGAAGCGTGTTTTGCCCAAGTTGCTGCACACTGGCCAGAGGGCATTGATGGGGTTGTGCACGCCATTGGTTTTGCCCCTGCCGATCAGCTAGATGGTGATTTTACCCAAGTAACCACCCGTGAGGGCTTTGCTATTGCCCATGATATTAGTAGCTACAGCTTTGTGGCGCTTGCTAAAGCCAGCCGTGAGTTACTGGCAAAGCGCCAAGGCTCGCTGTTAACCTTGACGTATGAAGGCAGTATCCATGTGTTGCCAAACTACAATGTCATGGGTCTAGCCAAGGCCAGTCTGGAAGCGAGCATTCGCTACCTTGCCAGCTCAATGGGTAGCGATGGTATCCGTGTCAATGGGATTTCTGCAGGTCCAATTCGTACCTTGGCGGCAAGCGGTATCAAATCATTACGTAAAATGCTCGACACCAATGCCAAAATGTCACCACTACAGCGCAATGTCAATATCGAAGAAGTGGGTAATGCCGCGATGTTCTTGTTATCGCCTTGGGCGTCTGGTATCACCGGCGAGATTTTATTTGTCGATGCAGGGTTTAATACCGTGGCGCTCTCTGAACAAGTGATGATGCAGGTAGAGGACTGATTTTTAGGCGAGTAGTGGATAAAAGAGCGACCATGGTTGCTCTTTTTTTTGCTTGCTGTTTTTTGCTTACTTTTTTTAATTGATGTTTGGATAGGGATTGCAAAGCCGTCTGGTTAAGCTTACCATTTTTTGTCAGGCTTAACATGTTTGGCAAGTCAGGTAAAGACTGATAAATGGCGGTATCTAATGATTAATAAATTACCTAAGTGGATTTTATGGGGTGGCTGCGTGCTGGCGTTTAATGCAGGGTGTATCAATAGCACCGCGTTAGTCGGCTTCACGCACTTATCTGCTTCGCATGTAACGGGCAATGTGACGCTATTTGCCACTGCATTGGCGGAACAGCATTACCAGCAGATGGCGATGGTTTGTATCGTGCTGTTATCGTTTTTATCTGGGGCAGTTATCAGTGGCTTTGTGGTGGGTAGTACGGCATTAAAAGAAGGTAAGCGCTATGGCAACGCTTTGTTAATTGAAGCAAGTTTATTAATCGTCAGTCTAATTTTATTTAGCTATCAGTCGTTTTGGGGGCAGGTGTTTGCCGCGATGGCTTGCGGCTTGCAAAATTCGATGGTCGCGACCTATAGCGGTGCGGTGATTCGAACCACCCATTTGACAGGATTGACCTCAGATATGGGCTCAGCCTTGGGTAATTGGCTGGCAGGCAGACCGATTAATAAGAAGATGTTCGTATTTCAAGCGATGATATGGTACAGCTTTTGCGGGGGCGGGGTATTAGGTGCTTTGGGCTATATCCACTATAAATACATGACGCTGATGTTACCCATTGTGATTGTATTATCGTCAGCGCTGGCTTATCAAGTATATTTATTAACCCGTAAAAAAACGGCTAAGTAGCGACCTTAACCGTTTGATTTTATCTTATTCTTCATCTTCATCTTCATCTTCATCTTCGAATTTTTTCGCCTCATGTAGCATATCAAGTAGCGATTCATCAGAGCCCTTAGAGGTAGGAGTGCTCGCATTATCTTGGTTGATGTCGGTACGATTGATGCCTTCCATCGCTTCATTGGCAACATCAGATTGGGCGTTGTCTAATTGAGATTTATCGGTAGGTGTAGCGTTATTGTTGTCTGTCATGGTCGTCTCCTTGTTTTTTTCTTTTATACGGTTGTTTTCTTTTATACGTTAGACCTAATGAGCTTAATATTATAAGTAAACCAAATGGCTTACAACCCTTAAAAATGAAACGTAACCAAAAATATACTCATGAGTGACGTAGGGATAAGTTTATCACTTTGTTAGCTATATATTACTTGCTTTGGATTGCATACTTTGTAATGCATACTTTGTATGGCATAAAAGCTAAGTGAGTTAGGGAGATTTACAGACTGCTGGCGACACTGGCTGTCGCGACTGTGGCAATTCGGGTAATTTTTTCATTGAGCGGTGATGGTGAGGTGTTTTTTTTGCTGTATAATTTTTTGAGCGACCCACTCACTATCTATAAAAATTTTCGAGTATTTACTGCATGCTAACGATTGTACAAAGCAATAAAGTCGATAAGTTATTTGACCATTTGTTAAACGCCTACAAAAATCCCAGTTATCAAGGCTCAATTTTTGAGCCTTTTCAGGTGATTGTGCCATCTAAAGTCATGGGGGAGTGGTTAAAAAAACAAGTCGCAGATAAGGCAGGCATCAGCACCTTAGTAACCACCGAATTTTGGGGTCGCTATTTTTTGGGTCTGATGCAGCGGGTTTTAAGAACGTATGCACGCATCTCGGAAGACGACGATGTATTAGACGTGCCGGAAGTGGCAATGCTATCCAAAAACGTCATGCAGTGGCAAATCTTTGGCTATTTAACCCAGTACCGACAAGCCATTGTGGAGCAGCCGCGACATCCGCTTTATCCATTTTTATCGCCGCTGGTTGAAGACAAAGAGGCAAATAGCCCAAATGCGACTGGTTTTGCACCTGATACACCCGCCATCGTTGACAGTTTGAGCTGGGCGAATAACCAATCGCTACTGTCTAATGACGTGATTAGCCAATCTGCTGAGTTGCAAACCCAAGATCAGCGCATCTGGCAGCTAGCCAGCGATATGGCAAATATGCTCAATCGCTATATGACTTATCGTCCGCAGTGGCTCACTCATTGGGGGCAAGACAAGCCTGTCGCGGTGAGTGACATGATTGCCAAAAAAGATGCGCTGCATAACCGCTTAAACGGGCGGGATGCGTCCAACGCCATCGAGACGCCTGACTGGCTCGTTGAGCACTACGAACAGCTAGAAGCCGCGCAGCGATTTTTATGGCGGCAGCTGTTTGATGATGACTACCGGTTTCGCGAGCAGTTGCATCAGCAGTTTTGGCAGGCATTAAACCATTCAGAGACCCGTATCCGCAATATCAGCCGTAGCAAGTTACCAAAACACATCTTTTTATTTACTTTGCAGCAGTTACCGCCGACAGAGTTATTGGATTTACAACGCTTGGGGGTGCTTACCGACGTCACGATTTTACACTTTAACCCGTCAGAGCAATTTTGGGCAGATATCGTCGATAAAAACTGGCTAATGCAGATGCAAATGGAAGACGATGGCAGCAAGCATGACGCTTGGTATCTAAAAGATTATGGTCATACCTTGTTGTCACGGTTTGGCAAACAATCGCGTGAAGTGTTTGCCATGCTGGCAAGCTTATCGGGTAATGAGTATGAACATGTGCTATGGCAAGATGATTTTGATAACACACCGCCCAATACGTTACTTGAATTTATCCAACATGACATCTTAATGCTAGAAGAAGTCGCAACCACCGCCAAAATCAATGACATGCTTAAACTGGTGAAAGGCGAGGAAGCAAAGGCAGCAAAAGCAGCTGAAGATAGCCGGCAAAACCTCGCGCAGCAAACCCAGCTTTTACAGCAGCAGCTTGCCAATATTCAAAGTAATGGGCTTAAAGATATCGAATCCACGCTTGGTCTATACAAAGCCATCAAAGACAAACTCAAGCAAGAATCCAATAAGCAACTTGAAAACGTGGAAAAATGGCGACCCAAACCACTTGATACCAGTATTGCCATTCATGTCTGTCATAGCATGGTGCGCCAGCTTGAAGTGCTACGCAGTATGATTATCGCGTGGCTAAATTATAGCGACATGCAAGCCACACCCGCGCAGATTCCCACCGATCCTTGGGATAGACGGGCATTGTCAGATATTTTGGTATTATTGCCCGATATCGAAACCCACCAAAACATCATTGAAGCCACGTTCCCCAAACATGTGGGCGGCGATGGCTATCAGTTGCCAGCCAAAGTGACAGGTGTGGTGGCAAAAGATATCAACCTGCTTTGGCAAGCGATTACAGGGTACTACACGCTGCTCAATCGGGCAGGCGCTCGGTTTCAGCGTAGCGAAGTATTTGATTGGTTGATGCTAGCGCCGCTATATGAAAGCTTTGGGCTTAATTTGGAGCAGATGACCCGTGCTTGTGATTTGCTGACTCAGGCAGGATTTATTCGCGGGTTTGACGAGCTGGATTTGCAGCAAACCTTAAGTGCTGCCGATGATGACTATCGATACACCTTTGCTTATGCGCTTGAGCGCTTGGTCGCTGGCGTGATGATGCCCAAAGCCACGGTGGTCAGTTTTGGCGAGTATACCAATAGCTTTGGTGTGGTAGAGAAGTTTGTACCACTGACAAACTTGACCATGGCGGATGCCGACATCGTCGCTGTGCTGTGTGATATTTATCAAACGTTGGATGACAATCGTCACCTAGGTAATGACGTCAAAACCCTGCCTGAATGGCTAACCCAAATAGAAAAGCTGATTCAGCAAAAGTTTAGCCTATTTAATCAAACCAATGCGTGGCGCGCGATTTTTGCCGCACAAAATGACCTAAAAGAAAATATTGAAGCCAATAGCAAATACCTCGCGACGGTAACAAGCAAAACCGCAAAAAATCCCAACATATCTACCGAGCCAGTGCAGCAAATTGACACCGAGAATTTGCCACTTAAACTCACTTTTGTACTCGAAAACATCGCCCAATCAATTATCAATCAGCAAGTGAGTGCCGAGCCGTCAGGCGTGATTACCTTTGCCCGTATCGGTTCAGTGCGTAGCCTGCCGTATAAATTGGTGGTGATGCTGAATTTAAATTTGTCTGAGTTTCCAAAGCAAGAGCAGCAAAACCGTTATAATCTGATGCAGGCAGGATTGCCCATTCGCGGTGACAGATTTCGAGAAGATGACGATTTAGGCGCGTTTTTGGATGCGCTATTGTGCGCCAAGCAAGCGTGCTGGATATTTTATAATGGTAAAAGTACCACAGATACCCACGAGCATTTACCTGCCAGTCCCGTACAGGAATTACTCGACTTTTTGCAAAACCGAATGGCGAGTGATGACGTAATCATTGACCCCAATAACGACCAAAATAGCCTAAGCAATAATTCTCCAAATCCCCAATCAGCCAACTTTGAACAATGGGTAAAAGCCTATTTGGTCACCCATCATGCCGCCTTGCCATTTGATAAAAGTTATTTTGAATTGCCGCAAACTGAGCAAAAAAACGAGCAAAAGAGCGAGCATAAAGATAAAGGTATTCAAAGTCCCGAGCAAATTAATGACGAGGGGGTATCCGCTGATTTACAACAAACCACAGCTACTCTAAACCAGCAAATCAAGCTATCAAAAACTGCCCTGTACCCACCTGCCAAAATCTGGCATAATCTTTATACAGCGCTGCAAGATAAAGACGCTACGTCCACTCAGCCAATCGTGCAAGTTTGGGATACAAAGCAACTAACCGACTGGCTATCGCAGTGGCAACAACTAAAACAGCGTTTGTCCGACCTGCCTGAACAGTCGCAGCAGCATTATGTCAACTTGAGCAAAATCGTTGGCAACCTAGCCGATCCTGCCAAAGCCTTTGTAAAGGCACAAAATATTGCTATCCCTGCCCAAGGTGACAATGATAGCGTTGGCAATGATAGAAATGACAATGATAACGAGTTTGAATCGTTAACCTTGGATGCGTTAGATGGCTGGTTGTTGCGTAAATCTTTGTTAGACGCTTTTTTTGCACAAGCCTTGTCCGATAAGGGCGATAATACCCATAATAGCCATCAAAACGAGATGAAACTGGCAGCAAACGCACAAAAGCCAATGGTTCAAGAGTCAATCAACATCGCTATCAATGAGTTATTACCAGCCGGGGTGAACCGCTACCAATCGTTGCAGCAAAATCAGCAACAACTCAAAAAAGATTTGCAGGAATTTGTTCATCACTTAAAAACCATCAGCCAACAGCTCGAGGCTACTGAGGCAAAGTTGTTAGGGAATTTTTATTCAGATAAATTTGGGGCATTAGATGTACAAAATACGGACGAGGTCATCCAATGGGTGGCAACCGCGTTAACCCCCTGTGAAGAGCAGCGAATCGCCATCAGTGCCTTGGCGCTGGATAAACAAGCAGGACTGATGGACAGTAAAGAAAGCTGGGTCATCACTGCCAACTTGCCATTATATAAACCGTATCAATCAATTGAAAATAAGGTTGCCGCAGCTGCCAATCCCAGCTATTGGTTAAATTATTTGCCAACCTCTGGCAAAGAAAAATACCTGTTACAATTTTGGTTGCATCATTTATGTTGGCAAGTACTGCGCCGCACCACGGCTCAACAAGCACAGCTGAATGATGGCTTTTCGCTGTGGCAGTTTAGCAATAAAAAAACCGTGTATTTACCTGCCATCCCTTGTGAGCAAGCCTGTGGTTATTTGCAGGATATTGTGATGGTGTATCAACTCATCGATAGCGTCGTAACCATTGTACCGCCTGCTTTTTGCCTGTCATTTTTACAAAAACAACAAAAGCAGCCAGAGGCACCAGCCAGCCAGCATCTAGGTGATTGGCTAAAAGACAGTAATTTTAATTTTGTCGATGTCAACCAGTTTGACTACCCGATTTGGCAGCATTTAATCGGTGATTATAAACCATCGGTGGTTATTGGGTTTGCCCAGACGTTGGGCGCGCTGATTTATGAACCTATGTTATCTATGGTCAAAGAATTGCACCAACTCATTGAAGCATGACACGCATTTTTATCGAAGAAATCTTATGAAACACGATATTCATACCCCAAGCATAAAAGTAAGTAGTGAAACAAATATCGAGGCAAACATCGAAACAAACACTCAAATAAACATCGACAAAGCACGCATTAAAGAAGACGCTGAACCTTTACTACCTCCTGCTGTCACGTTGCCATTGACAGGGCGCCATTTGATTGAAGCCTCAGCAGGCACAGGCAAAACATGGACGCTGACTGGCGTGATGTTGCGATTAATCGTGCAAGCGGGGCAGCCGTGTGAAAAAATTATCGCCACGACCTTTACGCGAAGTGCCGCCGCCGAAATGCGCCAGCGGATTCGTGAGCGTTTGCAAGATTTTTATCAATTGCTGCAAATGATTAATCATTCTACATTTACACCGTTAAACGACAGCGATTTGGATAGCAGCAAAGCTATCGCTGTGCAAAAATATGCACATTTTATTGCGCAGGTACAAGCGCTTGCAGCACAAAAAAATTTACTGGGTAAGTACCAAGACCCTATCAATCAACACTTAATCGAGTGGGTCGCCAAACAAATCTTTGGTTTGCCGGTAGATGTAACCGCTGCAGCAAGCCCAAAAGTAAGCCCGAGAGCAAGCTTAAACACCCTAAAGCCAACCGCCGATGATAGTGAAAACAGCACCCATAAACCTGCCAAAAACACCGTCAATTTTCGTATCGCACTGCAGCGCACCACATTGGCGCTCAACCAGCTTGATCGCCTATTTGTTAGTACACTCGATAGTTTATGTCAGAAGTGGCTAAGAGAATACAGTAGCGAAACGGGGTTTTCTGCAGAGGTGCAAATCAGTAATGATGTCAGCGGCATCATCAAGGGTATGATTCACGACCAAATTAGGGCATTTATGGCGCAGGTCAATGCCAATATGCCTGAATTGTACCCGATGATGTTTGACAATAACGTGTTTTTACCGGTTGATGATTACTACGAGGCGGTCAATCGCGCGCTAAATTTTTATACCGCTGATATCGATACGGTAACATTGACAACGTTTGATACCACTACTATCAAGGCACTGATGCAGTCGATTGCAGATGATAATGATAGTGGGTTTGAGGCTTATTTTGATAGTGACTTTCGTAAAGCGCAAGGGTTTAGTGCTGGCAATAAACTTCATAAACACTTTAATGAAATTAAAAATCTGCAAAATTTACTCAGCACGGGTGACATTACCAATGTCTTTGCTATGTATAAAGTTGGCAATATAGTCAAGGTGCTAGAAGGCATTGAAGATTTATACGCCAACGATAAAGGCTTTAATAGCAAAAAAGAACAGCAAAGCGCCGCATTTAAATCCTTTGATATCGTGGACAACATTTGGCAGCTCATCCAACAAACGCAAGCCTTGCAAGACTACTTTAAACAAGTAAATTTTTACTTTACCCAGTTTATCAGCCGTTATGTGCGTACCCGCTTACCAAAACGACTAGAATCACAGCGGCTAACTACCTTTGCGTTACAATTGGCGCGGTTAAACGATGCGTTATCCGGCAAAAAAGGTCAATCGTTAGCGCGTTATATTCGCCATCAGTATCCCATCGCCTTAATTGATGAATCGCAGGATATCAACACCGAACAAGCGTTACTGATTCAAAGGGTTTATTTACAAGACTTTGAGTCAGATACAGCGGATAAAGCAGAAAAATCGAATGCTAAAACATATCACACCCCTTCACAATTTTTGCTGTTGGTAGGGGATCCGAAACAGGCAATTTATGGATTTCGCGGCGGGGATGTACAAAACTACACCACGCTAAAAAAATTATTTCCGGAACAGCCCAAGTCACTCAACCAAAACCATCGCTCATCAGCCGCACTGATTGATAGCCTCAATCACTGGTATGGCGTTGGCGAGCAAGATATTGACCCAAATGAAGCCGACCAGCTGCCCAATGTCAACCAACAGCCGTATTTTATGGGGCGTGAAATTTATTATCGTAAAATCTCTGCGACGCGTCAAACCGCTGAGCTGGTTATCGGTAATAGGGTAGGCAATGAAGCTGCTAGCTTACCTGCGTTCAATCATATTGCTATCGAATATAAAGCGCCTTATAGTCAGCAAGTGATTGCAGTAGGAGAGAATGACGGCATATCAAATGATACTAATTCTTCGAATGATATTATCTCATCAAGTGATGAAAAAACGGTGGATTATGCCGATGCCATTGCCGCGCAGATTTTTGAGTTATTTGATGATGGCAAGCCATTAAGCTACCAAACTCGTAGCTTGACGCTGAGTGATATTTGTGTGTTGGCAGTCAAAAACAGTGAACTTCATACCATCGAGAAACGCTTACATCATCATGGGATTGCGACGGTCAGAGGTGGTAGTCAAAGTGTCTTTGGCGACAGTATGAGTGTTGATTTTATGACCTTGCAAAGCGTGCTATTAACGCCATTTAGCGAATCAAAATTAAAATCCTTGATGTTGTCTAGTTTTTTTCAGCTGACCCTTGAACAAATCAACCAGTTGTATGATGCCCTTAATCAAACTAACACCCAAGCGGCGCAAGGACAAGCTCATCCTCATCGTCAAGCTCATCAAGCGTCAACAAACACCAGTTTGGCTGAGATTCAGCAGTTGGTATTGACCGCCAGCGAATTGTGGCAAAAACACAGTTTTTTGGTCGCTATACAATGGCTATTAAATCAACCGCTTACTTTACCCAACCAAATCACACTCAATTTTTGGCAGCGCCTCGCCAAACATCCAAATGGCGAGCGATTGCTCATCGATTTGCGCCAGTTGTTAGATATTATTAGCGACCAGTTCAATGGGCAGGTAGGCGAGCATCAACTATTTGAGTGGTTCTGCGCCCAAGTGCAACAGCAGCCAAAAGAAGATTGGTCAACGCAGCAGCGCTTGCCATCTGATGAAGGGGTGCAACTGATGACGGTTCACGCGTCTAAAGGCTTGGAATTTCCGATAGTGTTTGTGGTTGGATTTACCGGGGAGAGTAAAGCCAAGTTTTATGGTGCGCCATTATACCTGTATGGTATACAAACCACCCATCAAGCAACGCCCCAATTCACTCAAAAATTGACTCAAAAAAATGATAACCCGCTGTTAAGCCGGCGATTGACCGCATTGCCCAGCCAAATAGCCGATAATAACTCAATTGATCCAATCAATTATGTCGCTATTGAAGACCAATCTGCCTATGAGGAACGACTGCGATTATTGTACGTTGCCCTTACCCGTGCAAAAGAACAAGTGTATCTTGTGACTGTCGCCAAAAAATCTGCGGTTAAAAACTCTGCTTTGGCGCCTTTCATGGATGATTTGGCAAAATTTGCTGTCAAAGAAACATTGACTGAAACGACAAATATCATAGATTCAAATAGCCTAAGCAAATACTATGACTCAAAGCTAAAGTTCACATCCAAAACAAATAGGCAAAATAAGCAAAACGCTACGGTCGCTAAGATTGATTACGATGAAATCATCAAAGTCATCACCATCGATACCTTTAAGGGATGGGCGAATACCAGTTTTACCGCATTGTCTCGTTATATTGACCATACCAACGTTGACACAGTGGTCAATGCGGAAGACAGGCAAGATGATGATATTTTAGCAGCGGCGCAAACCAATTTGTTGCCTGTCCCCAATAGTAGGCTAGCGGGGGAGCCGAGTAACGAGGTTAATTCCATTAGATTTAACTTTGAAAAAGGCACAAACCCGGGGACTTTTTTACATAGTATCTTAGAAGATATTGCCAATAACTACAATGAAACCCCTGAGTTGGCTGTACCACAGCAAGATTCCAGAGCAGATAAGTTAAAACGCTGGTCAGTCATGGTGGATCGCACGTTAAGACGCTACCAAATGCCGAGCAATTACTTTTCTACAAAAGAGAGTAGTGCAGGGCAGTATGGCAACTGGCATGATATCAACATTGATGATTTGCAGCCTGATTATGTCGCGTTGGTGGATTGGCTGGATGATATCATTCATACACCGTTATCCGCTTCGGCAGTGCCGCTGGTCAATATCAAATATAACCAAAAAGTTGCTGAATTAGGGTTTAATTTACGCTTAAACCAGCATTTGTCATTTAGCGACTTAAACACGTTGTTTCATCAATTTGATATCCCACTGCAATTGCAGAGCCAAGAAGTCAATACCATGGTTTGGCAGTATCTTAAAGGGGAGATTGACTTGGTGTATCAGCACGGCACACAGTTTTTTATCGTCGATTATAAAAGCAATTATCTTGGCAATGATTTTGACAATTATAACCCAGCAGCATTATATGACGCGATGACCACGCATAGTTATTGGTTGCAAGCAAGCATTTACCAAGTGGCGCTGCATCGCTATTTAAAGTTACGACTACCCAATTATGATATCAATACCCATTTGGGTGCGGTCGAGTATGCTTTTTTACGCGGTATGTCACCCAAACACGCTATCTGTGGGAAACTAGTAAAGCAGTTTGATAGTGACTTTATCTTGGCACTCGATGATATGTTCGGGTATCCCAACGGCAATTAAAATTAACCATTAAGCATAAAGAAGTTATTATGAAAACAAACACGACTGAGCCAACCGCTACAATTGAAGAAACTGCTAAATTAACCCAATTAGCCAGTTTTATTCAATACCGCAAGCAGCAAAAATCACAGCTAATCAATACAGAGATCAATAAAAATAGCCTAAGCAAAGAAAATCAAATTAACGACCAAAAAACAAAAGAAAAACCGAAAATCCTACAAATTTTTGACCAAATCAATGAACAACTGTCAGAAGGTCATACCGTGTATAAGATGACGGTCAACAATGAAGATGAAAAATCACTCATTGCAGCGTTGACGGACGATAACTGGGCAAGCGTAATAGAGGCGAAAGATGATGAGTTATACAACCATAACACCAATACACCTATCATTCTTCAAAAACTCGTCCAAACAGTTAATGGAATTGGTGAAACGCAAGTTAACTATATTATTTGGCTGCATCGGCAATGGTATGCAGAACAATCGTTAGCCAAGCAGTTGATGAAAATTGCCCATAGAAAAGTGGCGGCGTTTAATGGTATATCTTCATCAAGAGAAGTCGATAACGGTTTAGCGCCCAAACCCAATGCGATGCAGCAGCTCGCCATCGACAAATCAAGCCAACACGCGCTGAGTATTATTATCGGTGGGCCTGGTACTGGTAAAACTTTTACCGTGGCTAAGCTGGTAACCACGCTGCAAAAGGAGCACGAGCATAAAAGAAAACAGGACCCTAACTTACCACCTTTATCTATCACCTTGACTGCACCGACAGGGAAGGCAGCGAAGCGTATGCAAGAGTCATTACGTATAAGCTTGCAAAAAAGTTTGCAAGGTGAAGAAATCACTTTGGACAATGCAAAAACATTACATCGGCTGTTAGGTATTGGTAGTGATGGCATACCACGCTATCACGCCAAAAACCCATTACCCGATGATTTGATTATTGTAGATGAAGCGTCCATGTTAGGGCTTGAGCTTGCCAGTCAGTTGGTTGATGCTATCAAACCCACGGGTCGGCTGATTTTGTTGGGTGATGCAAACCAGCTGGCTGCGGTAGATGCGGGGTCGGTTCTATCAGATTTGTGCGCGGTGACGCGTTTGCAGCCTTATATCACGGAATTGACCGAGTCAAAACGCTTTGATTCAAATTCAGTTGTCGGTCAGTTTGCTCTCGCTATTCAGCAAAATTTGCCTGCACCTAAAAAATTAAAGTTAATTCATCAATTATTGCAAACCGTTGATTTACAATCAATTAAGTCATCTCAAAGTGAGAATCCACCAGACTTGGCTGGTAAAAAACAGCAAACAGCCAATATTCCTTTTTACCCAATTGATGCATCTTCGAGTCTGCCTGCTGTTTTCAACCAATTAGCGAAACCTTATCATCCATTTTTTGCGCTTATGCAGCAATGGTACAGCAAGCCTGTCAATATTTTTGAAGCGAATAATCGAAAAGGGCTGTTTGAGGTATTTGATAGGTATCGCATTCTGTGTGCAGGTCATCAAGGACAATTGGGCACCCAATCAATCAACCAACAGATGAGCCTGGCTTTTACCGAGTTTTCTAAAATCACTCGAACCAAAGCTTACTTTTATCACGGTTTACCGATTATCATCCAAAACAATGATTATCAGTTGGGGTTATTCAATGGCGATATTGCGATTTGTCTGTTGTACCAAGGGCAGTTATACGCGTGTTTTGCAGAAAAAGTGATACCCATTCAGCGATTAAGCCGTGAAAGTTGCGACTATGCGTATGCGATGACCATTCATAAGTCACAAGGCTCAGAATTTCACACGGTCGCCATTTGTATTGATAAAGCGCATACAAGGCTACTAAGCCAAGCGCTGATTTATACAGCGGTGACGCGCAGTAAATCCGCCTTATCCATATATAGCGCTAAAGAGAATTTTGAGTTAGCGGTGACGCAAAAAGCGGTGCGACAAACTGGGTTGCAACTACAATTTGATCATCTTAACAACACGCCATAAAAGATAGGTCATAAAAACCGACATCATAAAAAGATATCTTCTAAAAAAATACGCTATAAAAAAAGGTATCATGCGATACCTTTTTATTTATGACAAGCAGTTTTACACATTTTTTAACGCATAAATCCCTGGCATATGGCGTAGATACCCGTGATAGTCCATACCGCAGCCATACACATAGCGATCCGCCACATCGAGACCGACAAAATCAACTTTAAACTCTTGTACTTTTCGGTCATGGAGTTTATTGAGTAGCACACAAGTGCGGATAGATTTTGGATTTTCTTTTGCCAGCTCGTCCACCACCGCTTTTAGGGTAATGCCTTCATCAAAGATATCATCAATCAATAAAATATCTTCACCCGCCAAATCAATTTCAGGTTTGAATTTCCATTCAAGTTCATTGGTGCCTTGGTTGTTGCGATAGCGAGTCGCATGGATATAGTACATACGATGATAAAAAGTAAACTGGGTAAGCAATTGACCTGCTGGAATCAACCCGCCATTCATCACCACCATCACAATGGGGTTTTGACCTGCATAGTGCAGGTTGACACTGGCTGCCAAACGCTCGTAAGCACTACTCACTTCAAAACTACTGATAAGACATTCAGAATTGCGTAGCGCTTCTTCGATTTGCTGATTGCTAAGTTGATTCATGGTGGACCTATTAATTTAAAAAAATAAGTGGGCTATTGTAACGCAGTTTTATCTAATTGAATAATAACGGTTAGCAATACCTAATTGTTAAATATTAACGCTTGGTAATGTTTGGTAAAACGCTCCAGCGATTCTTGCGGCATTTGTGGGATTAAACGGTGTAGGGCAATGTCAATTACTTTGACGATGATGCCGTCAGTCACTGGAATTGCCGCACGTTTAAGCATATTTAAATTGAGCGTTTTGGTAAAATCGACCAAAAAATGCTGCAAACAGGCTCTGGTTAGTTCGCTAAATAACCGAATCAAATTTTGCTGCTCTTCAAGCCCATTACCTGCTTGGACGTTTTCTATAGTAGCCAGTAAACTTTTTGCTAGCTCGTCACTCAGCGGTACTGAGATACGACGTTCACCCGATTGGGTGTTTTTTAACACTTTTTGGTCAAAAAAATCAAAGCTAGGTAACACATCTTCATTTTTTGTAGGGCTTAATAGTGTGTTAATCAGTTTGTCGCTAGTTGCTTCAATGGTTTCTGCGGTTTTAATCAAATGCGCTTTTCGTTCTGAATCATCCGGTAGCGATTCGATTAATTTAATCAGTAGCGCATCCATCAGCTCTTTACTGGTCAACTGGGTGATTTTATCGCGATAAACGTCATAACGTTCGCTACTTTTGCTACCAATCAGCTCATACGCCTTATCAATGGTAGCGCTCAATTCTACGGAAGGGGTAAACCCAAAATAATAGCTCATAATATTTTTTCGTTATCCAATAATTTCTTCAGGGTAATCAATCACTACCCAGCCATTTTCTATCCAATCACAAATTATATCAGTTTCGACATCGGCTGCTTGCAAAATTTGCTCATCGACGGATTCGCCATTGGCGAGTCGAATGAGGAGTGATTGCGCGTTAGCGGGCATATCTTCCGAGTCAATGCCACAGCCATTAACATAAATTTTTGCTTGAGTTTTTGAGTCGGCTTCAGTTTGGGTAAATACAATACGGCTAGACATGTCTTGCATGATGACAGCACCCGCTGCTAAGGCGCTTTGTATTTCATCAATATCGGCATACGTATCAGGCAGCATCAGCTCATATTGACGTTTGCTTACCGTTTCGCTAATCGCTTGAGTCATTATTTCATCGCCAAGTTCAGAGTTTAGCAGCGCAATCAGCTGCGCTTTGATATCGTGAACGCTGGCTATCGACAGCTCGCCTGCAACTGCAGAAGGTTGGTTGATTTTGAGGGGAATGGCTAAATCATCAAAATGGGTAGCCACATCTGCCAAACTATCTAGCAGTTGTAATGGGGTAGGTCGCCTAAATCCAAAGGAAAAAGTCAAACAGTCCTCAACGGCAACCCCATAATGGGAGAGATTGGTCGGCACATACAGCACATCGCCTGGCTCAAGTACCTCATCAAATATCAGCTCGCCCATCTCATTCATCAAACGAATCGGTTGACCTGCTTCAAATTGGGTTGTTTGGTCGCAATACTTGCCCAATTGCCAACGACGTTTGCCATACCCTTGTGCCAAAAAGACATCGTAATTATCATAATGTTTGCCAACGCTGCCACCTGAGGGCGCATACGACACCATGATGTCATCACGTTGCCACTGCGGAATAAAATCAAACGCATGCCATAGGTTGCCAAGTGCTGGCGACCATTGTTCCATATTTTGCACCAGCACCGTCCAATGTTTTGGCAGTTTTTGAAAATCTTTGGCGGTAAGAGGACTGGTTTTAAGTGACCATTGCTGGTTATTTTCGCTGATGAGTCGGGCAGTGGCGTCTTCATCTTGGGCAAGACCGATGATATCGTCTGGCTCAAACATACCAACCAATTGCGGCAAGCCCTGTTTGATTAGCAGTGGCTTTTTTTGCCAGTACTCGCTTAAAAATTGTTCGGGGCTGATATCGCTAGGCAAACAAAAGTGCTGGGTCATATTTTTTCGTTCAGTGGGGATATGTAACGCGCATTATAGCAAAGGCAGTCTATCAAAACCCCATAATAAAATTTTTTTCACCAAAGTGTAAAACAAGCGTAAAAATATGAAACATATTGAACTGAAAAGTTTCATATTTTTTGTTGTATTGGTTATAGCGCTCGTATATAGTCAATACTTCACAAGGAAGTACTCACAGAGAAGTTAGACGAGCAATATTTGATTGACTCGTTGGTTATACCACAACAAAGGAATGTTCTATGACAGCTATTTTAAATCAGCACGAAAACTACCTACAAGCAGACCAAGCTTATGGTTTTCCCTTGCTTATCAAAAATTTATTGTCTCGCGCCAAAGTGGTTTCTGGCAACAAAAAAATCCATTATGCCGACAAAACCAGTTACACCTATCATGAGTTTTTCAAACGTGTCAATCGCTTAGCCAATGTCTTAAAAGGCTTAAACCTACAAAAAGGCGATGTGGTTGCAGTCATGGATTGGGATACACACCGTTATTTGGAATGTTATTTTGCCATTCCGATGTGTGGCTATATCTTGCAAACCGTCAATGTGCGTTTGTCAGAAGACAAAGTGCTATATACCATCAATCATGCCAAACCAAAAGCACTACTGCTAAATTCAGAATTTTCACCGATGATCAAAAGCCATACCCAAGATGCGCCATCGGTCGAGCATGTGATTTGGTTGGATGATAACAACACGCCAATGGCCCCATACGCCCAAGGCGAATACGAAACCATGCTAGCGCAAGCCAGCGATGAGTACGAGTTTGAAGATTTTGATGAAAACACCATTGCCACAACCTTCTATACCAGCGGCACAACAGGCAACCCCAAAGGCGTATTTTTTAGCCATCGTCAAATCGTCATGCATACGCTCGTCGTTGCCGTTGCCAATGCACTTAATATCGAAGGTCAAGGGCTGCGCTACTCAGATGTCTATATGCCAATGACGCCTATGTTCCATGTCCATGCTTGGGGTTTCCCTTTTGTCGCAACCATGCTAGGACTGGAGCAAATCTATCCGGGTCGCTATGTGCCTTCTACTATGGTTGACTTGGTAAAAAAACACAATGTCACCACCACGCATGGCGTACCAACGATTTTGCAAATGCTACTGGGTGAAATCAACAGCCGCCAAGAAAAATTCAACGGCTTAAAAATGGTCATCGGCGGCTCTAAGCTTAATCAAGGGCTTGCCAAAATGGCTGTAGCCAGCGGCATCGAAGTTTGTACCGGCTATGGCATGTCAGAGACTTGTCCTATTATCAGCATTGTCAACTTTGATGAAACATTCCAAGACATGAGCGAAGAACAACAAATTGAGCATCGCTGCTTGTCTGGCTCGCCGGTGCCATTGGTCGATTTGCAAATCTGGCACAATGGCAAACGTATGCCAAACGATGGCACATCCACAGGCGAAATCGTGGTACGTTCACCTTGGTTGACGCAAAGTTACTACAAAAATCAGGACGCAGGCAACGAGCTGTGGGAGGGCGGTTATCTGCACACCCAAGACATCGGTTGGATGGACGCAAAAGGCAATGTCAAAATCACCGACCGACTAAAAGATGTCATCAAATCGGGGGGCGAATGGATATCTTCGCTTGAAGTAGAAACCATCATGTCATTACACCCAAGCGTTGCCGACATTGCTGTGATTGCGATTCCTGATGCGCGCTGGGGTGAGCGTCCGATGGCGTTGATTGTGCTCAAACCCGATTATCAAGACACCAAAGCTGAAGACATCATCGCGATTGCGCAACAAACGTATGAGCGCGGTCATTTGCCAAAATACGGTATTCCGCAGGATGTGAAATTTATCACGGAATTACCAAAAACCAGCGTAGGTAAAATTGATAAAAAAGTCATCCGCGATCAATATGCCCAAGGGTTATTTGCTTAGACTGTCACTTAATCACAATAAATTAAAAAGCAAAGTAAAAAACAGAGTAAAAAAGGTAGAATTTTTTCTACCTTTTTTATCAAGCCAGCAATCCATCAAACCAGTAAGCGCTGATTGACCTTTGCCATCGATAACGGATACTGTCGGGCTTTGGCAATATCGCGTGCCACGATATTGACCTCATTGACATCAATTTTGTGCCAGTTGGGACGCTTGCAAGCAGATTTTTCTATCAAATTGGCATCAACTAGCGCATCCATGACTTTATCTGCCACATCTAGGGTAGAATTGGCTTTCACATTTTCTGCCACCGCATAACGCAGATTGGCAAACACCTGCAAATCTGCGACGCGCACGGTAATATCATCACTCGGTACTTGCTGCCCACCATATAACGCATTATCTCCCGCTTGTGCAGTTCGAAAACTTGGCACAAATTCACTGACATAATCTATGGCGTTTTGGGTACGCTGTTTTAGGGCGTTTGGTTCCCAGCCGTTTTCAATATAATTTAGGTATTGTGGATTAATGGGCGGTTGGCTGCTTTGTTGTGTGGCTTTGGTCAAACCATCATTAAATAAGGTGATGTTTTCGGTCATGCCATGCAGCTGAAAAAACCCATCAGGATAAGGGGTGAACTGCGCCATGCCATTGGGCGTGCCACGCTCACCATGAAAAATAATCTCAGGCAAACGCCCCTTATAATCACGCCATTCACTGATATAAGAAGCTTTAAATTCAACCATGCGCTTGATATGCACGCCTGCTTTGTCATCAATGATACCGGTTCTAAACCCGCAAGCATTGACCACAAAATCAGCATAGATACGCTGTAGCTCACCATGTTCATCGGTAAATGACACTTGCCAGCCATCCATATGACGTTTTAAATCATCAACTTGGGCATTTAGATGTACTTGAGCGCTTTGTAGGCGCTGCAATTGTAAAAAAGCACTGGCAGAGAGTCTAAAAATATTCCAGCCAAATTCTTGCACCGCAATGATTGGGTATTGCAGTTTTTCCAAATCCATTACTTTAAGAGCTGCCACAACCCACTCATCCGTGGTGCTCGGAATCTCTTTAGCTTCTAATTGAATTAGCTGTTGAATTTGCTGCTTGTCATATACTCGGTAATAATCTTGTGCTTTGCCCAACACTTGGTTGCTAGGGTCAGCATCAACCAAGGATTGATAGTAAGCCGTTAACATATCAAGACGTGGCAGTAATTCAGTGGCGGTATTGTTATCGCGTTTTGGCACTGTGATGAGGGTGGGGCGCACATCAATACTCTCTGGATATAACTTGGCAATATCAATACATTGGCGCATCAACATGCGGCAATCTTCATCACTGATTTCACGGTACAAATTGCCACCTGCATGCAGATGACACATGGGCGGGGCGTTGATAAGGCTGGCATTTTTTTCAATCAAATGCACATGAATGCCCGCCATCGCCAGCCGTATAGCTATCGTAGAACCTGCTGAACCACCACCAATAACTGCTACAGTCGGTGATTGCGTACTTGAATTAACGTACATAATTTTGCCCTTATGCGTTGCCCAAAGTGAAGAAATAAATTGTAGCGGAAAATAATCTAGTTACTGTGACATTTATGCAGTCATTGTCGCTTTTGTTGTTAATGAATTTTACCTAATAGTATATATTAAAATAAGTAGTATTTTTTATACTTTTTAGTATAAAAATATATTGAAAATTCTAATTTTATCAGTTAAAGTTAATTTAGCTTAAAAAGCTGACCTGTATTTTATCCAACAATCATAATTAAATAAGGAAAATAAATATGTTAAAACAAGCCTTCTTAGCAGCGGCGATTTCTACCACGTTATTAGCCGGTTGTGCAACCACGCCAACCCATACCGCTCATGCACCGATGCACACGGCTAACATTGTTGATGTGGCAAAATCAAATCCAGATTTTTCATTATTAGTTGAAGCGGTGGTAGCCGCAGGTTTAGCCGACACCGTCGCGACTACGAAAAACATCACCGTATTTGCGCCGACCAATGCTGCGTTTGCCAATCTACTTGCTGAGCTTGGTATAACCAAAGCGCAATTGTTTGCAAACAAACCGCTATTGCAATCTGTGTTAACTTATCATGTGCTGCCAGCCACAGTAATGGCAAAAGATGTCAAGCCAGGGATGGTTAAAACCTTACAAGGTCAAAACATCATGGTGACTTCAAATGGTAAATTACAAGATGCCAATGGACGTGTTGCCAACATTGTCACCACAGATATCAAAGCGAGCAATGGTGTGGTACATGTAATTGACCGTGTCATTTTGCCAAAAAGATAAGTTATCATAGATAAAGTTATCCGCCATAAATTGTTGTCTTTAAGCATAATTATCTTTAGCTATAGTTGCCAACAATTTATTGGTCTGATGGCATAGCGGTGATACGATTCATCGCTATTTTTTTAACTTTCAAAAATCGTATAGAGCGGGTAAAACTATGAAACGGATTGCCATTATCGGCGCAGGATTGGCAGGGTTAACTTGTGGTAAAGTGTTGCAACAAGCAGGGCACGACGTAGTGATTTTTGAAAAATCCCGTGGCATCGGTGGACGACTAGCAACGCGCCGTGCCGAACCATTTTATTTTGATCATGGTGTTGCCGCGTTTACTGCCAGTGACGACGATTTTCAAGGTTTTGTCAATCAATTACTCACTGAAGGGGTGATTGCAGTATGGGCAGTTGACCAAGCTACCCCCGATAATTCCTTTGTATCTACTGTATCTACCAAACCACACTCCGTGCCCAGAGTGTCTGGCTGTTATTCTGACTACTATGTGGGCATACCCGCCATGAATGCCATTGGTAAACATCTCGCCCGTGGCTTAACTGTGCAGCGTAATACTAGGGTAGGGTCTATCATTGACCATCATCCGATTTTTAATAGTTGGGAATTGTTAACTGACAAGGGTGAAACATTGGGTCAATTTGATTGGATTATTTCGGCGATGCCTGTAGAACAAGCAAAAAGCTTTGCTCAAACATCGCTACATACCAAAGTGTTGAATAAATATGCGCTTATGCCCTGTAGTGTGCTGATGCTGGGATTTGATAGACCGCTGGCTTTAGCCTATGAGTATGCCAAAATCGAGAGTGAGGATATCGATAAAATTATCGTCAATAGTGCAAAACCCCATCGAAAAGGCGGTTATAGCCTTGTGGTTCATAGTACCCCAGCATGGACGAATAGACATATTGAGGAAGATAAAACTGCCTGTATCAGCCATTTGACACAAGCGGCGAGTCAACTATTGGGTATCGATTTATCGACTGCAGCACACAAAGACATACACCACTGGCGCTATGCCACAGGCGAAGCGGTTAACTCCCAATCAGGTGACCACCAGTTAGGCTATCTACTAGATAGCGAGCAAAACATCGGTGTTTGTGGGGACTGGCTACTTAAGGGTGATGTCGAGTCTGCCTACTTAAGCGGTCAAAAACTGGCAAAAGCGATGATTGAATTACTAAAAAGCGAGTAGCGTATGCAACATATCGCCATATTTGGTGCTTCTGGCGCGATTGGAAAGGCATTTTGTAATTGTTTAGCTATCGCCTATCCAAATGCCACCATTCATGCCATTGCCAGAAAACCCCCGGCATTTAGCCACCCTCATATCGTCCCTCATCAGCTTGATTTTGATGATGAGCTGGCTATCGCCGGGCTTATCAAAGCGATAAGTAGCACTCAAGCATTGGACGGTGTCATTGTGACGATTGGGTTATTACATGAGTCTAAAATCGAGGCTCAACCCATCGCGCCTGAAAAATCGCTGCGAGATATCACAGCCGATCAGCTGCACCAATATTTCCACATCAATGCAGTATTACCGATGATGATTGCCAAATACGCCTTGCCCGCCTTAAACAAATCCTCACAGTCGCTATTTGCCGTATTGTCGGCACGGGTAGGGAGTATTTCAGATAATCGCTTGGGCGGGTGGTATGGTTACCGGATGGCAAAAGCAAGTTTACATATGGGCATTAAAAATTTAAGCATCGAACTGCAACGAAAAAACCCCAACGCGATTATTGTTGCTTTGCACCCCGGCACGGTAGACAGTGAGTTATCCAAACCATTTCAAAAAAATGTAGCAGAAGGCAAGTTATTTACCGCAGCGTTTTCCGCGCAAAGTTTACTTAAGGTTTTGCATCAGCTCACACCCAAAGATTCGGGGAAAATTTGGGCTTGGGACGGCAAAGAAATTTTGCCTTAAATCTGCCTTAAATCAGTCTTAAAATTGTGCCTTAGCCTTGTATTAGGGTGGTAGCTTCGTACCTAGCGTAAGCCTAATCCATCAACCAGTTTTTGTAGATGATGCCCACAATCACGCAAGTTAATCCTGTGACAAAGCCGCCCCAAATGAAATCAACCAGTGCCGCAGTTTTGTCATAACCTTTAAGTAATGCTAAGCTTGTGAAATCATATGTCCCATATGCCATCAGCCCAATGACCACCCCATATCCTGCCAATACCGTTAATGACGCGTTAGCTTTTAGCTGCGGGTAGATGACCACCACGCAAAGCGCAAAAACATAAAATAGATAGAACACGCCTGCTGCGGTCATGTTGGGTGATTCACTGAGTAAATGTCCAATGCGCGGGGCATAAAAGCGTTGAGTCATGGTTTTAAGCCATACGGCATCAATGCCCAAAAATACCACGACGGCGATCAGATATACCCACAGATAGTTTAATGGTGCCATTGCTAAATCCTTGTGTCTTGTTATTAATTGTCCTGAACCCTTTGCCGCGCAAATTGGGTTAACGGTATTGGGCTTTTTCAAGGCGTACTTGCACCACGCCAATGGTTTTTTCCAAAAATCCGGCTTCACAGTACGCAAAATAAAAATGCCACAAACGCATAAATGCATCGTCATAGCCGAGTGCCTTGAGCTGCGGTAGCGCCTGCATAAAATTATAGCGCCAATCAATCAAGGTACGCGCATAATCATAGCCATAATCAACCAATGACGTTACTTGCATATCGGTATGGTCACGCGCTTGGCTAAGAATTTCACTGTTAGACAATAAACACCCGCCTGGGAAAACATGGGTTTGGATAAAATCCACCGCGTGCAAATATTTTTGATAACCTCGGTCATTAAAGGTAATTGCTTGTAATACCATCAGCCCATTATCTTTGAGCAGTCGATTACACTGGGCAAAAAAATCTGGCAGATATTCATGACCGACCGCTTCAATCATCTCAATACTGACCAGCTTGTCATACTTGCCGGTAAGCTCACGATAGTCTTGCTTTAGCAGGGTGATTTTATCGGTTAGATTGGCATCGGCAATGCGGTGTTTGGCTTCTTCATACTGCGCGTCTGAGATAGTGGTGGTGGTGACACGGCAGCCATACTGAGTGGCAGCATAAATAGCAAACCCACCCCAGCCCGTACCGATTTCAATGACATGATCGTCAGCTGTTAACTCAGCCAATTCACAAATTTTTGCCAACTTGTGGGTTTGTGCGGCCGCCAAACTTGATGAGGGTGTCGGATAAATTGCCGATGAATACATCATGCGCTCATCCAAAAATAATGCATACATCGCATTACCAATATCATAATGGGCTAAAATATTGGATTTTGCGTTGCGTTTATCATTATGCCGATTGCGGTGTTGGCGGTGTTCCCAGCGTTTGGTCACATTGGCAAATTTGGCTTCGATGGTATTGATGAGGGTCAAATTGCGGGCAATCAAGCGTAAAAATGCTGTTAAATCATCGGCTTGCCATAAGCCATCAATATAATCATCAGCAAACGCAATCGAACCGCCTGTTAATAGGTGTTGATACACCTTTGGTGAATGGATGGTGAGTGTCACTGCCAAAGGATGATTGCCAATTTGTTCCCCGAGCGTTCGTTGCGTATCGCTCACTGGCGACTGTGTTACATGCTCAGTATTCATCACGCTAACACCGAAGGTTTTATGAGTCGCTACCTTAGTCGCCACCTTAGTTGCTACATTGTCAGACTGACTAAAGGTTTCAATCACGGTTAGATGACCCTGTTTGAGCTTTGATAGCAATAAAAATATTATTTGCCGCGCCGCTTTTGCCGCACTTTGTTGAACGGGCGTGAGCAGATGGTCAACAATTGGGTAGGGTAGGTAATCCGTAAGGGAGCGCCGCTTGGCTAAATCGGATTGACGGCGTTTCACCAAGGTCTCCTTACCATTTGATGGGTGATTTGATGGGTGAGAGGTTGCAGTATTTTTAGCCTCTAAAGAAGACGGTGTCATAGTCAATTCCCATAAAAAATTTCAGTAAACTATTGGGGTAAACGTTGGTTATAAGCTTGATAAGGTACACGTTTTAGCACGTATAATTTAAAAGCCTGCCGGTAAATTCGCAGTAGTGATGTGGCACTCATCCAAGGTCGGCGCTTAATTGCCGTTATCACCGAAGCCTCGTCCAATTGAACGCCTTTAAGACTCACGCCTGCATTAAACACTTTGCCACGGCTATCTGTCAGCCCAATATCAATCACAACATCAAAGCCATTTTGCTCGGGATTGTCGTTTGCCGATGCATAGCGTTTAGGGTGAATCTCAACACGCCAATGATATTGCTGATTGATGGGGTTAAAAGGCGATACATGAAAACCTTTGTCATGTTGGTACAAGGTCTTTTCACCTGTGAGTAAAAAACCATAGTAATGGCGTTTGTTCCAAGGGGTGTTAGAGACTTCTGCCAAAAAATGGCTTGGCTGGTGGTTCTCATCAAAGCCAATATAAAAATTAACCGGGCTAAAATACCAACCCATATTACGCAACACGACCAAAGCCACCACCTCGCCAGTCGGCTGACTGCCAGTCAATTGCTGCCAAGTTTGTTGGGCTTTGACCAATAAACTAGCCGATGGCGCAGGTTTTCCTACTGACGCGGTTAGACGGTTGTCTAAAGAGGCGTCTAATCGATTGATAGCAAAATAATCTGCTTGATGGAATTGATAAAGCGCCCAATGGTGTTGTGATAGCAGAGGGATCTTCAATGATTGTTGCAGCGATTTTTTCAGCCATTTGGGTAACCATTTGGGCAACCATATTGGCACATGACTAGCGACCATATTAACCTTAGGTAATGGATTGTCCGCTAGCTGGGTTAAATTGACCGCCCAAAACCGATAGGGGTAATGAAATTCATGACGGGTAGGGATTTGTCTGGCATGCCAAGTCACACCTTGCAGGATTTGATGGGCAAATGTCATGATGATTTACCTTTGATGGGTGTTGCACAAACCATCATGCGCTAGGTTTTGGCAAAACGCATGGTTGGTTGTGGCGGTTACTTGCCGTCGCTGCACCACCGAGCGTTTTTTATCAGCATGGATCGGTAACTTTGATACAGTAAATTTTGCCGACGGTTTGCTGGGCTTATTGCTGGGCTTAGACAGCCGTTTTATTTGCGCAGCGGTTGAGGCAGCTGTGGTATTGGTAGTGAGCAAAATGTCGATATCCACCCCCAAACTTTGGCATACCCGCAAGCCACTTTTCACCCCGTCTTCATGAAACCCATTAAACCAATAAGCACCACAAAAATGGGTATGCCGTTTCGCTGAAATTTCATGCCAGCGTTTTTGGGCATTGGTCATTTTGTTGTCATATATAGGGTGGCGATAATCCACACGTTTGATGACATGCGCCTCATTAATCGGCGTATTAAGCGTCACCAAATAGTTATGTTTTGCCGTCAATCGCTCAAGGATATTCATGTGATACGTCAATATAGGTTTTTGGTCAGCCACACGCGCGGTGGGTTTATCTATCGCGTAATTCCAACTTGCCCAAGCCAGTGGTTTTTTGGGTAGAACTTGGGTGTCAGTATGCAAAACTGCTTCGTTATCTGTATACTCAAAAGCCGCTAAAATAGCCGATTCTGTCTCAGTGATGTCAGCTAGTAGACGTCTTGCTACATCGGCATGGCAAGCAAATACAACGTCATCAAACACTTGGGTCTGACACTTACCTTGATGAATAAATTCAATGCTAACGCCATCCTTGCCACGCGTGACCGATTGCACTGGGGTATTAATATACAAGGTTGTACCTGCTGCAGCGAGCTGAGTGATTAAGGCATTGACGTATTGTTTCGAGCCGCCCACCAAGGTAAACCACTGTGGGCGATTGACCACATCTAGCAGCCCATGATTATCAAAAAATTGGGCAAAAAAGAGTAGGGGAAAACGCTTGGCGTCATCCATTCCCATCGACCATATCGCAGATACCATCGGCACCAAGTAGTTGGTTTTAAACAAATCGCCATAGTCATGACTGTCCAAATAATCCCCGAGTGTTTGCTGACTTAGAGTCGCTTGCTGCATTTTATCGGCTTGGCGAAAATTCGCTAATAGTGATTTGATCTCGCGATTAAAGCGTAAAATCTGCTGAACAAATTGCCAAAATCGAGGGCTTAGCACATGGCGACGCTGAGAAAACAGACTGTTTAAAGTGTGACCATTGTATTCAAAATTAATATAAGTATTTTTAACCGAAAAACTCATTTCAGCTTTTTGAAACGGCACATTGAGTTCATCAAGCAAGCGAATAAAATTGGGGTAAGTACGCTCATTAAATACAATAAACCCTGTATCGATGGCGACTTTTTCGGTTGATGGTCTAAACGGATTTTTAAAAGCTGAGCGCTCGGAAACAGTGACATCCAGCGTATTGACATGCCCGCCTATATAATCATTGCTTTCAAATACCGTCACTGCATGACTGTCCTTGAGATAATACGCACACGTTAGCCCTGATACACCACTGCCAATAATGGCAATCTTTGGTGTGGTAATATTTGGCTTAGTAGGCTTGGCTACTATAGGATTAGCCACTACAGGTTTGGGGACTGTGTAATTAGAGTGCGGGGATTTTTTTGTAAACACTGCCATGTGCGGACATACCTTTAAAGCCAAGTCAAATAATTAACAAGTCAAATGATTAAGTCGTATGAGAAAGTTTTGAACCCACAAAATGCCATACTGCGTCAGGTAACTGCGCCAATAGCTTTAAGGGCTGTACCAATGTCTGCGGAAATTCAATGACATTATCATCATTGGCAATCCCTTGCTGAATGGCTTGGCTGGCTTGCTGTACAGTTTGCAAAAAAGGCATTGGAAAGTCGTTCTGCAGCGTCATCGGCGTTTTGACAAAGCCCGGTACAACCAAAGCCACTTTGACCTCATAAGGTTGCAGGCTCATTTGCAAGGTTTTGCTCAGATAATGGATTGCCGATTTTGAGCTACCATACCCCTCTGCACGCACAAAGGGCACCAAAGCTGAAGCCGAGCCGACGGTGACAATTTTGCCTTTAGTTGCCTTGAGGGCGGGTAGTAGTGCTTCAATGGCATGCACTAACGAGCCGTAATTTGCGTTCATCACCCTCATGATAGACCGCGAATCAAAGTTTGGCATGTCAATGTATTCGCAAACACCTGCTGCCGCAATGAATAAATCCAGCGTTTTAATGTCGCTAAAAGCTTGCATCACGGCATCATACTCGGTTAAGTCAAGCTGAATCGTTTTTGCTCCCATCGTTGCCAATGTGTGCAAAACATCGCTGTTTCGACCCACGGTATACACCTCATGCCCTTGGCTTAGATAATCCATCGCCAACTGTAAACCGATGCCTGAGGTTGCACCTGTAATGACGATGGATAATGGCTTTGAGGAATGGGGGCTGGGCATCATAGCGACTCAATATAACAACTCAATACAAAATTTTGACAACGGCTTATCGCATACTATAAAAGAGTAGCCGATGGTTGGCAATAGTTTTTATACTATTTAGTATAAAAATATAATTATTGGTATATAATCAAATAATAAGTATCATAAAAACATTTGTAGTATAATATTAGCTAATTTTTAACCTCATAAATATTAGAAACCTTAAAAACATTAGAAACTTGTGATGAAAAAGTTAACGTTTAAACAGCGAATGATGCTAGAGCGTGAGTCGCTGATTATTGAAACAGTCAACCATTTGTTAGCCACCAAAGGCTATGACGCGATGACCGTCGATGAGATTGCTGATACGGTGGGCATTGCCAAGGCGTCATTGTATCGACATTTTCCCAGTAAAGAAGCGCTAGGCATGGCGGCGCTAGTTGATATCATGAACAAAGCGCTTGAGGTCATCAATCAGCTAAACGCGACCGACCAAACAGCCATCGATAAGCTAAAAGCGCTGACACAGTGGGCGATGCGACTAAAACTGGCGCAAAAAATGCCGAATTTGCCGAGTGAAAACTCCCAGCTGCGCGAGCTGCTAATCGCCAATGACGATTACACCAACAACTTGGTCATGTTGTCAGATAGCATCGGTGAATGGATTGAGCAAGCGCAAGCAGAGGGCAAGTTGCAAAGCAACATACCAGGACTGGCAATTTTATATACCTTATATGCCAGAGCTTGTGACCCTGTACTGGGGTTTTTACGCTCGTCGCAGCTGTATGACGATGATGAGATTATCGCTATCGTGACCCGCACGTGTTTTGAAGGGCTAACCTAGATTAAGCTAACGCAGACAACTAAAAATAGACAGCTAAAAACAGACAGCTAAAAACCCAAGACAGTGTAGAAAAAAGTAGAAAAGTATGAGTAATTTTGTGATTCATCGTGAGCATGGCATCAGTAAAGCCCAAGCCTTTGAGATAACCGAAGATTGGATTGTCTCAGCAGAAAAAGACTATAAAATGCATTGCGATGTAGTGCGCAGTGATGAGCAAATACGCGTCAATTTTTCTCGTGCCGGTGTGACAGGTATGTTAACAGTGGATGATGAGGTATTTGATATGCAAGCAAAGCTTGGTTTTTTATTCAAAAGTTTTTTGCCGCTGATAGAAAAGACGGTAAATCAAAATCTTGATAACGCATTGCAAGCTGTAAAAGACCGTTAGCAGACACAGTGAGCTTTGAGTGGCAGTTAGCGTTTAGTTTGAGTTATTTTATTTAACATAATATACATTATGCGAAATAAAAGCTATCGGCGTCAAAAATGGGATGTATAGTACTGTGATTAATTTAATGATGAAATGACAATTACCAGCAAAATCATTTGCATTTATCAATCAATAATGAGTAGTATGCTCACTCAATTATTTATTTATCATTTGTTTGTTTATCATTAAAATCGCCAAGGATTTATCATGATTGGATTTATTGCCCGTCACAGTACGATTTTTATGCCATTGTTTGGTGTGATTGGATTTATATTTCCTGACTTGTCGCATTTTGTCCTTGGGCTGCTGCCGCAGATTTTATTTTTCTTGATGTTTTTTACCTTGTTGGGCATTGACCAAACCCAGCTGATTAGACGCATGACGACCCAATATGTTTGGGGATTTGCCATCTTCCAAAGTGCGCTGATGAGCTTAGCCATGACCTTGATTGCTTATTTGCTAGGTGTCCGTGGTGATTTGTTGTTGGCTATCGCGGGTCTGTCAGCCACCGCACCGCTATTTGGTACGGGCGCTATTGTGAATGCAGTGGGTTTTGATGCACTATTAGCCATGGCAAAAACCATCACAGCCACGTTGGTGATGCCTGTTAGCTTACTGGTGATATTGTGGTTGCTTGGCAGCAAGGACGCCCATTTAGACTTTGTACTGTATATTAAGCGGTTATTAATTTACATTATCGCCCCCATGATTCTGGCGGTCGCAGCACGCCAATACATTCCCCGTGATACGCTCAATACTTATTATCCAAAAATTGCTAAGTTTAACATTATTCTACTGATGATGTTTCCGCTTGGATTGATGTCGGGCTTTAGACATACCTTTGACACCAATCCCATGCAGGCGTTAAGCTTGTTTGGTTTGGGCACTGCTTTATCATTAGTATTTTACTTTTCTGCCTATTTTTTATACCGCCGCTTTGGCTATGAAAACGCCATTATCTCTGCGCTGGCGTGCGGTGGCCGCAATGTGTTATTGGCGTATACCATCACCACGCCGTTTATGGGTGCGATGTTTTTACCGCTGATTGGCGCGTACCAATTGCCTTCGTTTTGCTTGCCGTTATTGGGTAAAAAAATGGTCAAATGGCATACTATCGACAGCCAAGCCAGCTTAAAATAATGCAGATGTTCGATTTATTCGTATGCTAACGTTTCAACTCAATCTACTGCCACAGTTATCAGCACAAGCCTTATATAATATTTTTAAGGCGCGCTGTGAGGTGTTTGTTGTAGAGCAACATTGCGCTTATCCAGACATTGATGATACCGACTTGGTGTGTTGGCATTTACAGGGTTTTATTAATAATAATCTGGTGTGTTATGCGCGGATTATCCCACCTGATTATCATTATTTGGGTTATGTGGCGATTGGTCGCGTGTTAACGGTTGGCGATTTTCGCGGTCACCATTATGGGCATGATTTGATGCAAAAAGCCATTGAAATTTGCCAGCAATACTACCCTAGCCAGCCGATTTTTATCGCCGCTCAAACTTATCTGATCCACTTTTATCAAGCGCTCGGCTTTTGTATGCAAGGTGACTGTTACCTTGAAGACGGCATTGAGCATGTCAATATGATATTGGAAGTCAAACATGATGCATAACCGTGCTGATTATCGGCTATATTTGGTCACAGATCGCAATTGCCTGCAACAGCAAACGCTTGAACAAGCCGTTGAACAAGCGATATTGGGCGGCGTGACATTGGTGCAGCTTCGAGAAAAAGCGATTGCTAGCAAAGCGTTCTATGAGCGCGCGCTGCGTATCAAAGCGATTTGCCACCGCTATAACGTACCATTACTCATAAACGATCGTGTCGATATCGCCTTAGCAGTTGAGGCAGATGGGGTGCATATCGGTCAAAGTGATTTGCCGTGTCGCGTGGTTCGGCAAATTTTAGGCAAGGATAAAATCATTGGGGTTTCCGCGCGCACCGCCCAGCAAGCCATCCAAGCGCAAGCAGACGGCGCAGATTATTTGGGCGTTGGCGCGATGTTTGCCACATCCACCAAACAAGATGCCCAAACAGTTACCATAGCGAGCTTAACGCAAATACGACAAGCGGTAACGCTTCCGATTGTCGCCATTGGTGGTATCAATCACACCACCCTGCCCGCCTTACAACAATCCCTGCAAGCTGCCGACACGTCCACTGGTGATGTGATTGACGGCGTGGCAGTCGTTTCTGCAATTTTGGGGCAAAAAGATGTCAAACTTGCCAGTGAACAGCTTAAAGAAATGATAAAAATTAAATAAATCAATCAGTTAGAATTTTTTATCAGCCGTAGCTGGCTATCAAAACGCCTTGCTTGCTGGGTGATGGGGTCAATAAAGTCGATGGATTTTGCCAACAGTTGCAAAGGCTTCGTAAAATCGCTACTGCCTTGGGTCTTGACAGTATTAACAGTGGGATAAAAATTGTCATTTAACAGCGGCATACCTAAATTTGCCATATGCACCCGCAATTGGTGTTTTTTGCCCGTCACCGGGGTTAATCGGTATAAGCTAAACGCCCCGTTATTTTCAATTAATTCAATCATAGTGTGCGCATTGGGCTCACCTTCGACCGTCTTGGTCAAAAAAAACGGCTCACCACTCTCAAGTCTGGAATGGATGTGAAAGGGATAACATAAATCGCTGCGAGTCGGTGCTATGGCGTGGTAAGTTTTGTGTATGTGTCTATCGGCAAACAGCGCATGATAGCAAGCGCGACTACTTGGATTAACCGATAATAACATCACGCCTGCCGTGTCCTTATCCAACCGATGCAAGGGTGAGATATCATTTACCGCTAACTGCTGTAAATCTGGATGATTTCTTAATTTGGCTAGTAGGGTTTGGCTGACATAGTGACCTGACGGTGTGACGGGTAAAAAATGCGGTTTATCGACCACCAGTAAATGTTCATCCAAATGAATAATGCTGGGCTCAAATGGAATGATAGGCTCATTCTCAACCTGCCTATAGTACAAGATGGTTTGCCCTGCCAAATAGGGCGAATCGTGTTTGAGCGGCTCGCCACGCTCAAGGCTAATTAAACCGCTGTCAAACCGTCGTTGCCAGTTTGCCAAACTAATATGAGAAAAATGCGCTGCCAAATAATCGATAAGCCGCCCACCCATATACAACTTATCATGGGGTAAATATAACTTACTGGGTTTCATGCCACGCTGTATCATGTTAAATCTATCATTTTTAAAAACCACTTTATCGATGCTGTTTTATTTTACGCCCATTTATTGGGCTAACAACAACTGCACGGTTATCGCATGATTAATGCTTAGCACATCATTGGGCAGCAAAACATCATGTCGGTTGATGGGTTGACCGTTTCGGGTAATGCTGATGTTGGGATCAATCTCATCAATCAGCAGCTGTCCTTGAGATTCGACAATCGCAAAATACACGCCACTGGCAAGCTTTAGGTCATTGGCGGCAAATAGACGTAAGGCATGCGCGATTTGCGCCTCGCGACTGGCAAACACAATCGGAAACTCGCGTACTTTTTGTTGGCGCTCCCCTAGCCCATCCACAGATTTTATGGTCAAAACAATCTGCTGTAGATTTTGGTTCAACTGCGGCAGTTTGCTTTGCGCTTGGCGTGGCGCAGTACTAGCAGTACTAAAAGCGGGCGGGCTTGCTACGATATGATGATTTGAGTTTGGCTGTGCCTGATTCTGAGTAATGAATTTAACACCCAGTTTAATCTCATTGCTAAATACCTCACCTTTTTGCAAACGTGCGATATCCGTTGGCGTGGCTTGCACTTTGGCTTTTAACCCAAATTGCGCTTCGTCGGACAAGCTTACCCCAATTGTGGCAAGCTTGGGTTTTAACACCTCATAGCCGTAAGATACCAAATCAATGGCATCATGCGGGGTATTGGTGGATTTATGGGCATGATTAAAACTGCTAAATAACTGCTCTACCATCGCGGTTGTCAGTCCATCATTAGATTTTAAGGTGATTTGAGTAATCACTTGGGATTTATTTACCCATTGTTTCGCCGCTGCCATAATCGCATCGGTCAATAAATCTTGATACGGCTTGGCGGATTTTTGGATGTTTGGCAACACAGTTACCATCGGCTTGGGCGCAGCTGTTGGCGGTTGTACCCTCGTAGGTTGTGGCTTATGTGGTGTAGGCTCGGTATTGACCAGCGGCGACTGCATCGGCGCAACTGCAGGCACTGGATTGGGGTTTGAAGGCGGTGTTGTTGGTTGCACAGGTATTTGATAAGCTTGATCAGGCTGCGGTTGTGGCGAAACAGGCTGGGTTGGGTACTGCGGCGATACAGGTATCGGTGCTACAGGCGCTGGTTGCGCGATAGGTTCAGGTAAGGTAATTGGGGCGCGTTCAGGGTAGTGTCCTGTGGCAGATTTTTCTTCGGCAAATCGTGGCATCAGTCGCCCTAACACACTTCTATATAGACTGGGGTTCTCGTCTTCATCATTTAGCGCATAGCCGTCAAGCCGTTGAATCAGCAAAATGACCGAATTATCTGCTTCGCTGACTGTGTCATCGTCATCCGCTGTTTGGGCGGCATGGGTTTTAATCGGCAATATATGAATATCAGGCATGGTGTATTTGAGCGATTGGGTAAAGTGTCGGTAGCTTTCTGCCATTTTCTTATTGGCAGTGATATCAAAACTCGTCGGCACGGACAGCTGAACGCTCACCCGTTGTAAGTCATCAATGGCGGTGGTGTATAGGCTAAAGAAATTTTCCATTTCATCAAACACATCGCTTGGGTGTTTGTCGTCAATGATAAACCGGTGGTTGGTGGTGATGTAAGCCATAATTTACTCTTAATGGTGAAATTTTTTATTAATGGGTTTGCGTTTTTTTAACAGCTTGCGTAGTATCAGTCACTGGACTAGCCACTGAATCAGCCAGTGGCTTGGCGCTGGCAGGACGGCTAATCGCTGAGCTTTGATACATCTGTTTGGCTAATATCATGCCTGCCTGTACCGCTCGGTTAATGCCATCACGAGGGTCATCGACCAAGCCGTTTTTAGTCCAGTTACGTTCGACCAATACCGCTACCGCTTTATCCCATTTGCCATTTTTATCTTTTAGTCCATAGACAAACCATTTATACGGACGAGCATAACACGCCACCGATGGCTGAGTTTTGCCTGCGCGAATGTCCGCATTGTTACACAGATTTGCCACCATACTGACGGTGACATTGGGGGTATAAAAGCTGCGACCGTTTTGTGTGGTTGGATAGTTAAAGCCGGGTGTGCCTGTTTTGCCCACCATCACGCCCTGTGTCCATGCACAGCTGCCAATCGCTTGGTTACAGGCAGTGAAACCTGTGCCATTGCCGCCGCCCAGCCCTGTGCCTGCTAGCAACGTACCTGATAATAAATTGAGCGCACCGCGGGCCTCAGATTGATTGATGCCCAGTGGCATGGCGCCGAGTTGGCTGGTAGCGGTGGTCAATGTCTCCTGACTTTGGGCATCGCCTCGCCAGGCTTTAGGACGCAGTGGAATTTGACTGACGCCCCACAAATCCTCAATCAAATGCACGCCACGACGCTGGGTCGCGCCATTATCGGCAATCAGCAGATTGGTAAACATATCCGACACACCCAGTACCGAGGTTTTGGCATTACCTGCGCCAAACACTTGGTTCATGCTGGCATTGAGCATATCGCCCCCTTGACGACACGCCCCGTTCATACGTCCACCATTGGCTTTGACACAGCTTGCCACTTGGCTTTCGGTAAATTGTAATTGCTTGGTGGTGTAATCTTGCTTGCCATCGGTGAGCAGTACACCTGAAAAATAGCGGCTTTGTAGCATCGGGTCGCTATTATAGGCTTTACCAAACAATAAATCTTTAAATCCGCAATTCACTCCCCCTTTATCGGCACAATTCACACTCCAGCCCATGTCATCACTGGCTTTTTTAAAGGCGGGCATACCCGGGCAAACGCCTTGTCGGTCACGTTGCAATGACATCGCACTGGTCGTGCGTTGACAATATAAAAAGTTCGCCACTTTTTCGGTAGATGAGCTTGCTATCACTTGTTTGAGATATTGCGCTTCAGAGGTTTGCATATTTTTAAACCGTGGATTGGCGCGTACCAGTGCCAATGCTTGTACGGTTTTAACGGTCGAACCTGGGTATACGGTTTGGTATAACGCATGGTTCATGAGATTTTGCTTGCTCCAGTCTTTTTTCCACAGTATCGGGCAACCTGTGGGCTTAATCGTGGTATCGCCATTATCGGCACGGTAGCAGTTGGAGTCAGCGCTGGCAAGGGCAAGCACGCCTTGGGTTTTGACGTCAATCACCGCGATACCGATACTGCGTACCAAGGCGTTCTCATACATGCCATTGGCGACGTTTTGCAACGCAGGCGATAGCACGTTATTACAGTCCGCGCCATTGGGGTTATTGGTGACACAATCCGCTACTTGTTGGGCGGTTGTTTGTACAGCGGGATCCAAGGTTAACGCCATGTTGTAGCCGATTTTGATATCCGAGCCATCGACATTGATACTATTGATTGGCGGTGCCGTGAGTTTTTGCCACCAGCTGCGTTGATCATTTTTTTGTTGGTAGCTTTGATAAGCATCCAATAACTGGCGGTCAAAATGGCTGGCGTGAATGTTGGACAATTCGCTATACATCAACCCTAGATTGGTCGGCAAAGCAACCTCAGTTTTGCTGGTGGAGGCAATCCGTTTCTTCGGGTCTTGCGTGGGTTTGTCTTGTAGGGTTTGCAACACGCCATTGGCTTGGTTTTGAATATCGTTTTTGGTTTTATTAAAAGCATTATTTGGGTCAGATGCTGGTGCATTGGGTAAAGTCGCCGCCCCTGTCAATGGTTTGACCGCCAAGGACTTGACCGACATCGGAATCAATCTAGGGTTGTTACAAAGCTGGGTTAATGAGTCAACGTCACCTGTGTCAGTCATGGTATTGCCACGACTATCGACATACAGATAGCCTGTTTGATTGTCCGCCGTTTTGGCGGTTTTGATGTATACACAGCCCGGTAGCCCATACCAAGGGTTGGTTTGGGTGAGCCAATTGGTTGGCATATGTGCGACATTGGGGTCGTTTTGATTGCGGCGATTGGGCTGTTGTTCTCGCCATTGTAGTTGCAACAACCGCTCTGGGTTGGCAAGCGTTTTTAGCGCAAAGGCTAACGCGTCTTCGTTGATATGTTGCTCACAGGCTTGTTGCCAAAGGCTGGCAGTTTGCAGTTGGTATTGGTTGGCTAGACGTTTTTGCTGATACAAGCTGAGCAGACTTTGATTAACTCGGTTGATACTGTCGGTAAAACGGGCTTGGTTTTTGGGCTGCATTAAGTCGCACGTTTTGGCAGGCGTGGCGTTGACCGAAGTTGATAGATTAGCGTTTGCACTTTGGGTATTAGTATTTTGGCTGTTGGCTTGGTTGACCACATCCGCCATACCCAGATTATCGACGACAAGTGACACGGCGTTTTCATTCGCCTCTGCATTGTACGTGGTATTTGAGGCGGTTAAGGGCGAGAGATACCAGGCCAGCCAGCCGATAAGGCCGACAACAAACACCACCAAAATTACTTGTAAGTTGGTCAAAATGGTTTTGTAAAGCGCTTGAGAAACCCGAAAACTGGCAACTTTACCGTCGTTTTTGATTTTTTTGTTACTATTTTTTGTTTCACTTGCTTGCGTATTGTCGGAGGTATTGGCAGGCGTGGCTGTTTCTTCAATCTCTGTGGTTGAATCAGTGACATTATTATCTTGTGGTAAGATGTTAGAATCTATTTTTTGAACAGTTTCTAACTTGCCACTGTTCATAGTTTCTTGACTGTTTTCGTCTTTCGGGGTTTGGTTTTCGGTCATTTTGAACCTTTAATTTTTGCAAGCCTTACTAAAATTTGACGTTTCTACAATTGGATAAGTTATTGAGCATACGGTTTATGGTTTATTGCCGTCCAACATCAGCTTTGGCTGAAACAGCGCCAAACTGAGCATAATACTATTGAGCCATAAATTACTGGTGCCATAACTTAAAAACGGCAAGGTCACCCCCGTGAGCGGTAAAATTCCTAAATTCCCTGAAATGGTGACAAGTGCCTGAAACACCGTAATCACCACCCACAGCAAAATCACCCACGCCAGCAAAAAATAACCACCCGATAACAGCCGTGATTTCATCTGCTCACTGGCGAACGCCATCTGCTGACGGGCAATGAGCGCAAGCCACGCAAAATACACCATCATCAGCACCACACTTGCCCCGATACCCACCACTGCCATCACCGAGGTAATCGTATAGTCACTTTGCATTTGTAGCGGCACGCCCTGACAGCCCGACAAATGGCTGTTTGTTAAGTGATAACCACACCACGGAATATCGCCAAACCCATAGCCAATCATCGGCACACTATCGCGAAACCAATGCAAAATCGCCATCTGATCGTTGCTCGCCACAAACGGATTGACCCACGCATTGACCCGCTCGGCAGTACGCGCATCAAATCCGCTTAAATTCACCAACACCATCATCAGCAAAAGCAAAATCGCGGTACTCGACAACACGCCCAAAATGTAACCCCGTCCGCCCATTTGGAAAATTTTGTTGGATAGCGCCACGCCCACCAAAAAGGTAAACAAAAACAAAAATACCAGCATGGTGCCTTTTTCATTGGCAATACCCAGCGCGATAAATGGTAACAGCACCGCAAAAGCAAGCAGCAGGGTCATTTTTTTGGAGCGGAAAAACAGATGATTAATCAAACTGCGTTGGTTAATCGCCAAAAACACGCCCAAAAACACCATCAGCCAAATCTTTGACAGTTCAGCGACTTTCGCACTGTCACTGTGAATTAACACTGCCAAGCCCAAATAACTCACCGCAAAGGCAAGCAGCCACACACGCGCTTTAGTCATCGCCGATTTGACATTACCCCAACTGCTGTGTAGTAAGTTATTGGCAACGAGGGTTTTAAGCCCCCAACTCAGCAAACTGCTAATCGGGCGAGCCAGGCTAATAAACACAAAACACCAAAACAAATCTTTGAAATGATTGAGAAAAATATAACGCAGTGACAGATAACTACGGGTGCTTAAATCAAATAAAATCATCAAGCCAAAGGTGGCAAAGCCTACAAACAACGGATAAATCCACGCAGATGACAGCATGGCACGGTTGTCGGGGAATTTTTCCATGAACCGACGCATGGGGGAAAAAATCGTCAATACACTCAGTAGCACGCCGACGCAAAACAGCACGCCCCCCACCATCATCGGCAGAATCACCGTATGGCTAACACCCGCAATAACCAGTCCCCACACGGTGATGGCTATCGGCAACACTTCTAGCCAGTGCTTACGCCGCGACAGCCACAGTAACCCCCACGTCACCCACGACCAAATACACACCTGAGTGAGCATTCCCAAATGCGTGGGCGTGCCAATTAACGGCAGTAAATTGTTCGCTTGCAGGGCTTTTTGTTGGTTGTTATTGGCGTCATAGATACTGGCGACATCGTTTGCCGATTGATTTAACAGTTTGGCAATGGCGGGCTGATTGCTAAACAGGCGATTGTAGGCAAAACGTCGATTACCATCGGCAACCGCAAGCAATGACACCGCAAAATTAGCTTGGTCGGCAGGGGATAATTTATCGGTTTTTACCGCCATTAAGTTGTCTAAACTATCGAGTTGCCCGCTAGCATTAAGGTGTAGCCAATCTTGGCGATTGCTGAGTTTATCGCCACCCAAATTCACTTCGGTTTCATTCTCAACCAATTCGTTTTGGCGTTGCTGTTTGCCTTGGGCTTGCCATGTGGCCGCTAAGGCTTGTTGGGTTTTGGTAAAATGTTGCTTTGCCTCACTCATTAATTGTGCGGGCTGACTGGCTTGGGCACAGGCTTGAGTCATGCCATAGTTAGGATCATTACGGTTGTCATACAGATTAGTAATGACATTGTCGCCACAATATTTGCTGAGCAGTTGCGGTTTGGCGATGCCTTCAGTATAGCTGGTGAGTTCGAGTTGATAACGCTGCAGTTTGGGTGAATGGGCGTAATCTGCCAGTAAAAATGCGCCAATTAACAGGAGCCATACCACCGCTAAAATTATGATTTCGCTCAACGTTTGCGCTTTGGCGTTAGGTTTTTTGCTGGCTTTTGTACGACTCACTATGTTTAGCATGGGGTTTTCCAAATTGATTAACTTTTTTTATTGCTATCCCTGTTTAAAAATTAATTGGGGTCATACAACACCACCGTGCGTGCGATTAAATCATGCAGCGTTTGTTTACGGGCGGTAAACCACATCAAAAAACCAAATGGCAATAAGATAAGCTTTAAGGTTTCGCGGATTAACGCATGGAAAAAATTAACCCGTTGTCCCTGCATACCAAACACCCACATACCCATAATCACCTTGCCCACCGTTGCTTGTCGTCCCAAACAGGTCAATAACGTCATATAGAACAAATAAAATCCATACGCTATCAAGGCAAGCGTTTGATCGCTAAACCCACGAATGCCAAGCTGCGGTAAAATCTGCGGCAACAATAATTGATAAGCCAATCCCAACAATAAACTGACTAACGCTAAATCAAATAGATAAGCCAATGCGCGGCGCACAAAACCTGCATACAGCATGGTATAAGCCGGCTTACGAGTCTGCAGCGCGGTCGAAGGCAGCTGATTGGTAGCGGGCGTTGGGTATTGGCTAGGTTGCTGGGGTTGCACTGCAGGAGCGACATAAGGATTTGCATAGTCAGTGGGTTGTGCGGGTGGATTTGACGCCTGAGCAATATCAGGCTGTTCATAATTAGGCTGTGCATAGATTGCTTGAGCAGGTTGCTGCATAGGTTGACTAGCCTGAACAGGCGGCATATCGGTCAGTTGATAATTGCCTGTAGATGGATTTGGCGTATAACTTTGCCAAGTAGAATGTTCTGGCTGGTTCGCGTTATGGGTACTGTCATAGGCATTATAGCCACTTGACTGTACAAACGAATTTGCTTGCTGCGGCTGAGTATGATTATCAGATTGTTGCGCAAACTGACGACTGCCACAATTTGGGCACATAACCGCAGTTTTTGGTAATTTTTGACCACATTGTTGGCAGACAATAATCATAGATGTTTACTACCCTATTTTCATATTTTCAATTTGATAAACTAATTTGACGATCCAACCACCCAGTTGTATGGCGGCAAACACTCAGCAGGCACAGGATTGGCGCCGCTACTGTTTTGCTGGTCGATAATGGCTAACACTTTCTCGGCGATGGGTACCAGTTCTGGATAGGTTTGCGGATAATTTAACATGTTTTGGCAACGTTTTTGTTGATCGTCAGTGGTATAAAACTGTGCCAATAACGACCCCACCGCGCCTTTGTCATCACCCGCTTGCAGTGCCATTGCCGCTGCCAATTCAATCATATACGTATTGGGATATTTGCTGCTATCACGCGGCGTTTGTAGCGCATAAAGCAAAAAAGATTTGCTATAAGGATAGTTGTTTTTAAATAAATAATAAGCAAAATTGGCGACATATTCGCCTTGGTTGGGATTGTATTTCACTGCTTGCGCTTGAAGATAAGCGGCGGCTTTTGGGTCTTTTTTGCGCCAGTAATAGCTTTTTGCTGCTTCATTGAGTTGTTTGGCGAGCGTTTTATTCGTGGGCTGCTGTTTAAAATAGCCCATATCCGCGTTGCGAAAGGCTTCAAGCGAGTATTGCTTTGTCGCATTGATATCTTGGCTGTAACCGAGCTCTTGCAGCTGTTTGAGCGATGGCTCGGCAAACTCACCCACCTTGACGACTTTATCAAAAAACTCGGGGCTAATACCGAGCGTGTCTTGATACAGCTTGGCTACGCTAGTTTGCGACGAGGAAGAAAAAAAGCCACTTTGCTCTTTAAGCGCTTGCGTCATAGTGGCTTTTGCAGTCGGTAGCGATTTGATGATGGTGCTGTAACTATTTTGGCTTTTTGGTTTTTTTTGTGAATTATCATCGGTACTTGCCGCTTTGGTATTATCGGACTGATTGGTAGTGGCGGATTGTGATGTCGTCGGTGTTGAGGCGGATTTTAACCTTGATACGCCATAGCCACCGATTGCCACTAGGGCAGCAATCATCGCTATCAGCCACCCTTTAGAGGGCTTTTTGACAGATACCTCACCGGTAGAAGTAGTATACGGTGGCGTAGTGGGTGTCGTCTCTGTAGTATCAGTGTGATGCGTGGGTGCTGTTCTCGCATCTGTCATTGTATCTAGCATCGTATCTGGCATCGCCATTGAATGAGTCGCCGGTGTTTGGGTCGCGTCATCGACTGCATCCCCTGCATTGACTACATTTGCATTGACTATATTGATGGGTTGGCTCGGTATGCCCCGGTGACTGTTAGCCTGAGTATTGAGCGATTGCTCAAGCCGACGATTATTTGCCAATGTCTCATCACCCATCAAACCGGCCAAAGCCGCGCTTGGCTGATGACTTGGGTGATTTGCGGCAGTGGACGCTACAGAAGCACGGGTGGGCGTGGTTTGCCAGACGCTGGTTGTCGCTGCAGCGATGATTGCGGGCACAGGTGTGACGGGCGTGGTTAACGGGTTATTGGGTACGGTTAAAAACAGACAGCGATGACAGGGTTTACCAACAAAATGAATGTGGCTAGCATCATTGGGATAATTTTCACACACTTTAAACTGGCGGTGTTGAACCAATCCGCGTAGATGGTTTTCCCACTCGGCGGCGCTTGGGCGATCAGTTGGATGGGTGGATAAAAACGCTTTATCAAACATTGCACGGGTTTGGTCATCCCAACACATATGAATGCTGTTTTTTAGCGGGGCAATCTCTGGGTGTGGCTGCAAGCCATAAGCATATAGCCGCTCTTTGATAAATTGGTCGGTGTTGCGATGGGCAGCATTTTTTAATCGGTCTGAGACAGGGATAAAATAAAAAGGATGAATACCATTGTTTAAAATTTTAAACAGCTCAATCGCCAGTACAAAACGGTCGTGTTTTTCATCCAACAAACCAATATCTTTGTGTTCATGGTATTCAGGACTGGTCATTTCAGGTGATATGACAGGACTGGGATAAACGCTGCCATCACTGGCAGTAATACGATAGCTATCACAGTCGATAAACCCAACGATAAAGCCTTTATAATCATCATCCATGCCCGTGCTTGGCTCTGGCATCAGGCGCATATTGGCTTCTTTAAAATCAATAAAAGCATGCCCATGACCATGTAAATCCGCCATCAAGGCGCTAATATTGGCACACAGCTGCACACGATAATTGAGACTCTGCTGATAGGCGGTCAGTTTTGCTGCTTCTCTTGGGTACATAAAAGGATTGAGCGATAACGACCTATCAAAATCCAGCTCTGGCATGGCATAGCCAATGAGCTCATCATGCTCGCCGACAATCAGATGTCTCACCCAAGCAAACTGGGTATACCCTACCCCATTAATTACTTGATAAATATGCTCAGGCGGGCGCGCCATCATGGCTTGTAGTTTGGCAACGCTAGGGTTTTTGGGATCGGTGGGATTTTTAAAGATTTTTGCCACCAAATTACCCGTGCCTAACAGATTACCGAGACGGTAGACAATGCCCATACCGCCAGAGCCGATCTCATGAGAGATAGGCAAATCAATGGTGATACGCTGATTGTTTACAATTAAATACGGCATGGACTATCTCTTGGGGTTGGAAGCTGAGGTGGGTAAAGCGGCTAACTCAGTGCTAGCAGTGGCACTCATATGATTTACTGGCTCAGTAATACCCAAATAGTATAGCTGTATTTGCTGATTGCCGCTAGAATCGCTGACCGTGCTAGCAGGCAAACCCGTACCCGTAACCGTAACCGTAGAGGCGGTAGCTGCGGTATTGGTGGTAGAGCTAGTTAAAATTTCTGATAGCCCTTTATCGAGCGTCAGACTATCCAAGATTTCCGTCTTTTTGCTTAACCCAGCTATTTGGCTCGTCATCGATTTGATAGGCAAGCTAATTTGGCAGTTATAGTAATGCATGGTGGGCTGGATGGTGACCCCTAAACTTATCAAATCATGGGTATCGGTAACTGGCAAGCAGCTTGCTTTAGCGGCAAGTTTGACAGCATGATTGTTAAATTGTGAGTCGGTCAAAGTAGCCTCGGCCTCGGTATGTTGGTTTTGCAAAGCGGTACTCGCTGCGCCACTGGAAACTCTGGCAACCGTTGGGTTTTTATTAGCGACCACCGTGGTAACAGTGGCGGATAATAAGGGCTGATTCACCCTATTTTTGTTTTCGTTTTTATTGTCGTTTTTAGTTTTAGCGCTGCTTGTTTGTTTGGATTTGTGCTCGATGACATCGATAGACCCACCTTGCGGGCTAGCTACTATCACTTTTAGGATGGGATCATCGATGGGATTGCCACTATCGGTAACCGCTGCGACTTTGCTCAAATCAATGGCATAGGAATCACCCAGTGCGTGCGCGGTCAGTGGGGGCGTTATAGCCGAGGTGGGCGTTGTGCTTGCCACCGATGCCGCCGTATTGGCATTGTTGACAGTTTGCGTCGGCAGCAATCGATCTTTATTTACCCAGCCTAATATACCGGTGCCAATGAGCATCGCTGCGCCAGCCATCATAGCGGTATTACGCCGCTGTCTGGTTGAGTCACTGACGGACTGCGAAGGGGGCAACACCTGCGACGTTGTAGCCGCTGGCGTTGCAGGAGCAGTATGTACACCACTGGCTTGCGGATTTGGGTTAGGCGCTATGTTATTGATGTTACTGGAGCTTATGTTATTAAAGGCTATATCATCTGGCGTGCTAGTGGCGCGGGTGTTTTTATGATTGACAGCATCGGTATGCCAAACCGTGGGGTTGTTTGGTGCAGTCGCTATAGTGTCATTTTCTAGGGTTTCATTTTGCCCCTCAACCATCGGTTCAAGTTTTTGATAATGCTGTTGATTTTTTAATAACACCACCAAGGATTTATCATCACCGGTTAATCGATAGGTCGCAGGGTTGCTAAGTGCCTGTTCAATAATCGCGCTGCCCTGCTGTGAGCTTTGACTTTGGGTTAAATTAAATAGCAAGTTGCCAAAAAAAGGGCGGTAAATTTTGGGCGTAATACTTGCGCCTTCAAATACCAAGTCCGCACAGCCATCCGACATCAGTGCAAGGCAATCCACTTGCGATAAATCAATGGGCTCAACCCTTAAAAAGGATTGCCAATTGTCTTGGGTGATAAAATGCGTCTCATTGACGTATTCATTCTTGCTATCATCCCCGTACACTTGCAAATTGGTGAAATAATCAATGTGAGGATGGCGCACAACAAATTGGCTGGTGATAAGAGGACTATCACCGATTTGCACCAATAGTGCTTGATGATTTGAATGGATGAGTAGCCCAGTAAAGGTGGTGTGATAATCTCTTAGGCTCGATTCGGCGGTCAGCTGTGATTGCAGGTCGAGGCGTATTTGTGATAATTGCTCGATAATTTGCTGTTTAAGTTGTCCTAAATCAAACGCAATGCCCCTGTGACTGACACTGATACTGACACTGCGACTAACACCGAGACTGAGCAGCATTTTTCCAATCGATTGACTAAAAAACGCTGCCCCTGCTTGGCTAAATTTTGCCGAGCCCGCCCCATCACATACCACAGCGACCAAACCGTCTTGGGTTTTTTGCAAATAGATACTGTCTTGATTGGGCAGGTTGCTGTCGATATGGGATTTACCAATACTGGATGCGCCATACACTTGCCAAGATGGTTGGACTGATGAGTGCGATGATTGCGCGAACAAATCCGTGGTTTGGTTCATCATTATCCCCAATTTTTTTTAGGTTCTTTTATTGTCATGAGCACTGAAGGTGATTGTCTTTACCATCAACTTTGAATGGTCGCCCACGGTGAGATGCTCCCTAATTGCACGGTTTCTCCAGGCGCAGATTGTGACACGGTCTTAAGACTCGCGGACAACCACACAAAAAATTCGACAAACTTAACGGAGTTGAGATGCACGGGCGGGGTTAAAATCGACAGTTGCTTGAGCATCTTAACTTCTTGCACGCCCGCATCAATGGCAATCGGATAAATAATACATTGATTATTTTGTTCGGCTTGGTGACATTGATTGATAGCCGCCTGCCACACATCTTGGCTGTCGGTGGGCAGACCATCCGTCATGGCAATAACCCAAGGACGGGTATAATTGATACCGTTGTCGCGTAGATTGATACGCTCTTGCTCAATCAAATTGAGCGCAAGTAACATACCTTGTCCGAGCGGCGTCATGCCATTTTCACGAAATTTAATGGGGAAAAAATCAATCGCATCCGTCCAGTCCATCATCAGCTCTGCGGTATCATTGACCCCGCCCACGATGACAATGGCCAAACGCACACGGTTGCGGGCTGTTTCATCTTTCATCAAATCATGATAAAACGCTTCAATCCCTTCATTGAGCATATCGATACGGCGTTTGTCGCCATTGCCTGAGCGTATCGCCATTGAGCCTGACAAATCTAACACCAGAACGCACAGGGTACGCTGGGCAACGTTATTGCCGTAGTCGATTTCTCGAAACTGGGGGGTGAGGGCTTGCGGGATGGATGGTGGCGTAGACTCAGTTGCGGTTTGAAAATTGGGCATGGGGTTGTGGGCGACCATAAAAGATATCCTATTTTTATAAAAATTATTGTAATCGGTATCTCAGCAAAAGCCGATACGAAAAGCAAGGTTTTTTGTGGGGATTTAATTAACAACAGTCAAAAATATTTCTACAATCTTACCAAAAGGGCTTAAATACTCCCCCGAACCGTTAATCATAAGTCATAAACCATCACTTATAAATTGTAAGTTATAAAAAACCCCTAACACGCGGTTAAGGGTTTTGATTATTTAAGCTATCTTAGTTTTTTAACAAGCTTATTTAATAAGCGCCTTCAACAGGTTTATCTAATAAGCTTAGTCTTTTAACACTTCTGCCATGGCATTGGCTACATAATCGATATTGCTAGCGTTTAGACCGGCAACCGAGATACGCCCATTAGCGACCATATAGATACCAAAATCTTTGATAATGCGCGCTACTTGCTCAGGGGTGAGACCAGTATAGCTAAACATACCATTTTGCTTGGTGATATAGTCAAAACTGCGACCCGGTAATTTGGCTTCTAAACTGTCACGCAGTTTTTGGCGCATGTCTTTGATACGATCGCGCATCACATACACTTCTTGTACCCATTCATTGAATAACGCTTCGTCATTCATCACGATATCAACCACGTGACCGCCGTGCGAAGGTGGGCTTGAGTAAATGCGGCGGATATTGAACTGCAATTGACCTTGTACCGCTTTGGCTTGTGCTTCGTCTTTACACACCACAGATAAACCGCCAACGCGTTCACCATACAGTGATAGATTTTTTGAGAATGAGTTACTGACAAAGAACAACAAACCCATGTCTACTGCTTTGCGAATCGCATAGACATCTGCATCCATGTCTTCACCAAAGCCTTGATAGGCAATATCCATAAAGGCAAGCAAGTTTTTCGCTTTTACCACTTCAAGCACTTTATCCCATTGCGCTTGGGTCAAGTCAACGCCCGTTGGGTTATGACAACAAGGATGCAGCAACACCACATCATGGGCTTGCAAGGTGTTTAAGAAAGCAATGAGTTCATCAAATTTGATGCCATTGGTCGCTGCATCATAATAGGGATATTTGCCCACCGCAAAACCAGACCCTTCAAAGATACCAATATGGTTTGCCCACGTTGGGTCAGACACATAGCATTTGGCTTGTGGAAACCAAGCATGAATAAAATCAGCCCCGACTTTGAGCGCGCCTGAACCACCGATGGTCGCTGTGGTTGCCACACGCTTGTCTTTTAATACTTGTGCGTCTTTACCAAACAATAGGTTTTGGCAAGCGGCGCGATAACCTGGCAGACCGTCCATTGGCAGATAGGGACGGGGTTTTGGTGGATTAGCGATTTGTGCTTCAGCTTTTTGCACACAGTTGAGGACGGGTAATTTACCGTCATTATCAAAATATACACCCACACCCAAATTAACTTTGTCGGCACGTGGGTCTTGTTTATGCTTGTCCATCAACCCCAAAATCGGGTCACCCGCATACGGTTCTACATGTGAAAACATGAATAGCTCCTACATTTAATTGATAAGTTTGACTGCTAAAAAATTTACGCTAACGTGGCATTGCCCAAATATTCAATGTCAACGGATAAGGATAAACCTTGTAACCCAATAAAACAACCGTCACGCCTATTTTTTTGCTGGTCTAAGCGCTTTAATTAGCAAAAATTCAGCCCTGTTAAAGTGTCCTGTTCAATGGGTTAATTGACCCATGCAGTTACATTTTTTCACAGCAGTTATCGCATAAATTGCAAATTTTGCGTGTTATTTACATTTATAACTTATATTTCTATCAACAATATGCGCATAATAATTTCATCAATTCCATGTGTATTTTTGAGGAAACACAATATGATGATGACCGCTATAAAAAAATCCCAAATCGTTGCCGCGTCAGTTGCGGTGATTGCCATGAGTGCCGTGGCAACGCCCAGTAATGCGCGCACCGTTAAAGCCGCCGCTAAGAAAACGACAACGGTAACCACGACCCGCGTGGCGCCAAAAACCACAACGATTGTTAATCAACATATCGATGGCACGAGCGATACGGTGATGGTTCGCCCTAATGGATTTACCATCGTTGACGGTATGCCATTTTACCCGACACAAATTGTCACCACGCCGACTTATCGCACTGTCTCTACGCCTGTCGTCACTACCACAGCCCCTGTGGTAACAACAGCGCCTATTACAACACTGCCTAGCACGACTGTAGTGTCAACATCGAATGTCAATACCACCACCCCAGTGACGGTACAAACAGGCTCAGGCGCGACAGTAACCGTGTCAAAACCTGCTACCGTTGTTTCTACTACTACGACAACTCCCGTATTGCTACCGGCATCAACGCCTGCGATAGCGACAATGACCACCGTGCCTGTCACGCCCGCACCGGCTATTATCGTGAATCCGTAATTCGTAATTCGTGATTCGTAGACACTAATTAGTTAATCTACCAAAAGCAAGACGTCACATGTTGTCGTCTTGCTTTTTTTTAACCGTATTTTTAGCCGCTGATAAGGTAAAATACTCATCTTAAGTTTAATTTTGCAACCTATTTTTTATGTTTTTATCTGCTCATATATGAGATATGCAAGGTTTACGCGATGAATTATGAAAGATTGCAAGACAAATTATCCATCTTAGCCGATGCTGCCAAATATGATGTTTCCTGTTCATCAAGTGGCAGTAAGCGTGACAATCATAATAAAGGACTCGGCACGGCTAATTCGGGTATTTGTCATAGTTATACCGAAGATGGCCGCTGTGTTTCCTTATTAAAAATATTGTTTACCAATCATTGTATCTACGACTGCGCGTATTGCACCTCACGGCGCAGTCACGATACGCCGCGCGCAGCATTTACTGTTGAAGAAGTGGTTGATTTGACCATGCAGTTTTATCGGCGCAACTATATTGAAGGCTTGTTTTTAAGCTCAGGGATTTTTAAATCGCCCGACTATACCATGGAGCGATTGGTTCGTGTCGCCAAAACCTTGCGTCTTGCGCACAAATTCAATGGCTATATTCATCTAAAAACCATTCCCGGTGCATCTGCTGAGTTGATGCAGGAAGCAGGATTGTATGCCGATCGCTTAAGCGTCAATATGGAAATCCCCACCAAATCTGGCTTGGCATTTCTCGCACCTGAAAAAAACCATGACGATATGAAAGCGCCAATGAAAGTGGTACAAGAACAAATCGTGGTGTTTAAAGACAGTAAAAAGCAACACAAACATACCCCAAAATTTACCCCAGCGGGTCAAAGTACCCAGCTGATTGTGGGCGCAGCGCAAGAGACCGATTTACAAATCATCCGTTTATCGAGCCATTTTTATCAAGAATATGACCTAAAACGGGTGTACTATTCAGGGTATGTGCCTATGCTCAGTGACAATCGCTTGCCCGCCATGGGTACCCCTGTGCCGATGGTGCGAGAAAATCGCTTGTATCAAGCGGATTGGTTAATGCGTTTTTATGGATTTGAAGCAGAAGAAATTCTACCCGATGACCATCCGTTTTTGGATTTGGACTGTGACCCCAAATTGGCTTGGGCGATTCGTAATAAGTCACATTTCCCCGTCAATATCCAAACCGCGCCCTACAAAATGATTGTGCGTATTCCTGGTATTGGTACCCGAACCGCCAAAAAAATTGTTCAGGCACGAAAATTTTCGACCTTGACGCTCGAACATCTCAAGCAAATGGGCGCTGCCGTAAACCGTGCCAAATACTTTATCGCACTCAAAGGTCGCAATGAGCATTTAAGTCATTTAACCCAGGATAACTTTCGCGATTATGTACTGGCGCAGACCCAAACCAAATTCAAAGCCGAACGGCATGGTCAATTGGCGTTGTTTTAGCATTATTATTTTAGAATTAATTTTTTAAAATCAATCTTTTAAAATTAAGGTTTTAAAGTCCACTGTGCAAAAGGTCAATCTTTTATGGATTTAGTGACGGCTGAGACCCCCATTTTAATCTTTGATGGCAGCTTTGAAGGCTGGCTCACGTGTGTGTTCACCATTTATGAGAATGGTTGGCAGCACACCCCGATTGTGACCATTCAAGCCGAGCATGAAGTGGTGCCCAATTTTTGGCAAGACACTGTCACCGTCGCGACCGATGAAGCCAAAACTTTACGGGTGAGTGATAAATTAGCGCACGTCTTTGGCAAAAACGGTATGCGGCAACTGCTGTGGGGCTTTTTATCAGAATCGCCTACCGTGTATAGTCATCTGTTTGGGGTGGTACGGTTTCAATTGTCCAATCCCAACCTTGATGTGTGGGAGAATTATACCCATGCGGATGTGATGGCAGTGAGCAAGCTTATCAAAATGGTCGGGCGTGAGCGCCACCGTATGCAGGCGTTTGTGCGATTTGAACAAATGCAAATGCCAGACACTGAAAAACCGGTATATTTTGCGCGCGTTGAGCCCGATTTTAATGTATTACCCATTTTGCATCAGCATTTTAAAGAACGCTATGCCGATCAAACTTGGGCGATATATGATGTCAAACGCGGGTTTGGTATTTATTACGCTCACGATGATCCCAGCGAACAAGTCCATATCATCTTTGATGTAGATGATGAAGCGCTACTGCATCCGCAGCAATTTTATAGCAAGGCAGAACAACAATACCAAACGCTTTGGCAAAAATATTTTACCCATGTGACCATCAAAGAGCGGTTAAATCGCAAGCTGCATATTCAGTATTTGCCAAAACGCTATTGGAAATATTTGACGGAAAAAATGGGTTAGGTTAATAGCGGGGCGTACCCTAATCGCTCACTAACACGCCTCAATAACGCCTCAGTAATCTAATAAAAGTAATATTACGGTAAAAAATTATGGGTTTGCTAGGGCTTTAGGGTGTCGAGTAATTTTTGCATGTCTTCGGGCAGGCGTGCTTGCACTTTAATAGTCTCGCCTGTTTTTGGGTGGATAAAGCCAAGCTCATAAGCATGTAGCGCCTGACGCTGGAACTGTTGCACGATGTGTTTTTGGTCGTCATCCAAGGTTTTTAGCAATATTGCATTTTTACGAGCAGCGCCATAGAGCGGATCTCCGAGCAATGGAAAACCCAAATTTGATAAGTGTACGCGGATTTGGTGGGTACGCCCTGTTTCAAGACGGACACTGACCAATGAGACAGCGTCGCTTATCGCCGTGATTTTCTCAAGATGGGTGACAGCGGGTTTGCCACTACCCACCACCGCCATTTTGGTGCGCTGGGTCGGATGGCGACCAATGGGTGCATCAATGGTGCGATGGCGGGCAAGCTCAGCCGCAGACGCTAACACAATCGCTTGGTAAAGCCGGTACACGGATTTGTCTTTAAGCTGATTAATTAGATGCAGCTGGCTTTGACTGTCTTTAGCAATCACCATTAAACCCGATGTTTCTTTATCGATGCGATGTACCAATCCTGCTCTAGGTAGCGTGCGGCTATCAGGATAATGAAAAAGTAGCGCGTTGACCAGCGTACCTGACCCATTACCTGCACCAGGATGGACGACCAAGCCTACGGGCTTATTGATGACCAGCACCGCCTCATCTTCATACAAGATATCAAGTGGGATATTCTCAGGCAAATCTTGCTGTTGAGCGGTCAAACTCGCTTTAAGCATCAGTACATCGTTGGGCTTAAGACGATATTTGGGTTTTTGCGCCGCACCGTTTACAGTTAGTTCGCCTGACTCAAGCCAATGTTTAATTTGCTCACGCGAATAATCGCTAAACACCAAGGCAGCAATTTTATCAATGCGCTCCCCTATTTGCTCAGAGTTGACTGTATAATTTTGGATAATTTGATGATTGCCAGCGTCGTGGGTCTGCAAGTTTTGAGTGCTTGGCTGTGGTTGTGACAGGTTTTCCCATTCTTCTTCGAGTTGATTGGTATTGTTTTGAGTCATAGATTCAGTTATAGGTTCAATGTTTGCATCGATGGGATTTAAGTTGTTCGGATGTGAGGCGATTGGCGTGGTCATAAACAGTTCAGACTTATTGTATAGGGGTTTGCAAAATTAATATGCGCGGATAGGTCACAAAGTATAACGTTTCGTGATAGACTTAGTGAAATTTTTAATACAATATTTTGCATTCAGTTTTGAACAATAAGTATTATGATGGGCAAATATTTTTGCAATAGATTTGAGGTTCGTATGCATCATCTTTCCAAAGTTGTGGGTGTCACCGCAATTACTGTGGCTTTGACCACTTTATCTGGCTGTCAAACGCTAAAAAATTCAAAATTGTTTGGTGGCAAAGACGAAGTCGTCGCGACCAAAGCTGAAAAAAGCGAACAAGGCTACTACCAAGCAGCGTCTGACAACATCAAAAAAGGCAACCTTGCTAAAGCGATTAGCCAGTTAAACGATTTGCGGACTTTCTATCCTGTGGGTGATTACAGCGAGCAAGCGTTACTTGACTTGATGTATGCGCAGTACCAACATGGTGACTATTTGGATGCGATTGCCAGTGCTGATCGTTTTATCCAGTCTTACCCATCTAACCCGCAAGTTGACTATGCTTACTATGTTCGCGGCATCTCAAATATGCAGGCAGCATCAGGCGGCGTGATGAAATACACCAAGCTCAATCCTGCACACCGTGATATGGGCTATTCGCGCATTGCCTTTAATAACTTTCAGCAACTGATTAATCGCTTCCCAAACAGTGCGTATGCTCCAGACGCTGCGCTACGTATGCGTTATATCTATAACCAATTGTCAGAAAGTGAGATGGATGTAGCGCGCTGGTATATTAAACGCAAAGCCTATGTGGCAGCCGCCAACCGTGCTAAATGGGTATTTCAGTACTATCCACAAAGCGAAGCGATTCCAGAGTCTATTGCAACCATCGCCTATAGCTATGACAAACTGGGAATGACAGATACCGCCAACCAATATAAACAACTACTTCGTATCAACTACCCTGCGCTGATTGATGCGCGTGGCAACGTCAAACTTGATAATACCCGTACCGGTTCAAACTGGTTAAATAAAGCCACATTGGGCGTGCTGGGTCAAAGCTCACAAAATGCTGCTGTTCAAGGGCTAGCTCAGCAGTCGGGGCAATACTCAGGCAATACCAAGCCGCAAGTGATTCAGACCTCAATTCAGCAAGCTGCGGCAATGCGCCTGCCAAGTCCGGCTACCACGGCAAATGATGAAACACCGACAAGACCACGTGAGACTACAATTGGTTTGGGTCTGCCACCTGACAATACCAGTCAAGTCAAATAATCTATAAACCCTGTTAACATTAGCTAGGTTTATCCTAGCTATTTTTTTTCAATCAGCTAATTTTTAACTGGAAATGCGCTTTTTACCATGAGTAACAATGCCATCATTGATCAAATCATTGCCAATGCTGATATTGTCAAGATTATTGGCAAGCATGTGGAGCTCAAACGTTCGGGCAATGAATTCAAAGGCTGTTGCCCTTTTCATGGAGAAAAAACGCCCTCATTTTTTGTCAATCCGCAAAAGGGGCTATATAACTGTTTTGGCTGTGGTGTCGCCGGCAATGCGCTCACCTTTTTAAAAGAGTACGAAAACCTCACCGCGGGTGAAGCGCTCAAAGAATTGTCCCGTCAAACGGGGATTGAACTGCCCAAAGAACCTGTCAACAAATCACATACCTATAAAAAAACACCCATTCAGCCCAAACCTGCTGTATCGCAAGCAAGGGCATCCTCTCATCAAAATCTAGCTCAAAGTCCCGCTCAAGCCCTCTCTGACTCAGATGTTGCCGAGCGTCCGTCTATTGACGATGCAGAGGCTTTATGGATAGACGCTTTTGATGATTTTCAAACGTCTGATAACTTAGATACGAGCTTTATCCCTTTTGGCGAGTATGATGACGCAAGCGTTGGCGGATTTTCACCCTTTGATGACATGGGAAATAACAGCCCGCAGGATAGTTCATCAAGTTTATACGACTTACTCACCCAAATCTGCCAGTTTTATCAAAATCAATTACAGCAAAATAGCTTTGCCCAACATTATTTGCTCAAACGTGGACTGACGCCGCACACTATCGAAGAATTTGCCTTGGGTTTTGCCCCAAACGGTTGGCAACATCTTGAAGAAGCCTTCCCCCAAGACATCGAAGGTTTAAAAATCTTGGGATTGGTGCGCACTTCGCAAAATGGGCGTGATTTTGATTTGCTGCGCAATCGGGTGATTTTTCCCATCCGCGACCAACAAGGACGGGTGATCGGCTTTGCCGGTCGCACCATGTCTGATGATGAGCAGCCCAAGTATATCAACTCTTCAGATTCACCTGTATTTCATAAGCAAGCCGTGTTATATGGTCTTTTTGAAGGCCGCAAGGCCAAAGCCAAAGACTGGCTGGTGGTTGAAGGTTATATGGATGTCATAAGCCTTCATCAAGCGGGCGTGTATGGCGCAGTTGCCTCCATGGGAACAGCATTGGCGCAATCACAAATCGAAAGATTACTGCAATTTAATCCCATACTTACTTTAAGTTTTGATGGCGATAGTGCAGGACAAAAAGCCGCTTGGCGTGCCATGGAAGTGGGATTGCCTGCGCTCACTGATGGCAAGGAATTGCACTTTTTGACACTGCCAGATAATCATGACCCTGATAGCTATGTCAAAGCGCATGGTTTGTTAGCGATGCAGCAACAAATCGCCCAAGCGGTTCCCCTATCAGCGTATTTGTACTCAAGTCTGACGCGTCAATATCCTACCAATACCCCTGAAAATCGCAGCAAAATTTTGCAGCAGCTCTCTGCGCTGACCCAAAAACTGCCAAAAGGCAGTTATGGCTGGTTGCTGCGTGAAGACATCAAAAACAAAATGGGATTGGGGCGAAAAAACCAAGCACGGCAAGCGCAAGATGCCCTGCTCAATTTTGATAGCGAATTGACGGTACAACTGCATCTGCAGCTGTGTTTTTTGTTTCAACCAGAGCTGTTAGGCAGTCTGGAAAATAACCGCATTAGCCAATCTGTCATCCGCGATATTTATCAGCGCAGCGAAGCGGCTAATGTTTTTAAACCGAAACACCCCTCTACCAAACCGACAGCCCCGATTCGATTGGACGAAAATTTAACGGGTGACACTGAGGGTATCACTCATGCCATGGATACGCCCTGCAAAAACTATGATGAAAGTTGCTGCCTAACTTGGCAAGCCATTGCCGATGAAGAACTATTGAAGTTGATTACTTGGATTCAAACCATTCAATCAAGATTGCAGGATTTTGATAACCCAAAATGGTCAACTTACGATCGAATCAATGCCAAAGCACATTTTATACTGGCGGGCTTGACCTCAGAGCAGCAAAACAAACTTATCAAACATTGGGCGCGGTTTTTTAAGGAACTTAGTCAGCGCAATATTGATGATATCTCAGACCTGGTGACAGAGTTGGTGGTTCAACTGATGTTAGAAAGCCTACAGCGCGAACAAAAAACCCTAAAAGCAGACTTAAAGGCGCTGAGCCTATGTATCAAACACCACCAAGCGATTTTAACTTGGCTTAGAACATGGCTACAGCGCAAAGAGGATTAATTCATCGCGTGTTTATGCCATTTTAATCCGCGCATCATGAAACATATCCATTTCAGGGGCAAGTACTTTCATAAAGCGGTCAAAATATAACAGTTGCTTGGTCAGTAGCGCAAAATCTCTTGGGAAGTGAATACCATGGCGTTTACCGACTTCCACCATTTCAAGCAACATTTGATTGATTTCATCAGTATGATCTTTCAAGCGGTTTGGCATGGTTTGGTCAATGGTTTTTCCCATAAACAAACTATCATCTGCCAAGATTTTTTTCATCACTGATTCAAGATCTTGGGCAAGGACATCGACATTGACTTGCTCTCGCGCATGGGTCATATCCATTTCAACCATATAATGCGCCATGCCCCGATAGTCTTCTTTAGCAAAACTATCCATCATCCCCATACTGGCTTGCCACGCTTTGGGTTCAAGTTTGCCTACAATCCCAAAATCAATAAAGCCAATACGACCATCGGTCAACAACATCAAATTACCTGCATGCAAATCGGCATGAAAACTATTGCACAGCATCAAGCTAGAAAACCACGTGTTTAAAGTATCTGTCATCACCTGTGCGGGGTATTTGCAGTATTGACGCATGGCGGCATCATCAATCATCGACACCCCAAAGAACCGGGTCATGACAAGTACTTTTTTGGTACTGATATCATGATAAACATCGGGCGCGACTACTTTATGATTGTCTGTTTTTTTTAAAAAATCTTGGAAATCATCAATGTTTTTGGCTTCTTGTAAGAAGTCCGTTTCTGCTGCCATGCGCAAACGGATTTCATCAATAATGGGTGAAATACTGGCAAATTTTAGCGACGGTGCAATACTGTCAATCAGTTTAGTCAACCCAACCATCATGCCTAAATCGGTTTGAATGATGGTATCTACTTCAGGTTTTTGCACTTTTAACACCACATTATCGCCATTTTTTAAAATAGCACTGTGAACTTGGGCGATGGATGCAGACGCTAACGGTTTGACCTCAATACTTTGAAAAATATCTTCCAATGTCTGCCCATCTTTTTCCAGTTCCTCTCTTAAGACACCTTCAATATAGCTATAAGGCATGGGCGTGGTTTGATCCAGACAGCCTTGAAATACTGTCACATATTCGCGGGGAAAGATGGACGGGGTACTGGCAATAAACTGACCGATTTTGATATAGGTAGTACCCAACGCTTCAAAGCTTTGGCGCAGCAGCGTTGGGGTCATTTTTTCGCCTTGGGCGATGCGCAGCCCTGCTTTGCCAGCCACGGTTGCCGTCTTCCCGACCCGCTGAATGACATTTAAGGATTTTTTCAAAAAGTGATTTTTTTGCATGATTAACTCTAGTTTACATTACGTCTGTGATAGCGGATGGTTGGCTACAAATCTCGCAGTTAGCGTCTTTACGATAGTGAAGTTTTTTAAGATTCATGGTTTTGCCGTTCCATAGCAATAACGTTTGCGCTATAGGATTGATACCGAGTCCCAAAAAACTTAAAGCCGCTTGGGCTTGAAGGTTGCCGATAATTTGGGTGGTACTGGCAAGCACGCCGCTAGTGGCACACGTTTGCTCATCATCTCCTGCCCCTTGAAATAAGCAATGATAGCAACCCTGCTGTGGCGTAAATAATGCCAGTTGCCCGGTTTGCGCAATGGCAGAGGCTGATAATAGTGACAAATTTGACTTGACAGCGATGGTGTTAATAAGATCTCGTGTTTTGAAGTTATCGGTGCAATCGCATATTAATTTGCTTAGGCTATTTATTTTCGCTTGTTCAACTATTTGTTGATAATTATCGGCTGTTAAACGTGCTTGTATGGCGATAACCTCACAAAATGCATTGATTTCATGTAATTTAGCTTTGGCTACCAGCGCTTTAGATTGACTGATATCGTTAGGGGTAAACAACGACTGCCGCTGCAGATTGCTCTCATCAATCGTATCATCGTCAATAATAAGCATTTTGCCAATGCCAGCACGGCACAAGGTCTCTGCAAGTGGGCAGCCTAGCCCGCCCATGCCAATAATAATCGCACAGCTATTTTTTAGCCGCGTTTGTGCTTCTATATCCCACCCTTCTAGCAATATTTGGCGGGCATAGCGTAGCATTTCTGCATCGGTTAATTCTGTTTGTTCTGACATAGTTGTTAAATTTCACATATTTACTTAGGCTATTTTAGCCCATTAATTTAGTACACTAATTTAGTACACCCAGCGTTACTCGGTCATTGTGCCCATAGTCTTTGACGGTGATTACATCGCCAAAGCCATTTGACAAAAACACGCCCCTAACCTGTTCGCCCTGATCATACCCATGTTCAATTGCTAATAACCCATGAGGCTGTAAAAATTGTGGCGCAGTTTTGACAATATGACAGATATCCGCCATACCCTTATTATCCGCGATTAGCGCGCTAATAGGCTCATCGGTTAAGCCTGCCAAGTGGGGATCGTTGGGATCGATATAAGGTGGATTAGATACGATGATATCAAATTTATTGCTTTCATCTGCATTAACTGTCATAAAGGGTTCATACCAACTGCCTTCAAAAAACGCGATATTATTAACCCCTAGTCTTTTAGCATTTTGTGCTGCTACCTTTAGCGCCTCAGGCGACTTATCCACTGCGCTAACGGATGAATTTTCAAATTCGTCCGCCAGCGTGATGGCAATACAACCTGACCCCGTGCCTAAATCCAAAATATTCATTGGTTTGCTTAGGCTATTTTTATGATGATTAAGCACTGCTTCTATCAACCTTTCGGTATCAGGACGCGGTATTAAAGTATGCTGGTTGACTAAAAACTCATGCTGCCAAAAACTTTGTTTACCTAGCACATAAGCGAATGGTTTACCGGCCATCAACTCATCTAGCGCAGCAAAATATTGAGTGGCTATCTCTGCAGTTACCATTTCGCTATCATGGGTAATAAGATAAGTCTGCCCTACATGAAGATACTCACCCAGCAACTGTTTGCGGATGTGTTTTTCAACCCTGCTTGGTACAGCCAATAATGATTGAATGGTGTAAGATGACATTGGGTTATTCATGGGTGATGTTATCGCCTCTTGTCGCATCTTGGCTCATCACATGCTTATCTACCATATAAATCAAAAACAGCACAGGCACCCCAATCAATGCGGTAAAAGTGAAAAAAGCAGGATACCCCATGGTTTCTACCATCGCACCTGAGTAGCCACCCAAAATTTTTGGTGTTAACGTCATCAATGAACTAAGCAGTGCATACTGTACCATGCTAAAGCGAATATTGGTCAATACCGATAAAAAGGCGACAAAGATGGCACTTGCTAGACCTGATGCGAGGTTATCAAACATCACCGCTGAGTACATGTAAAAAAAATCATGTCCCTTGCCCGCTAAAATCACAAACAATAAATTACTGGCTGACGCTAAAATAGCACCAATCAACATAGCGTTCATGATTTTAAAACGCTCGGCAAGCAAGCCGCCTAGAATACCACCTACAATTGACATCCCCATACCAAAGGTTTTGACCGCCAAGGCGATATCGGTTTTGCTAAAGCCTAAATTGACATAAAACAAGTTTGACGTCGTACCTGCCACAATATCTGAAATACGATACAAGCCTATCAATAAAATCAGCCATACGGCTTTTTTCCCATACCGAATGAAAAAGTCTTGAATCGGTGCGACCCACATGTCAACCGCGACTTGCTTTTTGATGATTTTGGCTTTTAATAACACTAACGCGGTGCCAATGGCGATAACCACAGCGCCAATAAATTTAATACTCTCATAAACAAAGCCCAAAAATTTTGACTCAGTCTCTGGAAGCACGTGACCGATGACAATAAAACTGGCAATCAACGCAATCACTGAAATTAAAAATAGTAAAAACAATTGAAAATAATCCGACATCGGGCGTTCATGCTGCTCACGGGTGACGGTGGGTTCTTTGATTAAAAGGGTGGTGACAACCCCTATGAGCATCAAAGATGCCATAATATAATAGGTTTGTTGCCAAGCAGCGTAGTTGTAAGTGGCTTTGGTCGAGCCAAAATATTCTGCCAAGAACAATGCCCCCGCCCCTGCGACAATCAGACCGATTCGATAGCCTGCCATAAACATACCAGAGAGTACAGGTTGCATAGATTTTTCAGCAATTTCAATGCGATAGGCATCAATCACAATGTCTTGTGTCGCCGCTGAAAAACCTAACAACACGGCAAAAAATGCCATGTAATCAAGTACAACATCACTGGTGGGATTGAAACTACCAAGCATAAAAATTGCAAAGGCTACCACAATTTGTGCCACAACTAGCCAACTACGGCGTTGGCCTAGCATTTTGGTTAACAACGGAATCGGCACGGCATTGACGAGGGGCGACCAAACAAACTTAAACGAGTACCCTAGCATCGCCCAACTAAACATGGTGATAATTTTGATATCAAATCCTGCTTCTTTGAGCCAAATTGACAAACTAGAAAATATCAATAGATAAGGCAACCCTGAAGAAAAACCCAATAGCAACATCACCCAAGCGCGCTTGTCCATATAGGCTTTGATGGCTTCGCCCCAAGACTTTTTTGTGCCTGTTGAGCTTTCGCTGGGTAGCGCCGCTTGGTCGTTTGACACAGGTTGTTTTGATATTTGCATGTTACCTCTCACTGATCACGCACGATTTACCACAAAACTTCATTAAAATCTTGCTATTGTAGCGGTTTTCTAGGTGTAGACAAACTAAAATTATTATAGATGTCTGAAACGTTGATATCTGAAACAAGGTGGCAATACAACTGAATCAATAACTGAGTCAATGTCTGTATACTTGTCACATTAATCAATTCCTTAAATTTTAGGCCTATTAAATAGGCCTGACTTAAGCAGCTAGGTTTTGAACCTGCTATTTTATGGTAATATGCTATACTTGACACCCTGCGATGACTTTCAACCTTTTTGTTAGCAGCTTTGAGGCAAATTATGCAATACCCGATTGCTATCTATCAGCAAAATAATGCCTATCATGTCACGGTACCTGATATTGAAAGCATATCTGTAGTCGATAGTAGCATGGCAGGCGCAGTGTCTAATACACGTATGGCGGTGATGAGCCATTTATATCACCTAATTGAAGAAGATTTACCGATTCCTGAGCCCTCGTCTGTCACCGAGCATTTGATAAAACCTAAATACGCAGGCTATACTTGGGCCATCGTGAGTGTTGAGTTATCACGAATTATGGGAAAAACCGTCGAAGTCACTTTACAGTTACCCAGCCAGCTTATTTCTCAAGCCACTGAGCAATTTGCTGACGAGTCACTTGATAAAATCGTGTTAATGGCATTAAAAAGCTATGTAAAAAATCAGTCTAATGGCTAATTTTGTTAATATTTAAGTTCAACCAAGCTCATAAAGCGAGCATTTTTATTTCGTTTTTTTATTAAGGTCATTTTATGGCAATCAATGTTGTCATCAATCAACGTTATTTACAAATCCAACTCAAACAACTTGAAACCGTTTGGCAGACTGTGATTAATAATTACAATCTAAGCCAAGCTGCCAAAGTATTACACACCAGTCAATCCAGTCTTAGTAAGCATATTGCCGCGCTCGAAAGTCAGCTTCGAGCAGAAGTTTTTGTGCGGCAGGGTAAGCGATTGGTGGGTCTCTCTCCTATCGGGGAGCTGCTACTGCCGCATATTGAGAAAATCTTTGTGGAAGTAAGGTCGATTGAAAATTTAACTTTAGATTTTCAAAATCCCCATCAGGGTGAGTTGTCAATTGCCACGACCCATACCCAAGCACGTTATGTGTTGCCTTGGGTGGTACAGCGCTTTAAACAACAATTTCCCAATGTCCATCTGATTTTACATCAAGCTGACCCCGAGTCGATTGCCAATATGGTGGCACAAGGTCAAGCTGACATTGGCATCGCAACTGAATCGCTGCTTGCGCACGATAATCTACACTGTATTCGCTATTATGATTGGTATCATCATGTTATTGTGCCAGTGGGACATGAGCTTGAGAGTCGCACTGAGATTGATATCCAAACCTTAGCGAAATATCCGATTATCACTTATCACGGCGGTTTTACGGGCCGTGGTGCGATTGATAGAGCCTTTAGCGCGGCACAGCTGACGCCTAATATTGTACTTACTGCTTTGGATGCCGATGTGATTAGTACCTATGTCGGTATTGGTATGGGCGTGGGCACGATTGCTGAAATGGCATTTGAAGGTCAGAATTATCGCAATCTTGTCAAAATTCCAACGAAGATTTTTGGAAAACATGTGACGTGGATAGCCACCCGTGTCGATGGCGATATCCGTAATTTTGGCAAAGCTTTCATTGATATTTGTCAGCAACAATTTGGGTGATTGATTTTTTTGGATTCGCCATTATAAAGGGACTACTATTCTTTTTATGATGACTACAATGATGACAAAAATGACTAAACAAATCCCTATTTCATTTTTAGACCTTGTTCCTGTACCTGAAGGCAGTGACGCTAAAAACGCGCTTAAGCAAGCGGTGACTGTTGCCCAAACTGCCGAACAAGTAGGTTTTAACCGCTATTGGCTGGCTGAGCACCACAACATGCGCGGCATTGCCAGTACCGCAACCAGTGTGTTGCTAGCTCACATTGGCGCTCACACCTCAACAATACGAATTGGCTCGGGCGGTATCATGCTGCCTAACCATGCGCCGTTAGTGGTTGCAGAACAGTTTGGTACGTTAGCCACTTTGTATGGCGAACGTATCGATCTTGGCGTCGGCCGTGCCCCTGGTACGGATGGGGCAACCTTCCGTGCCTTGCGCCGCACCATGAATGATGCCGAAAACTTCCCGCAAGATGTGCAAGAGCTGATGCATTATTTTGACCCGCTCGATGGTCAGACAGTGACTGCCATGCCTGCTAATGGCTTAAATGTTCCTGTGTGGATTTTAGGGTCGTCCTTATTTGGTGCCAGTCTTGCTGCTGCATTAGGCTTGCCTTATGTGTTTGCGTCTCATTTTGCGCCGCAGATGTTATCGCAAGCGGTGACATTGTACCGTGAGAATTTCAAGCCCTCTAGCCATTTGCAACAACCTTATGTGATGGTGGCAAGTAACTTGCTATTGGCCAATACCGATGAGGAAGCCGCTTACCAATTTACCTCAGCGCAGCAAAGTTTTGTCAATTTGCGCCGTGGTAAACCCTCACAAATGCCAAAACCAATTGAGAATATTGATGCTTTTTGGACATCTGCAGAGAAATACATGGTTGAATCGTCGTTGGCAATTTCGTTTGTCGGTACACCTGACAGTGTTAAACCAAAACTTGACCATTTCCTAGAGACTATCCGTCCTGATGAATTGATTGTCACTTGTAATATTTATGACCAACAAGCCCGCCTCAACTCCTTATCTTTGGTGAAAGCGCTTGAATTATTTAGCTTAAACACCTAATCGAAACCATAAAAACGCAAACCACAAAAAAGCCCAAGATTAACTTGGGCTTTTTTATTATTTCGATAATTCTGATAATGACATCTTATTGAGCCGATCCAAATCTTCTTGCGTGTCGACACCGGGCGGCAACAGTTCGGAAGCAATATCAATGGCGATACGCATGCCTTGCTCCAAAATACGCAATTGTTCCAATGATTCAAGCTGCTCTAGCTCACCTTGCTGCCAGACACTAAATTGTTGTAACAAACTGACCCGATAAGCATAAATACCTAGGTGTCGGTAAGCGTTTTTTGGCGCGCTATTTTCCCCACTGATTGGCTGGTCGGTCAACAATGCTGTATGGCGATCGCAAGGAATCGGCGCTCGGCTAAAATACAAGGCTTCCTTGTGGGCATTTTTGACGACTTTGACTACCGATGGCCGTAAAAATTCTTCGACGCTTTGGATGGATTCAGCCAAAGTCGCCATCACGCAATCTTTTTTTTGTAGCAGTAGCTCAGTCACTTGTTTGATAAGTCCTGCAGGCACGAGTGGCTCATCGCCTTGCATATTAATCACGATATCTTCAGTTGACCATTGCTGAAGTCTAGCTACTTCAGCAAGCCTATCAGTGCCAGACGCATGATTGGGATCAGTCATGATGACATTTGCCCCATAGTCTTGACACAGTTTAGCGATGCTATCATCATCTGTTGCCACAAAAATATCATCGGCAATTCCCGCCGATTTCACCGCATTGGCACGATCAATCACCCATAGAATCATCGGCTTGCCATGAATTTCTAACAGCGGTTTGTTGGGTAGTCGGGTACTTTTTAGACGGGCTGGTATGACCAAATGTTTTAACATATTGTATTTCCTACAAGTTTTTTAATTGTCAGTATTGTCAGCAAGGGTAATCAATTTACCGATTTGTTGGTCAATTAACGCATAAAAGGCGGGTGATAATTCAGCTTCTACCGGTAACACCCAGATGTTTGTTGCAATGTCATTTTTCTCATGACCTTGAGCGAACAAAACACGCAATTTGACTGCATCCTTATCGGTGACGATAATCGGTAACTTTGGCAAGTTGGCAAAATCTTGCAAACTATAAGTGTGATGGTCATTCAATGGCATCGGTATGATGTCAAACCCTAATTGGCTTAGGCTATTAAAAAAACGCTGCGGCAATCCAATCCCCGTCATGGCAATCACTTGTTTGGTAGGTAAACTATCTTGCGAATAGGTTTTAAATAAAGGCGTTTTAAATAAAGGTACTAGCGGTTTTTGTAGCAAACGCATACGAACATCGGGTGATAGGCTATGTCTATTTTTGCTTAGGCTATTTGAAAAATGGGTTAAAGTCTGCGTATCCTGCCAATCACTTTGGTGAAATATGACGGTGGTATTGGGCTGATACAGCCGTTTAATCGGTTCGCGCAGAAAGCCTGTGGGCAATAGTTGGCAGTTACCAAAGCCGCGATCGGCATCGACGACAATCCAGTTTTCATCCCTATCTAAGGCAAAATGTTGCAGTCCATCATCCGCCAAAATAAGTTGAATATCGGGGAATTGCTCAAGCAATAACTCAATTGCTTGAGCACGGTTTGGACAGACTGCCATTGGCACACCTGTATGCTGCACAATCAGGCACGGCTCATCGCCAACGTCACTGGGCTTTGAATTTGCTGTCACGATACAGGGCATGAGCTTGGGTTGTCCGCCATAGCCACGACTGATGACGCCGACCGTCAGTCCTTTTTGCTGCAGGTAGGTTACCACCGCAATGATTAGCGGTGTCTTACCGCTACCGCCAACCGTAATATTGCCCACTACAATGACGGGCACGTTGGGATAATAAACGGGTTTTAGCCCTAATCGATAAATAGTTTTATTGAGCCAAAAAACCAATCCATACAACCAAGACACCGGCAATAACAACCATAGCCAGAGGGATTTGTTGCGCCACGCCTGTAGTAGAGTTTGTTGCATTAGCTTGACAATATGTCCTCTTCAAAATGACGCTCATACAACTTGGCATACGTACCTTGCGCGGCTAGCAAACTGTCGTGGGTACCGACTTCAATAATTTCACCTTTATCCATCACCACGATTTTATCGGCATTTTGGATTGTCGTTAATCGGTGCGCGATAACGATGGTGGTTCTCCCATGCATTACGCGCTCCAGCGCTTTTTGGATATAAAATTCTGATTCGTTATCTAGCGCGCTCGTGGCTTCATCCAAAATCAAGATAGGCGCATCCTTTAGCAAAGCACGTGCAATAGATAAGCGTTGGCGTTGTCCGCCAGATAACTGCAAACCTTGTGAGCCAATCTTTGATTGGTAACCCTGCGGCAATTGCATGATAAAATCGTGCGCAAAGGCTGATTTTGCGGCATCAATCACTTGCTCCGAAGTTCGGTTAGATAATTCGCCATAGGCGATATTGTTGTGGATAGAGGTATCAAACAGCACCACTTGTTGGTTGACACTGGCAATCTGACTACGCAGTGAATGTAATGTCAAATCTTCGATAGGGACATCGTCAAGATAAATATTGCCCGCTGTAGGCTCTAGCGCGCGCATCAGACAGTTGACTAGGGTAGTTTTACCTGCGCCACTTCGACCGATTAACGCCACCGTTTCACCGGGATTGACCACCAAATTTACGTTGTTGAGCGCTTGTTTGCCATCCTCAAAAGTGACGCTTAGGTTGTTAAGTACTATTTTACCACTCAGGGTTTTTTCAACCTTGCCTGTGTCTTTTTCTTCGGCTTCATCGAGCATTTCAAATATAGAATCCGCCGCCGCCAAACCTTTTTGCAAGCCTTGGTTGATATCGGTCAACGAGCGCACGGGTTTGCTCAATAGCCCTGCGGCACTGATATAAGCGATAAACTCACCTGCGGTGGTGTCACCTAATACATTGGGTCTTAACGCAATCCATACCACCACCCCCATCGCGCACGCCATCAATAATTGAATTAATGGGGTATTGATGCTATTGGTCACCACCACCTTTAGCCCTTGTTTAAGATTGGTTAAAGAGGCGTTATTAAACCTTGTCAATTCATTTTGCTGACCACCATAATTTTTGACCACTTGGTAGCCTGTGATGACTTCATTGGTAATATGACTGACCTCGCCCATGGACTTTTGAATACCGCGCGACAGGTTACGAAAGCGTTTACTGGCTTTACCGACTAACAATAAAATCGGCGGCAATACCACAAACAACGACAGGCTTAATTTCCAATTACTGTAAAGCAAAAACGCCAACAACCCAATCACGGTCAAACCATCGCGTAACAAGGTTTTGAGCGTATCGGTACCCGCCGCAGTCACCTGTTCGACATCAAAAATTAATTTTGCAGAAATCTGACCGGCATTGTGGTTAAGATAAAATTGGCTAGGTAATCTGAGCAATTTTGAAAACACTTGCATACGCAGCTGATAGACGACATTGCGTGAAATCACTGCGCTAAAGTAATTACCCAAAAATGAGCTAAGTCCTCGCAGTACAAACAACAACACAATTAAGGCTGGAAAAAGATTGATATGGGCTTGATCACGTTCATTAATCGCATCAATAATGAATTTAACCAGCTTGGCAATGCCCACTTCGGTGCCTGCATTTAAGGTAAAGCCAATGACGACCAGCGTCATCGCCCACCAATACGGCTTGAGATAACCTAGCAATCTTCGATAGGTCTGCCAACGTGGGTGAGCATTGGAAGGGTTTGAAACGGTCATGGCATCTCAATATATAAAAGAACGACTTAACAGCTATTGTATCAGTAAATTGAACAATAAAAATTATTTGGCATCGGGCGCTGGGGCTATATTACTATCGAGCGAAGTGGCAGGTATCACAGTACTGATATTTAAATTCATAAAGCCCATTTTACCCGCTATATCCATCACTTTAACCACCGACTGGTGACTGGTATCGGCATCAGCAGAGATAACAAATAGCTGCTTTCGGTCTTCACCCGCTTCTTGACGGATCATCGCTGTCAATTCAGCTTCGCCATTACCAGATAAAGCAATGCCATTGACCAGATAACTACCATCTTTTTGCACCGCGATTTCAATGCGTTTGCTTTTATCAGTAATCGGTACGCCCTCTGCTTGCGGCAAAATGATATTGAGTTTACTAAAATGGTTAAAGGTGGTCGACAGCAGCAAAAAAACAATCAAAAACAGCAAGCAATCAATCATCGGGGTAAGATTGATTTCCAATGGTTCGACCGTGGGTTTACGAAATCGCATGGGTTGACTCTTTTACGCAGCTATATGCCATTAACGAGGCGTGATTAGACCATAGTCCAGTAATTCTTGCATCATCAAACCCGCTTCTTGTTCAAACGCGGCATTGATATCAATGATACGGCGCTGAAAAATACGGTAAGCCATCACTGCAGGTATCGCAACCAGCATACCCCCTGCTGTGGTAATCAGCGCTTGTGATACGCCAGCTGCCAGCATGGTCGGATCTTGCATTGCGCCTTCGGTAATGGCTAAGAAGGATGAAATAATCCCCAGTACGGTACCTAAAAGACCCAACAATGGCGCGATAGCACCGATGGTACCCAACATATTAATATGTTTTTCTAATTGGTGGATGGCGATACTGGCGCGGTTTTCCATATGCATGGTCATTGAATCAATCCCATGCTGGCGATTCATGAGTCCAGAAGCGAGGATATCACCCAAAGGCGAATTGAGTTTGACATTCTCAAGCGATTCACGATCAATATCGCTCTGCTCAATCAGCCGCTGCATCAATTGTTCACGCAGATGGGCGGGTGTCACTGTGCTGGCTTTAAGTTTTATCGCGCGCTCAATGATGATAATTAACATCAAAATCGAACATAGGACAATGGGCCACATCAACCAACCGCCTGCTTTAACTAATTCCCACATCCGTTATACTGCCTTTGCCTGTCAATGACTAATAAATTGATAAAACTAATCTAATGCGCAAGATTAATGCTCAAGTTGCGACTGGAACTGGGCAATCAAAGCTTGTAATTCTTCTTCGTTGTGAAAAAAGATCTCAATACTCCCCTTGCCTTTTGAGGATCCTTTGATTTTTACCACGGCGCCGAGTTGTTCAGAGAGGTGTTGGTTCAGGCGTAGCCTATCATAATCAATTTCTTGGCTTTGTATCGGCGCTTTTGGATTTAAAATGTCTTTGACTAACGCTTCAGTCTCACGAACAGTCAATTGACCCTGTATAATTTTTTTGGCAATAACCGGCTGCTGTTTGGGTGACAGCGACAATAATGCCCTGGCATGCCCCATATCCATCTGCCCTTCGTTTAATGCCTGTTTGACATCGTCATGTAATTGGTTCAAACGCAACAAATTAGAAACCGTTGTTCTCGCCTTACCCACAACATCAGCAATTTGCGAATGACTCATGCCGAACTCATCATGAAAACGCTGCAATGCGGCAGCCTGTTCCATGACGCTCAAATCTTCCCGTTGGATGTTTTCAATCAATGCCAAAGCGATTGCCAAGTCGTCTGACATTGGGCGCATGATGGCGGGTATATGGGTTAGACCCGCAATTTGCGCCGCACGCCAGCGACGCTCACCCGCGATAATTTCATGGGTAATCGGGGAATTGGGCAATACTTTGGCTAAGGGTCGAATCACAATAGGCTGCATCACGCCATGTTGCTTGATAGACGTTGCCAGCTCTTGCAAGGCATCTTCGTCCAAATCAAGGCGCGGCTGATACTTGCCACGCTGCAAATACGCGACGTTGATATGCATCAAATTTAACCCAGCCACATTACTACTATCATTACTATTATTATTGGCATCGTTATTTATGGGTGTGTTATCGGTATTTGACGTTACTGTTTTGGCGGGTTTTGGGGTGAGTGGTTTGGGGGTTACCGCAGCTGTAGGCGATTTTTTGGCTACAGCTATAGTGTCGCTAGCTTCGGCTGATTCATCATCCGCGACATTTTGCCCATCATCGCTCGATTTGGCATTTAGTTTTTCAGCGCTTTTCGCGTCATCGACAGCGGCTCGAACACTCGCATCGATTAGATTACCGGTAATCAATTTTTCTGTTTTGATTGAGCCGAGTAACGCATCAAGTCCTCGATTTGATGCCAATCCACGCTTTTTAACCATGTCGAAATTCCCAATGCCATTAAATAGTTAAAAATGACTGATAAAAAATTAAACCAATGCCGCCATTTTTGAACTGGCTATTTTAGCAGATTCGCCATAGCTTGAAAAATAGTTTCATTGCTTTTGTCGGTGCGCACTTGCCAACAAGTTAACAGAAAAAGTGCCTAAACAGTTTAATTTAGGTAAGTTGGAATTGGCGACTTTGCTTGATAATTTCATTGGCAAGGCGAATATACGCTTGTGAGCCTTTTGAATTTATCTCATAATCAAGCGCAGGGATGCCGTGCGCCGGTGCTTCTGCTAGACGAATATTACGGGGAATAATGGTATTAAATAAAATCGGACCAAAATGCTCAATCAATTCCATAGAGACATCATTTGCCAAGGTATTGCGCGGATCAAACATGGTTCTTAGCACACCGCGGATATGCAAGTTTGGGTTTAGCGACTTCAAACGCTCAATGGTTTGCGATAAATCCGCCAATCCTTCCAATGCAAAATATTCACATTGCATCGGGATAATCACCCCTGATGTGGCACACATTGCATTGATGGTAAGTAAACTTAAACTCGGGGCGCAGTCAATCACGATAAAATCATACGGCTTAGTCGCGCGGCCGTTTTTGGCAGGCATATCAGCGAGCTGCTGCATGGCTTTTGACAAAATTGCATGGTTTTCAGGCTTTTGACTTAAATGCAAATCACTGCCTGACAATTCATTGTTGGCACCGACAATATCAAACCCATTTGCGGTTTTGACAATCGCCTCATGGATTGGCAAATCATCTAACAGCACATCAGCAATACTGTACTCTAACTCGCGTTTATCCAGTCCTGATGCCGTGGTCGCATTGCCTTGGGCATCCAAATCAATCAGTAAAACTTTTTTGCGGCGATGTGCCAGTGCACTTGCCAAATTAACCGCGGTGGTGGTTTTGCCCACCCCACCTTTTTGATTAGCAATGGCTAAAATATCCATGAACTGTCTCGCAATGTGTTGATAAAAAGGTTGAAAATTGTAGTCAAAAACAGCCAGTTTTTCAAACCCTAATACCGGTAAAACTGGCTGAAATGGGGTGTTTATCTTTGCAAATAAATCAAGTGGCGTGATTCATAGAGCTTTGGCACGGTTAACACTTGGGTGTTAATTTGCCACTCATTTTGAAGGGCTTGAATCTCGTCAACAGGTTCAACCCCCTTCATGGCACAAATGATACCATTGTCTGCCAATTTGCTTTGACTATGGGTGACAAAATCCACTAGAGATGCAAACGCCCTTGAGGTAATCACTTGATAACTACCTGCATGTGCCTCAATACGACTGGCAACCGGCGTTAGATTTTTTAACCCCAGTTCACTGGCGACCTGTTTGATAAAGCGAATTTTCTTTTGGTTACTATCAAGCGCTGTCACCGCACGTTGTGGCTGACAAATAGCAACTATCACCGCTGGCAAACCCGCACCCGTCCCAATATCTAGCAAATCACCGGCTGGCAAAAATGGCACAATCGATAAACTATCAAAGATATGTTTGATTAACGCTTGTTGGTCATCTTTGATAGCGGTCAAATTATACGCTTTATTCCAAAATAACAGCTGCTGTAGATAGTACAGGAGCTGTAATTGCTGCTCATCCGATAGCTGCAACTTTAACTCAGAGAGCGCTTGTTGCAACTGCGGCTGTAATTTTACGTACTGGGGTTGTAGCTTTACATTAATCTGCGCCATTAAAACACCCGATTAAGACCATTGAGTGCAGCAACGCGATAGGCTTCAGCCATCGTTGGGTAGTTAAAGGTGGTATTGACAAAGTATTCTAGCGTATTGCCGCCTTTACTTTCCATCACTGCTTGTCCGATATGAATAATTTCAGAGGCGTGATTGCCATAACAATGGATACCTAAAATCTCTAAGGTTTCACGGTGAAACAGTATTTTTAACACCCCACTACGCTCACCGATGATTTGTGCGCGGGCAAGGTGTTTAAAGAAAGCTTGCCCGACTTCATACGGCACTTTTTCGGCGGTTAATTCTTGTTCGTTTTTACCAATACTTGAAATTTCAGGAATGGTATAAATACCCGTTGGCACACTGCGAACAGGTTGTGCATTTTCATCGCCTACCATATAAGCAGCAGCGCAGCGCCCTTGGTCATAAGCTGCCGATGCCAGCGATGGCCAGCCAATGACATCCCCTGCTGCATAAATATTTGGGATATCGGTTTGGTAATGTTCATTGACTTTGAGTTGACCACGGCTGTTTGCGGTGAGTCCGATGGCGGCAAGGTTGAGACTGTCGGTATTACCTGAGCGACCGTTTGACCATAAAATAGCATCTGATTTGATGCGTTTACCACTTTTTAGGTATAAAATTACGCAGTCATCATAAGTTTCTAGCCGTTCGATTTCTTCTTTGTTGCGAATCAATACGCCAAATTGTCTAAAGTCATGCGACAATGCGTCAGAAATCTCATCATCCAGATAGCTAAGCAACTGCTCTTGGGTATTAATCAAATCTACTTTATAGCCAAGACCGGTAAAAATAGACGCGTACTCACAGCCAATCACGCCCGCACCATAAATAATAATGCGCTGTACCACATAATCCATTTGCAGGATTTTATCGGAATCAAACACACGAGGATGGCTAAAATCTAACAAATCAGGGCGATAAGGACGGCTACCCACGGTAATAATGGCTTGTTCAAAGGTAATGTCTTGCTCGGTACCATCACTCATATCAACATGAATGGTATGGGTATCTTTAAAACTTGCCCAACCATTGATTAAGTCAATTTGATTGCGCTCATAAAAACGGGTATGCGTTTCTACCTGATTACGCACCACTTCGCGCGCTTTGGTTAATACTTTATTAAGTGGAATCTGGTGATAGTCGATGCCTTGGTTTAAGATAGGATCGCGGCGATTACCGATAATATTAAACACTGACTGACGCAATGCTTTACTTGGAATCGTGCCTACGTGCGTACAGTTACCGCCCACTTGTTTACGTGGATCAATCACGGCAACTTTTAGCCCAGATTTGGCGATTTTCATCGCTGCTGCTTCACCCGCAGGTCCTGCACCAATCACAATAGCATCATAATCATAGGCATGGCTAACGGCATCTTGACGCTTGTAACGCTTTAAATTGATACGGGTGTTATCTAGCGGGCTAATTAAATCAAAATGCACCGATGCATCATCAAAATGTTTGACCTTATCATCGTCTTCACTGATACTGACGGTATTGGCTTTTTTATCAGAATCCGAAATTTCAGTTTTGGTTGGTTTTGCCAAAATTTCGGTAATATTTTCTTGGGGCTCAATAATTGACTGTGTGTTGGAATCACAGATGTTTTCGTTTTCATTGTTTGTAGGGGGAATTTGAGTAACTTTGTCATTAATCCGTTTTTTTGGCATATTAGCTCCCATATTTTAAGCCTTGATAATGAATAAAAAAGATAATGAATAAAAAATTTTTAAATTAAATATAAAATACGATAAATTAACCGTATGTTAAGAGATTACATTAACCAATTCGACGTTTTAACCCCGTCATCTGTAAAATACGCGTCGCGATTTCTTCAATCGACATCGTGGATACATCAATATTTGGAATCCCTTGAGAAATATAAATACCTTGAATGGCGCGCAACTCCTGTTGACATTGCTGGTAACTTGCATAGCGGCTACCTGCACGGCGCTCGTTACGAATTTTTACCAGACGATCGGCGTCAATCACCAAACCAAACAGTTTGTCACGGTAGGGCTTTAACGCTTTGGGCAACGAATTTTCATATAAATCATCTTCAGTCAACGGATAATTCGCCGCACGAATACCAAATTGCAACGCTAGGTATAAAGAGGTAGGCGTTTTACCCGAACGTGACACCCCAATCAAAATAATATCTGCCGCATCATAATGGGTGGTGCGCGCGCCATCATCATTGTCTAAAGCAAAATGCACCGCATCGATACGTGATTTATAGTTCTCAGAATCGACATCCCCATGGGCATGACCGGCATGCGGTGCAGGTTGCACTTTGATTTCATCGGCAATTTTACTAATTAAACCTTCATAAATATCTAAGTTAAAGGCATCTGCGCCATTGATTCGTTCACGAATCACAGGATCAACGATGGTATCAAAGACTAACGGCTTTACCCCATCACGCTGGTGGGCAAGATTGATTTGATTGACCGCTTCATCGGCGCGATCGAGGGTATCAACATAAGGAATAACCCGAGTCTCAAATGGTACCGTGGGAAATTGGCTTAAAATAGAGCGACCTAGGGTTTCAGACGTAATCGCAGTACCATCGGAGATAAAAAACACACTTCGCAACGACTGCGAATTTGCAAAATTTAAGGCGTCTTTATTTTGAATCGTGGCTTTGATTTGCTCAATGGTCATGAAAAATTATCCAAAAAAATGACAAGAAGCGTCCATACTAATTTAAATTAACACTGGTTTAAACTCATACTGATGGTCAACCTCACACATTAACTGCGTTTTTGGCAGTGAATGTCCTCTATTAATGTCGTTATCAGTGCAGACACTATCGTTTGTCTTACAGGCATTTGTCTTACAGGCGTTTGTCTTACAGGTCGAGAGTTTGTTATTATACGTGACTTGTAGGCTTTAATCTAACAAATCGATGCTTAATTTGCCTTAATTAGCCATCAGTTATTGTCATTGAAGGCTTATCTACGTTTTTTCTCCCCTTAAACTCAAAGATATCCCAGCAAAATTTTAGTTGAATTGTTGATCGCTGACAGTTTTTTTAAAATTATAAATTTTTTGCTAGAAAATCATTTTTTAAGATGAATTTTCTACGAAATACCGTTATAATCTTTTCAAAATAATCTTTATTTCACGGAGTTATCACCTTGAACGCACAAGTTATCTCACTCGACAAGTTAGGCAAAAACGACATTGACAAAGTAGGCGGTAAAAACGCTTCATTAGGTGAAATGATTAGTCACCTAACAGATTTAGGGGTAAGCGTACCAGGTGGCTTTGCAACAACGTCTGAAGCTTTTAACAAATTCTTAATCGGTACCGGTCTTCAAGACAAAATCAAAGACGCGCTCCAAGGTCTGGACGTGGATGATGTTGCGGCATTGACTGCCACAGGCAAGAAAATCCGTGACATGATTATTGAGCAAGAGTTGCCTAAAGATTTGGAGCAAGAAATCCGTGATGCCTTTGCCGAAATGAGCCAAGGCGAGGACATCGCTGTTGCAGTTCGTTCATCAGCGACTGCTGAAGATTTACCAGACGCCTCATTTGCCGGTCAACAAGAAACTTTCCTCAATATCCGTGGTATTGACAATATCTTGATTGCTATTAAAGAAGTCTTTGCTTCTTTATACAATGACCGCGCCATCGCTTACCGCGTTCACAAAGGTTTTGAGCACGCAGGTGTTGCCTTATCAGCTGGCGTACAACGCATGGTACGCTCAGAGACAGGCACTTCAGGTGTGATGTTCACCATTGATACCGAAAGTGGTTTTAATGACGTGGTATTTATCACCGCAAGCTATGGCTTGGGTGAAATGGTCGTGCAAGGTGCGGTGAACCCTGACGAATTCTACATTTCAAAAGCCTTATTAAATGCCGGCAAACCTGCGGTAATTCGTCGTAACCTCGGCAGCAAACAACAAAAAATGGTTTATGCAGACGAGCACTCTGCGGGCAAATCAGTCAAAATAGTCCCAGTAGACAAAGCGGAACGCAACCAATTTTCACTGAGCAATGAAGAGTTGGTTGAACTTGCCAAACAAGCATTAATCATCGAAAAACATTATGGTCATGCGATGGATATCGAATGGGCAAAAGATGGTGACAGTGGCAAATTGTTCATTGTGCAAGCCCGTCCAGAGACAGTAAAAAGCCGTGAAAGTCAAAACGTCATGGAGCGTTACATCCTTAAAGAAAAAGGCGATGTCATCTGTGAAGGTCGTTCAATTGGTCAACGTATCGGCGCAGGTACTGTACGCGTGGTCAATTCAATCCATGAAATGGATAAAGTACAAGAAGGTGACGTCCTTGTGTCTGATATGACTGACCCAGACTGGGAACCCGTCATGAAACGTGCCGCTGCTATCATCACTAACCGTGGTGGTCGTACCTGTCACGCGGCAATTATCGCGCGTGAATTGGGCGTCCCTGCCATCGTGGGTTGTGGTAACGCCACTGACCTATTGACCGATGGTCAAGCAGTCACTGTATCTTGTGCAGAAGGTGATACTGGTTATATCTACGAAGGTCAATTGGACTTTGAAATCCAAAACAACTCAATTGAGTCAATGCCAGACTTGGCATTTAAAATTATGATGAACGTCGGTAACCCTGACCGCGCCTTTGGATTTGCCCAAATCCCTAATGAAGGAGTGGGTCTAGCACGGTTAGAATTCATCATCAACCGTATGATTGGCGTGCATCCAAAGGCACTGCTTAACATGAACACCCTACCACGCGAAATCGTACAAGCGATTCAAGAGCGTATGGCAGGCTATGCTTCACCGGTTGACTTCTACGTTGATAAATTAGTTGAAGGTATTTCAACCCTAGCGGTCGCATTTAAAGATAAGAAAGTTATCGTACGTATGTCTGACTTTAAATCGAATGAATATGCAAACTTAATCGGCGGTAAACTCTATGAGCCCTCTGAAGAAAACCCAATGCTCGGTTTCCGTGGTGCCAGCCGTTATGTGTCAGAAAATTTCCGTGACTGCTTTGAATTAGAATGTCGTGCATTAAAACGTGTTCGTGATGAAATGGGCTTAACCAACGTTGAGATTATGATTCCATTCGTACGTACGACGGAAGAAGCGCGTAAGGTATTAGAGCTACTTGAGAAAAATGGTCTTAAACGTGGTGAAAACGGTTTACGCGTCATCATGATGTGTGAGTTGCCAACCAATGCCTTGTTAGCAGAAGAATTTTTACAGTACTTCGATGGTTTCTCAATCGGCTCAAACGATTTAACCCAGTTAACCCTTGGTCTTGACCGTGATTCGGGTATCGTATCTCAATCATTTGATGAACGTGACCCAGCGGTTAAAAAACTACTGAAAATGGCTATCGATGCCTGTAACGCACAAGGCAAGTATATCGGTATCTGCGGACAAGGTCCTTCTGACCATCCAGACCTAGCGATGTGGTTAATGGAACAAGGTATTACTTCTGTCTCACTGAACCCTGATTCGGTGTTGGATACTTGGTTCTTCTTAGCAAAAACCGAAAAATAAGCTTGTTGGCATTCATAAAGCCCTTAGTTTTGACTAAGGGCTTTTTTTGGGCATTAAAAAACCCAGCATGCACATGACACGCTAGGTTTTTTTGCGCTGCAATTTATAACAACACGCGGCGTGGATCTGCTAGTAATTTTGCAATATAGCGGGTAAATACTGCAGCGTCCGCACCATTGATCACACGGTGGTCATACGATAATGACAAAGGTAGCATTAAACGTGGCTCAAACTCGCCTTTAGTCTCATTCCAACGTGGCTGAATGCTAGATTCACTCACGCCTAAAATCGCAACTTGTGGCCAATTGACCAGCGGCGTAAAGTAAGTACCGCCAAGATTGCCTTGACTTGAAATCGTAAATGACGCGCCGGTTAACTCTTTGGCAGATAGTTTTTTATCACGTGCTTTTTTGGCAAGTTCACCGATTTCAATCGCTAGTTGTTTGATACCTTTTTGCTCTACACGTTGAATGACAGGGACTGTCAAACCCTCCTCGGTGGCTACAGCAAAGCCTAAATTCACGGATTTACGGATAATAATCTGGGTATTGTCATCGCTTAAATGGCTGTTAAATTTTGGATGTTGCATCAGTGCATAAGCAGTTACTTTCATGATGAAAGCCAGAATGGTTAAACTCACCCCTTCTTTTTTCATCTCATCTTTCAGGTCGCCACGCAATTTTTCAACATCGGTAATATCTGCCAAATCAAACTGGGTGACTTGTGGCAAATAGGTATTGTAATTAAGCTGCGGAATGGAGACTTTTTGTAGACGGGTCAAATCTTGGCGCTCAATTTCTCCCCAAATTTCCGTTTTACTCATATCGGGTAAATTAGGTAATCCTGAGCGAGCCGCTGTTGGCGCAGAGATATTATTTGCTGCTGCGGGCGTACTAACCGCTTTTATTGTATTTTTGACATAAGCAAACACGTCTTCTTTGACAATACGCCCATTAGCGCCCGTACCAATCACTTCACTGACATCAACACCCAATTGGCGCGTAAGTTTGCGCACCGCAGGCCCTGCATAAACCGCGGCGTTTTTGGCATTGATTTGCGCTTCAGACAGTTTTGACTGCGAACTTGACTGACTAGATGATGTACTGGCGCTATTAGTTGAAGTCGACGCGGTATTTTGCGTTTTAGCGATTTCTTGCTGAGCAGTATTGGTGGTCGCTTGCGGCTGTGAAGCTGAACTTGACGCTGATTGCACTGACCCCACCAATTCAATCACAACAAAGTCTTGACCATTGGTGACGGTATCGCCAGCGTTAACCAGTAATTCAGCCACTTTACCGGCGACTGGTGAGGGGACTTCCACCGAGGCTTTATCGGATTCTACCAATAACAATGGTTGTTCTGCTGTGATCTCATCGCCTACTTTGACCATCCATTCACTAATCTGTGCCGATTCTACCCCTAAATCAGGCAAACCAAAGGTTTGTTTACCAGCGGGTGTGGATGATTGAGGCGCAGATACCGTTTGAGCGGGTGGCTGATTTTGGTTTGCAGCTGAATTGGCTTGACTAGCAGCTTGTTCTGATGAGTCACTGGCTAATGATGACTGTTGCGTAGCTGATTGGGAGGCCATCACGATAAAGTCCTGACCATTGGCGACCGTATCACCTGCATTGACTAAAAATTTGACAATTTTTCCACTGACAGGTGCCGGTACTTCGACCGAGGCTTTATCGGATTCGACCAATACCAGCGGTTGTTCAGCAGTGACAGTATCGCCCTCTTTGACTAACCATTCACTAATTTCTGCGGTATCCACCCCTAAATCTGGCAATGTATAGGTTGCTTCAGCTGATGCGGATGTTGGCTGTGATTGATTTGGCGCAGCCATAGACGGCGCTTGCGATGAAGTCGCGTTAGCTTCTTTAGTTTCTTTAATTTCTCTAGCTTCGTTAGATTGGGCTGCTTGTTGGTCTGTCTGTTGCGTAGGTTGCTCTACAGGTGCAGTGTTGGATTGGCTATTGCCTGCACTGTCGATGGTGAGAATCACATCACCTTCTTTGACCTTATCACCGATTTGAAGATTAATCGCTGTGATAGTCCCTGCTGATGTTGCAGGTACTTCTACGGAGGCTTTGTCAGATTCTAATAAGACAATGTTATCGTCCACATTGATGACATCGCCGACTTTGACCATAATTTCGCTGACTTCGGCGCTATCAACGCCTAAGTCGGGAACTTTGATTTCCATGGGTTTATCCTTAAATTTTTATTTTTACTAAGTGGGTAATCAGCCGCTAATACGTGGCTGATTACCTACTATTGATTTCTATTATTCAGGTTTGTCGTTAAGAATTGGCGCATCGGCTTTATCTTCTGCTTTGCCGTCTGCTGAAATCGCTTCATCATCCTCTTCAACCAAGGTTGGTACAGGTTTTGGATGCGCGCCTAAAATCGCTGGGGCATCTGGAGAATGGTCGATTTGTACTTGAGGATGCCAAGCCGGTGAAGCATCGGCATCAATACCTAAGCTACTAATCGCATCTTTGACCAAACGCGCATCAACTTCACCTTCATCTGCCAATAGTTTGAGCGTTGCCACCACAATATGGGCGGCATCCACTTTAAAGTAACTACGTAATTGGCGGCGACTATCAGAACGACCAAAACCATCGGTACCTAAGGTAGCATACGGTCGACTGTCTGGTAGGTAGGCGCGGATTTGCTCAGAGAAAATGCGCATATAGTCGGTGGCGGCGACTACAATCCCTTCATGCTGCGCAAGTTGCTCAGTAACCCAAGGCGTACGCTGTTCATCTAATGGGTGCAGACGATTGTACTCATCACATGCCATGCCCTCACGAGTGAGTTCATTAAAGCTTGTAACACTCCACACGTTGGCATTGATGTTAAATTCTTCAGCTAGAATTTGTGCGGCTTTTTCAACCTCACGTAAGATCACGCCCGAACCCAGCAATTGCACTTGTTTTGAACCATTGTCTTTGAGCAAGTACATGCCTTTTTTGATGCCTTCTTCTACCTCTGTTGGCATAGCTGGTTGCTCGTAGTTTTCATTCATTAAGGTGATATAATAGAAAACCCGTTCACCTTCACCATACATACGGCGCAGACCATCTTGTACAATCACCGCTAGCTCATAACCATAACATGGGTCATAAGTGACACAGTTTGGCACCGTGTTAAATAAAATCAACTGATGACCGTCTTGGTGCTGTAAGCCTTCGCCATTAAGTGTGGTACGACCTGCGGTACCGCCAAGCAAGAAGCCTTGCGCCTGCATATCGCCTGCTGCCCAAACTAAATCACCGACGCGTTGGAAACCAAACATCGAATAATAGATATAAAAAGGAATCATCGGTAACGCATTGGTTGAATAACTGGTCGCTAACGCAATCCAAGCACTCATCGCACCCGCTTCATTAATACCTTCTTCAAGCATGTGACCGTCTTTGGCTTCTTTATAACCCATCAAGGCTTCATGGTCTTCAGGGGTATAATTTTGACCCGATGCCGAGTAGATACCCAATTGGCGGAACATACCTTCAAGACCAAAAGTACGGGCTTCATCAGGAACAATCGGCACCACACGCTCTTGCAGCGCTTTATTTTTTAGCAGTGCCGCTAGCAAGCGTACAAATACCATAGTGGTAGATTGTTCTTTGCCTGCACTACCTTGTAGTAATTTGTCAAAAATCTCTAATCCTGGTACCTCGAGTGGAATATGACCACTACGGCGATTGGGCAAATGTCCGCCCAGTGCTTGACGGCGACCTTTCAGATATTGGATTTCAGCAGAATTTTCATCAGGACGATAAAACGGCAATTCTTCAAGCTGCGTATCGGTAAATGGCAAATCAAAACGGTCACGGAAATATTTTAATGAATCAATTTCGAGTTTTTTGATTTGGTGGGTTTTGTTGACCGCTTGGCTTTGGTTAGATAAGCCATAACCTTTGACGGTTTTAACCAAAATCACCGTCGGCTGACCTTTGGCTTTCATGGCTTCACTAAATGCAGCATACACCTTCATTGGGTCGTGACCACCACGGTCTAAATTTTGGATTTCTTGGTCAGTCCAATCTTTGACCATCTCGGCAAGTTCTGGGTATTTACCAAAGAAATAGTCACGGACAAATTTACCATCACGCGCTTTATAGACTTGGTATTCACCATCGAGGGTCTCAAGCATACGATGTTTGAGCGCGCCCGTATGGTCTTTATCTAGTAGCGTATCCCATTTACCGCCCCAAATAACTTTAATCACCCGCCAGCCTGCACCGCGAAATACGGATTCAAGCTCTTGGATGATTTTACCGTTACCACGTACCGGACCATCTAGGCGCTGTAAGTTACAGTTAATCACCCAAATCAGATTTTCTAGATTCTCGCGACCGGCTAGTGAGATAGCACCTAAGCTCTCTGGCTCATCGGTTTCACCATCGCCCAAGAATGCCCAAATCTTGCGACCTTCTTTTGGAATCAAGCCGCGATTTTCAAGATATTGATGCACATGCGCGTGATAAATTGACATGATTGGGCCTAAACCCATCGACACGGTTGGGAACTGCCAATAGTCAGGCATCAAATAAGGGTGTGGGTAGCTAGATAGCCCTTTGCCCCCTACTTCACGGCGAAAATTTGTTAGCTGCTCTTCAGTCAATCGACCTTCTAAAAATGAGCGAGCATACATCCCTGGCGAACCGTGACCTTGATAATAAATCATATCACCGCCAAAACTTTCACTCGCAGCGCGCCAAAAATGGTTAAAACCTGTTTCGTATAACGTCGCGCTAGAGGCAAAGGTCGCTAAGTGACCGCCTAAGTCGTCGTCATTTTTGTTGGCACGCATCACCATCGCCACCGCATTGTAACGAATGATAGCGCGGATTTTACGCTCTAGAGTTAAATCACCGGGATACGAGGGCTGATCTTCTACAGGAATAGTGTTGATATAAGCGGTGTCAAGACGGTTAACGCGTAACCCTTCTTGCACCGCCTTGTCATAGATGGCTTTTAGTAAAAAAGTGGCACGTTTTTTTCCCACTGACTTGATCACCGAATCAAAGGCGTCAAGCCATTCTTGGGTTTCTTGACTATCAGGGTCTTTAAAATACTGATATTGCATTTTTCGTTCCTTCTGGCAATGGCATCCATCCATGGAAATAACCTAGAATGGAGCTAGGTTGTAAACGACTCAAAGTATTCAACTATTAGACACAAAACATTGTTATAAATAGCGATAGCAATATTTTACATGAAAACAATATTTATGTATTTTTGCTAATTTTTAATAGGTATTTAGCTATGAAATAAAGGTGAAAAAAACAACTGTTTTTTCTGACCGAATAGTAAATTTATCAACAAAGTAAAGCTGTTAACTGTGTTGACAGTCAATCATCAACCCTTATCAACCGCTTTTTGATAAGCTGGGCGAGCTTGACATTTTTTTAACCAATTGTGAATATTGGCGTATTTTGCCTCTAAACTATGGGTTTCTTGCATGGCGTTTATGCCAAATTCAAGCTGTATATCAGCGCCGCTAAATTGGTTGCCAGCAAGCCATTCATTGCTACCCAAATGCTTATCTAGCATTTTGAGCTGTTCGGTTAATGAATGATTCAGATAAGATTTGTCTATCCCTGATTTGAGTAATTTTGCCACTTGCTTGATACCTATCGGTGATTTTTCTATCATGGTAGCAAATATTAGTCGGATAATAAGCAAGGGCATCAACGAGCTTTCGGTAAAATGCAGCCAATATCGATACTGCTCATACGCCTCACTGCCATAATCTGGGCGAAATTTTTTATTCAGCACCAGTTGTGAGATTGGCTGTGCATCTTTCTGGTCGCTTAACTGGTCATAGTTATCAATCAAATACTCAATGATATTGGCCGATTCAATCAGCGTTTTTCCATTATCTTGCAGGATAGGTGCCTTACCCATCGGGTGAATTTTTTGCAAAGACTTGGGTGCCAAACCATGATGGCGTTCGTACTTGGTCAACTGATAAGGCAGTTCTAATTCCTCTAATAGCCAAAGAATTCGGAATGAACGTGATTTTTCAAGGTGATGTAGATGCAGTTTTGACATAGGTATACTCGTCTTTTAATGTAATAAGGTTGTTTGAACAAGATAATTTCAAATTTTATAAGGCTTTAAACTTGCTGGCTGTTGCGAAATTGTAGAATTCATAGAAAAAAAACCAGCTTATTGATTGATAAGCTGGTTTGATAAAACGACGTTATAAATAGCAAGGCTACAAATTAGTCATCTAGCTGTTGTGCATCCGCTTCTAGTAAACCATCTTGCTGCAGCGCGTCAGACAACTCGATGTCTTGCAAATCCCCACTGTCTCGTAAATCAGCGCTGTCTTGCGCGATATTGTCAGCCAATGCTGCCTCTAAACTATCTTCGTCCAGCTCGTCTTCACTACCGCCTTCAACCAAAGCGATGGAAACCAATGATTCATCTTGTGAAATACGAATCAGGGTGACCCCTTGCGCATTACGACCTGTTTGCGCGATTTGCCCGACAGGTGTACGCACCAGCGTGCCGGCATCAGAAATCAGCACAATATCATCAGCATCGGTTACCGCTAACGCCTGCACCAGCTCACCATTACGCGCCGTGGTTTTGATGGCGATAATGCCTTTACCGCCACGACCTTTTACAGGGAAATCAGAGACAGGTGTACGTTTGCCAAAGCCCCGCTCACAAGCACATAAAATCTCGCCCTGCTGTGGGGCAACAACCAACGACACCACACGGCTAACCGCAACGACACTGTCATTGTCTTGGTCATCTTGGCTATCGTCTTCAAGCTCGGTGTCCTCGTCTTCGATACCTTGATTGGCAAGTAGCGTCACCCTCATACCACGTACCCCTTTTGCGGTACGACCCATCGCACGGATTTTACTTTCATTAAAGCGAATGGCTTTACCTTCATTGGAGAATAACATGATGTCTTGCTCGCCATCGGTAATGGCAACGCCAATCAAGTTATCGCCGTCGTTAAGTTCAACAGCGCGAAGTCCGTTGGCACGAAGGTTTTTAAATTGTGACAATTGGACGCGTTTTACCATACCCGATGCGGTTGCAAAGAACACATAGCTATTGTCATTTTGCTTGTCGTCTTCAGTCACAGGCAAGATGGCGGTGACTTTTTCATCGGCATCGAGCGCAATCAAATTGACCATCGGACGGCCACGCGAACCACGGCTGGCAATAGGCACTTCAAACACTTGTAACCCAAACACACGGCCACGATCGGTAAAAATCATCACATTGTTGTGTGTCGATGTGACCACCATATGGTCAATGACGTCGTCTGCCTTCATGGCAGTGGCTGACTTGCCTTTGCCACCGCGTTTTTGGGCGATATAGTCGCTGATAGGCTGGGTTTTGGCATAACCCGTGCGTGAAACAGTCAACACAACGGTCTGTTCAGGAATCAAATCAGCACGGCTAAAGTCACTGCGGCTATCGACGATTTGGGTTTTGCGCGCATCGCCAAAGTCATCACGGATTTGGATTAATTCGTCTTTGATTACTTGCATTAATTGGTCAAAGTTATCCAAGATGCTTTGTAATTGGGCAATGAGTGCCAAGATTTCTTTGAATTCTTGCTGTAGCTTGTCTTGCTCTAGCCCTGTTAAACGGTGCAGCTGCATATCCAAAATAGCATTGACTTGGTCAGGCGATAGACGATAATGTTGGTTGTCATCAATCAGTCCATATGGGGCATTTAGGTCTTCGCCTTCAATCACATCGGGGCGAATCGAATGACTGCCTGCTGCCTCTAACATGGCAATCACGCCACCTGACTGCCAAGTATTGGTCAGTAAGTTATCGCGGGCTTCTTGGCGGTTTGCCGATGCCTTGATAGTGTCAATAATACGATCAATGTTGGCAAGGGCAATCGTTAGCCCTTCTAGCAAATGACCACGCGCCTGCGCTTTTTTGAGCTCATAAATAGTACGGCGAGTGACAACTTCTTGGCGGTGACGCACAAAAGCGGCAATCAAATCACGCAACGTCATGATTTTAGGTTGACCTTCATCTAAGGCAACCATGTTGATACTAAAACTCGATTCTAAAGGCGTTTGGATAAATAGATTGTTAACGATGACTTCCGCGTTTTCACCCCGTCTTAAGTCAATAGCGATACGCATGCCATCTTTATCTGACTCATCACGAATCTCGCTAATGCCTTCAAGTTTTTTATCGCGTACCAATTCTGCGATTTTTTCAATCAGTTTTGCTTTATTGGTTTGATACGGAATTTCAGTAAATACAATACGCTCACGCTCTTTATTGGCGCCCGTTTCACTCATCGGTTCGATGTGATATTTGCCGCGCAAATGCAGGCGACCTTTACCGGTGCGATAAGCATCGACAATGCCTGAGCGGCCATAAATGATACCGCCTGTTGGGAAATCAGGACCGGTGATATGCTGCATAAGCATTTCACCCGAGATGTGCGGATCATCGGCATACGCCAAACACGCATTAATCACTTCGGTCAGATTATGTGGCGCCATATTGGTCGCCATACCCACCGCAATGCCTGTGGCACCATTAACAAGCAAATTTGGAATACGGGCTGGCATGACGCTTGGCATTTGCTCTGAACCATCATAGTTTGGCTCCCAATCCACAGTGTCTTTATCCAAATCACCCAGCATTTGGTGAGTAAGTTTTTGCATGCGCACTTCGGTATAACGCATCGCTGCGGCAGGGTCATCATCCACTGAGCCAAAATTACCTTGACCATCGATGAGCATATAGCGCATTGAGAACGGCTGCGCCAAACGCACAATCGCGTCATACACTGCAGTATCGCCATGTGGGTGGTATTTACCGATAACATCACCGACCACACGCGCCGATTTTTTGTAAGGTTTGTTAAAGTCGTTTGATAATTCATGCATCGCGTATAACACACGGCGATGAACAGGTTTGAGCCCATCACGCACATCAGGTAAAGCACGGGAGACAATTACGCTCATGGCATAGTCGAGATAAGATTGTTTTAATTCATCGACGATGCCAATCGGGCTAACGGAATCGGTGGACATGCACGCTCCTTTTATCAAGCTACTTAAATATACGAGTCATCTTATTTATTTTACTTTTCAAGGCGATAGCTAAGTTAACAACCATGCGTTTAAAAGCAATGCGCAATTTTGACCAAAAGCTGCAAAAAACCCCAATCAAAACTTTTAGAAAAGTAACACAGATGACTTAATATTTTTAGGATAGTAAAAAGGAACAATTATAGCATAAAACGCATGATTTAGCAGTTAACCCACCGCCAAATGTCGACGGTAACATCAAAATATCATGCTTTGACGGGTGTTATTTTACCCCCATGGCAAACTGCCCAAACTTTACCAGTTATTTTTACAAGCTATAAAATAATCGGATTAAATCTGAGGCTCGATATCAAACTGTCTAATGACAAAGCCTGTTGATAAACAGGCTTTGTTAAATTGGAGTCAGTTATATACGTATATGTTTAGTAGATATGACAAATTTAGAACTGGCTAAACAATGTCTGTGCCACACCCATACAATATGGCGTGACTAAACCATGATATTGCATAGCAACGGCTTGTGATGGATTGCCCCCGTTGGCAGCCGCATTTGCCGCAATATTTTGCACTTTGCTAGCAAATCCTGCCTGCATTTTTTCTGACTGAGACTGGATGCTATTATTGTTGACGGTATCAAAACCTAACGTTTGATAAACCGGTTTTTGACGCGTTGCACGATTGGTGACATCAATATCAATAATTCCCAACTTGGTCGCGCTAGTTTTATTAGTATCTGTGTCCCATAGTTTTTTCATTAAACTACTATTGACGTCAAAGAACACCATCGGATCTTGGTTACCACCACACATAATGACAGGCATTGTGGGTAAATAGCCACGCAAGTCATTGGCTTTTAACGCTTTACGTAGGGGATGTTCAGGCAGTGTAGCAGGCACTGGGCTATAGTTGGTATAACCTTGTAAATAAGGCACTGCCCAATCGATATTTTTTTGGGCATCCGCCAAGTACCCTAATCGGTAGTCATTTTTGATTAAATACTGCGTCGTATCAAAGCCAAAGCTAAATGCTGGGTCAGATGGTGATAACGCATCCAGCGTTGAATTGCCCGTTGGCGCTTTTTGAAACATCGCTGAGGCAGGCAATTTACCACTTGAAATGAGCTGCATATCAGTCATGCTGGTGCTAGGTAGTAGCGAGGGGATTTCATCGGCATTGGCTGGCGCGAACATGTCACTGGGTTTGGCATAAATATTGCCATACTGCTCTTGATAGTTGCGAGCCATCAGCGGGACAAAAAACGTCGCACCGAGCATGACTTTGCCACCAAATACCACATCACCAAAGGCTTCCATGGCATAGGGTCCAGAAATTGGCAGCGCCGCTGTCACAGGTTCTTTGAGCGTTTCAAGATAGCGCGTGGTTGCCATGGTGACATAGCCACCTTGGGAATAACCTGTGATAAACAATTTGCCATTGTCAGCGACATTGGTCGCACTGCCGGTGCGGCGTATCACTTCCCTGCCTGCTTTTAACGCATCTGCCATCTCGTGTGACTGCTGCTGTGCATTGAGGTACGGATGATAAGCTAGGCTTGATTTGTCATAACCTGCATAATTGGGTGAGACAACCACATAGCCTTGCCCTGCAAACAAAGCCGCTAACAATGTCGCCGCCGGTCCTGCTTCATTGTTGGCATTACCGACTTCTGCAAAATTATAGGCTTTGGTCGTTGCCGTACCGTGGGCATTGAGTACAATGGGTCGATTGCCGCTACAGCTTGCATCCGTGCCTGTTGGAATAAACACAGCACCCGTCGCATCGGTCTTATTACCTTTGACATCGACGGTATCATATTGCATGTATTCTACACGCACACCGCACTTGGGCGTAGCTGCAACTTTGCTAAAATCGGGGTCTGTGGTATTAAATAACTGGGTTAAGGCGCTGGCGGTGAGATTTTTGGTCGTTAATGGATCTTTGATTAAATTACCTGTGGGCAGTGAAGCAACGCCTGTTTTGGCAGGTGGCGTTGTAGTGGAATCATTATCGCTACCACAAGCGGCTAAGGTTGATGCCAAACACACGGAGATAAAAATTTTGGTTAGGTTAAAAGCAGGGTGGATTAAATCAGACTGACGGTGCATCTCATACTCCTTATGAGGAAATTAATGGTTCATATCCTTGAACAACGCATCATGTTACCCAAAAAAAACGGGCATGAAAACGATACGCTCATCATGCCAGTTTTTATACTATTTGAACATCCGTTTCTAAAAAAAATTACTACTGAAACAAAAAAACCTAAAGTAGCTCTAAACAGGTTTGCGTTTAAGCTTGCTCCAAACCGCAGTTACTGGGCCCGATAAGGCGTAAATCACGCTAATCGCCAGCAGTCCTGCAGGAATATTATACAGCACGATACCGAGCGCAAACACAATCAAAATCAATGCCACAAACGGGACACGCTTTTTATCAAACTCTTTAAAGCTATAGTATTTTAAATTACTCACCATCAAAAAGCCCGCAATCACTACCCAAATGGCTGCCAAAATTTGAAAAGCGGGACTGGTCGCCGGCAATTCAACTTGCCAATCCATATGCACCATCACAAACGTCGTGACTAAAATAGCGGCTAACGGACTTGCTACCCCGACAAAGTATTTTTTATCAACAACACCAATTTGTACATTGAAACGCGCCAGTCTCAACGCGGCACAGGCAGCATACACAAAGGCGCAAGCGATACCAATACGCCCCAACGGCTCTAACGCATAATGATAAATCAATAACGCAGGCGCAAGTCCAAACGCGATGCAGTCGGCTAGCGAGTCTAGCTGCTCGCCAAAGGGACTTTGTGCATTGAACAGCCTTGCAGCCCGACCATCTAATCCATCTAGCAATGCCGAGATAAAAATCGCCACACAGGCACGCATATAATGCCCTTCTCCCAACGCGCTTTGGGTAATCGAATAAAATGCCGCAAGCAGCGACAATAGCGTAAATGAATTGGGAATTAAATAAACGCCTTTTTGCGCAATCGTTTTGTCAGCGACACGCGCATTTTCAATGACTTCAAAGGTGAGCCCATCATAGTCATCGGTTTCTGCCAATTCACGGTTTCGCTGATGCTCAAGCTGAATTGGATTGATATCCTTAGTGTGCTGTTGCGGCTGTTGCGGCTGTTGTAATGCGTCGATGGGCGTCTTGATAAGGGTTGGTTGGTTATTATTATCGTTATTCATTGATTATCCTTGCAGGTTGTCTCTTGCAGGTCGTCTATAATAAATTTTCTGTTGCTAGGTGCATCGAGCTCGGTAAAAAATTGCAAAATTTGGCGGGTTTGATGACCAGTTAACCCGCCAAGTGTGAATTATTCGCCAACCAACCATTGTACTTTGGTGCGCTGCTCCACACTCATTTGTGGGCTTTCAGGATGCTGCAAAATTGGCTGTAGATATTGCAAAATTTCTTCTGCTTTAGCATCAAATTGCCACGGTGGATTAATCACCAACATACCCGTCCCATTTAAGCCCATCGGCAAATCGGGTGGGAAAATATTCAGCTCAAGCACCAACTGACGACGGATTTCGGTGCGTTTCATTTTTTTATAAAACAGCTCAACCGCGTCGTTGTTTTTGATGGGGTACCAAAGAGCCAACACCCCGGTTGACCATTTTTTATGCGCTTTTACCAATAAATCTACCAATGCGCTAAAATCACGGTGTTCCTGTTCAAAGGGGGGGTCGATTAAAATCAACCCGCGTTTTTCTTGCGGTGGTAGTACCGCCAAAATCCCTTCATAGGCATTGCGATGTTGCACGCCAATGGGCAATTGGTGCAGTTGGTAGTTGAGCGCATCAAACTCGCTTGCTTTCCATTCAAACGCTTCGGCGCGATTGTTAATCTCTGGGTGAGCGTCTTGTTGTTTTTCGATGTGATGGGCAATAAACCAAGGCGAACCTGGATACACATGCTTATCGTAGAATTTTTTGGCGTAGCCAATATCTTGTAAATAGGTTTGCACCGCCTGTGACGCTTGACTGTTATCTTGCGCTAGCAGTTTGGTAATACCATGGATGGCTTCACCAGTTTTTTTGGCTTCATCACTGGCCAGTGAATACAAACCGCGCCCACCATACGCATCCAAAATATAATAAGGTTTTGGCTTGGCGCTCATCATCTCAAGTAATTGGAGTAATAAAACGTGTTTTACCACATCAGCGAAGTTGCCCGCGTGGTAGCTGTGTTGATAATTCATAATAAATTTTTCGTAAACAAATTAGCAGGTATGGTAGCATAGCTATCAAAAATTGGCGAAGTTTTTGCTAGAAGTTTTTGCTAAAAATTGCCCAGTTAAATGTTTAAACAATAGTGGAGGAAACATAGCGCATATGCCAGAGTTGAATTTTATCCTGCCCAATTGGTTTGAAAAAATAAATGACGCACAGCTTGACGGTTTGGTTAATGACGGGTTTATCGTGCTAGATGACTGTTTTGACGTCAAATTTTTTCAGGCGTTACAAAAAGAGAGTGGCTTGATTGATTACCAAGCCGCCAATTTGACGCAGGGTGAGCGAATCACTAGCATTCGCGGGGATAGCACGCGCTGGATTGATGAGCACTGTCCGATTGGTATGCAGTATCTACAAGCGATTAATGAGCTCGCGCAATTTTTTAATCAAACCTTATACACCGGCATTCGCCGTAGTGAAGCCCATTATGCCCGCTACCCTGCAGGTTTTGGTTATCAGTGGCATTCAGACAATCCGCAAGGGCGTGATGAACGTGTGTTATCGGCGGTTTTTTATCTCAATGAGGGTTGGGGCGTGCACGATGGCGGTGAAATTGTCGTCATCGATCAGCATGAAACACAACAACAATTACAGCCCCAAGGTAACAGATTGGTGATTTTTAACAGTAACTTAGTCCATCAAGTCGCAATTACCCATCGTGAACGCTTCTCCATTGCCACTTGGATGAGAAAAGATGGGCTAATTAGCCAGCAATAAACTTGCCGCAATCCCCCACATCACAATCCCGATAAGGATATCAAGAATTTTCCAAGACAGTGGTTTGGCAAATAGCGGCTGCAGCACACGCGCACCATAACCCAAACTAAAAAAGAAGATAAACGAAGATAAAATTGCACCCAACGCAAACGCCAGTTTATCGGTAACCTGTGATGCAATCGTCCCAAGCAAAATCACCGTATCTAAATACACATGGGGATTAAGCCAAGTAAATGCCAAGCACATGGCAATCACTTGTTTTAAATTACCAACGTCTTCACCCTGCGCCACGAGCGATTGGTCTGATTGATAAGCCGCAATAAAACTTCTAGCACCATACACAATTAAAAACAACGCCCCTGCGTATTTTGCGATGGTGATAATCAGCGGGAATTGCGAAATCAGCTTGCCAAAACCAAACACGCCACCCGTAATCAATACCGCATCAGATAATGCGCAAATCAAACACACGATAAACACAAATTGTTGTTTTAGCCCTTGTTTCAGCACAAATGCATTCTGCGCCCCAATCGCCAAAATTAACGAAAAGCACACGCTCATGCCCATTAAAAAAGTAGAGATATTCATCGGTATCACACGTCCCCAGTAACATTCGCAAAAAACACAAAAAAGCACAATAAGAAAAAAGCATAGCGAGAAAAAAAGCGTATTGTAGCCAAAATCCTGAGCGATTGCGAACAATGCGACCCGCTAAGGCGCTAATTTATGCTAATATGCAGCGCAAATAAGCGAGCTTTTTGAGAGATTTTAAGGAAACGACAATGACTGATTATGCCAGTAATGCCACTGATTTAGACCACCTTCAAGCGCAAACCTTAGCACTAAGTTTACAGCTGATGCGCGAGCCATCAGTGACGCCAACTGACCTTGACTGTCAAAATATACTGGCTGAGCGGCTTAACCACCTTGGGTTTGATTGTGAATTTTTATACTTTGGTGAAAAAGGTGCAACAGGACGCGAAGCAGAAGTCAAAAATTTATGGGCAATTCGTCAAGGTCGTGGGCAGGCGCAGGCGCCCGTATTATGTTTTGCAGGACATACCGATGTCGTGCCCACGGGCGATGTCAGCCAATGGACTTATCCGCCATTTGAGCCTACTATCAAAGATGGCATACTGTATGGGCGTGGTGCTGCAGACATGAAAACAGCGATTGCGGCATTTACTGTCGCTGTTGAAAATTTTGTCGCCAAGCACCCCAATCATCACGGCTCAATTGCCTTCTTAATCACCGCTGACGAAGAAGGTCCTTCGGTCAACGGTACAATCAAAGTGGTAGAAACATTGCAATCGCGCAACCAACCCATAACCTATTGCTTGATTGGCGAACCCTCTAGCACTCACACCTTGGGCGATATCATCAAAAATGGTCGCCGTGGCTCGCTTGGCGCCGTTGTGACAGTCACTGGCAAACAAGGTCATGTTGCCTACCCGCATTTGGCAGTGAACCCTATTCATTATGCCTTGCCAGCCCTATCCGAGCTTTGTAGCCAAACTTGGGACAATGGCAATGCGTATTTTCCCGCCACCACCCTGCAAATCTCCAACCTTAATGCAGGCACTGGGGCTAACAATGTGATTCCTGCAACTTTAAGCGCTGAGTTTAATTTTCGTTTTTCAACTGAGACCAACGATGAGAAACTTAAAGCGACCACCCATGCGATTTTTGACAAGCATTTTCAAGACGGTGCAGCCAGTTATCACATCAATTGGAAATTATCAGGCAACCCATTTTTGACGCCGCAAGGCAACCTCGTCGGCGCCTGTCAATCCGCGATTAAAGCCGTGACAGGGACAGATACAGAGCTGTCAACCACAGGCGGCACTTCAGATGGTCGTTTTATCGCAACGCTGAATGTTGACAATAGGTCGCCTGAAGTGGTTGAGCTTGGCGTGCGTAATGCAACCATCCACCAAATTGATGAGTGTGTAGCAGTTGAAGACTTGGGCAAACTTGCCGCAATTTATGAGCAAATATTACAAAACTTACTGTTAAACTAAATACTGTTAACCTACATATGGCATGCTAACAGCCCAGTGATACGGCTAATTTTGCTGGGGTTGGCAATCTTCGTGAGGTTGGCAAATGATTATTTACCCAAGTCAATGACATCAAAAAATGTTATTTTTGGCTGACGCATTAAGCAAACGTGGGTAATTTTTCATGGGTAAATTAATTTAGCTACTGCTCATTAACAATCTAGTATGAAGAAGAATCTAGCATTCAGCTTAATCTAGTTCGTCTAGCCAAGCCATTTGAATCGCTTCTAGTTGTTTTTCGGTCGATTTGGTTGGGTCATCGCCAAATTCTTCCAACTGCGTCACATACCGATGCAAATCGGTAAAACGAATATATTGCACGTCTTCATCAGGGTATTTTTCAGAAAGTTGAATGGCAATTTCTAACGTGTCGTTCCATTTGAGGGACATATTTTTTCTCCAGTTATTTGATGGGGGTGAGTTTTTTGATTTCGTTAAGATTGTCTTGCCAAGTTTTGATGACAGGATGAGCTTGTTCATCTTGCTGTACAATGACGCTGGTCGGTTGCACTTGCCCATCCAACATCAATACAATTTTGGTCAGTGCCACCACATTTAAGTCATTTTTCACCCAAAACTCGTGGCGAAAATACAGGTATTTTTTATCCCAAGCCAATAATTGACTGCGAAGCGCCAATTTATCAAACAAAAAGCTTTCTTTGATATAAGTTAATTGTTGCGATGCAATCACCCAACCTAGCTTGTCCGTTGGACGTTGCTGCATCAGCCACTGCTGGATATTGAGCTCAATAAAGCTTAAGTAGCGATAATTAGGCACATGGTGACGAAACCCCATATCATGTGGCAAAATCCGATAGTAGCGGATGATCGCATCGCTATAGCTTGGTTTGGATGACTTTGCTTTATCGGATTTTAGCATCAAACATAAGATAAGGTAACGAAGTAATAAATTCATGAATTTTCCTTGTGATATCCGCCTGATTATAGCAAATAAAAAACCCTGACTAAACTGGTTAGTCAGGGTTGATTGAAGTTACAAAAACTTAGTGACCTGTACCATTGATATGGCGAATCATGTCTTCTACTACTTTTTTGGCATCGCCAAAGATCATCATGGTTTTGTCCATGTAGAACAAGCTATTATCAAGACCTGCGTAGCCGGCACTCATTGAGCGTTTGATGACCATCACGGTTTGCGCTTTGTTTGCTTCAAGAATTGGCATACCAAAGATCGGTGAGTTTGGATCGTCTTTTGCCGCTGGGTTGACCACGTCATTGGCACCGATAATCAGCACAACATCTGTACCTGCAAAGTCGGAATTGATTTCATCCATTTCTAAGATATCTTCATACGGCACATCTGCTTCAGCCAATAGTACGTTCATATGACCTGGCATACGACCTGCCACGGGGTGAATGGCAAAACGCACGTCCACGCCTTCTTCTTTGAGCATTTCATAAAGCTCTTTTACCGCATTTTGGGCACGGCCTTGCGCCATACCATAGCCTGGCACAATGACGACACTGCTAGAGTTTTCCATCATAAAGGCAGCATCTTCAGGTGAGCCTGTACGGTAAGTTTTGGGTCCGGTATCTTCTTCTGTCGCAGCGGCTGAGCTGCTTGACATACCGCCAAACAATACGTTGAGCAGTGAACGGTTCATGGCTTTACACATAATGTAGGACAAAATCGCCCCAGATGAACCCACCAGAGACCCTGCGATAATCAACATTGAGTTACCTAGGGTAAAACCGATACCGGCTGCTGCCCACCCAGAGAATGAGTTGAGTAGCGATACCACCACAGGCATATCACCGCCACCAATCGGCGCAATCCACATCCAGCCAAAAATAATAGCCAAAATGGTCATGGCATAAAACGCTGGCATAGATTGGGTGGTAAAATACATAATACCAAATGCTAACATCGCGATGAACAATAGCGCTTGGACAGGTTTTACCCAACTGCCTTTAATCGTCTTTGCCCAGCTTTTTGCCGCCAATTTACCAAAAGCAAACATTGACGCTGAGAAGGTAATTGCACCAATAAAACAGCCCACAAACAACTCAAACCGCGCGATGGTGCTATGCTCGACGCCTGTATGCAACACGCTCGCTAGTGCAATGGCAACTGCCGATAGACCGACTAAAGAGTGCATCAAAGCCACGGTTTCTGGCATTTGCGTCATGGCAACAGTACGTGCTTTCCAAGTGCCGACCACCGCGCCTAGCACCATCGCGCCAACAATTAATACAAATACCGGACTGGGTGCCAAGAAAAAGGTAGTGATAATGGCAATCGCCATACCTATCATACCGAATCGGTTACCACGGATGGCGGTTTTTGGACTTGATAAACCCCGTAAGGTTAAAATAAATAGCACCGCACCAATCAAATAAAACCAATCCGCATGTTGGGCGACCCAATTCAAATTCTCATTCATCAAGCATTTCCTTCTTTGTTTGGCTCAGCTTTGGCTTTTTTATCTTTTGATTTAAACATCGCTAGCATACGTTCCGTCACCGAAAAACCACCAAAAATATTGATGCTGGCTAAAAATACCGCAAACGCCCCCAAAAGACTTGTTGGGGTAAACATATCCCCATTGATGCTGACGGTCTGCAGCATGGCACCGACGATGACAATACTGGATAAGGCATTGGTCACTGCCATGAGTGGGGTATGCAGTGCAGGTGTTACCCCCCAAACCACGTAATAACCCACAAAAATAGCCAAAACAAAGATACTAAAGATTGCCACAAATGGGGTGGCAGATGTCGCAGACGCTAATAGGGTCAATAACATAAAACCTCCTAACCTCGATAGGTAAAATTAAATGAAAATTAGGTTAGCGACTGGCTAACAATACTTGACCTTGGCTAGTAACCAGCAAGGCTTTTTGGATTTCATCTTCTGGATTAAGCGCAAACACTTTATTGTCATCCATCAAGGTTGCAAAAAAGTTATACAAATTGTTGGCATACAATGCCGATGACTGCGCCGCCAAGGTCGATGGAATATTGGGCACACCCATGATGGTAACACCGTTTGGGGTGATGATATTTTGTCCCACCACTGAGCCTTCCACATTACCGCCTGTTTCTACGGCCATATCAAGTAGAATTGAGCCAGATTTCATTTTATCGATGGTAGCTTGGTGTATCAAACGCGGGGCATTGCGACCAGGAATTTGAGCCGTGGTAATCACGATATCTGCTTGGCTGACTGCTTTATCGACAACCGCGGCTTGGTCTTTGATATATTGCTCAGACGGTGTCCAAGCATAGCCGCCTGTGTCTTTGGCTTTGGCTTTTTCCTCATCGCTCATGGGAACATCGAGCCATTTACCACCGACTGACTCCACTTGATCACGCACGGTGGGACGTAAGTCACTGGCTTCCACAACCGCTCCCAAACGACGCGCGGTGGCAATCGCTTGCAAACCCGCGACGCCCACGCCTAGGATGACAATACGCGCAGGTTTCACCGTACCTGCCGATGTCATAAACATGGGGAAAGGACGACCAAACTGGTTGGCAGCCAAAATCACCGCTTTATAACCTGCCAAGTTGGCTTGGGATGACAGCACGTCCATGTTTTGTGCCCGCGACAAAGTTCGGGGCAATAGCTCCATGGCATACACTTTGGCGTGGCGATTGGCATAGTCCTGCAAATTGGCATTGCGATACGGATTCATCATACCGATGACAATCGCTTCTTGTTTTAGCTGGTTGATTTGTTCGATCGGCAAGCTATTGACCGTCAGCACCACATCACTTGTTGAGATCGCATCCTCAACAATTTGTGCCCCTGCTTGTTCCAATGCATCATTGGTAATAAACGAACCTTTACCTGCATCGCGTTCGACCACAATATTGTGACCCAACTTGATGAACTTTTTAATGGTATCGGGGGTAATCGCAATCCGATTTTCATATAATGCAGTTTCTTTTGGTACACCAATTTGCATACACTCTCCTCAAGCGGTTCGGTTGGATTCTCAATCCACAACTGACGATTAGCTTAGACAGTTATAAATTAAAAAAATGATAATTAAATTACCATAAATATAATTAATTATGCAAAATAATTCTAGGCGGAATAACAAGTAAATTTGACTGGTGCGTATAAAAAAAAGTTATCAATAAAACTTTTTACAAAATTTTCTTTTAACAAGATAGCTTTTTGAGGGTTAGTTTATTTGCGTATTGCGTTTTTTAAGGTTGCCATTGTCGATTTCAAATTCATCAAAATCTTGGGCAAGCCAAAAATTACCTTGATAACTGGCAGCCACTTCTGCCCGAATATCTGACATATTCAAAGTTTTACTGCTAGGTTTATCAAAAGGTTGAAAACGCGCGCTAAAATGGGTCAAAATCAGGTTTTTTATTTGTGATAGCTGCGCAAAATCGGCAACTTGCTTGGCGGTTGAATGCATGGAGTCAAAATAGTTAGGGGCTACTTTTCGTTTATCAGCGATTGCTTGGGTATAAGTAGCCTCGTGTACCAACACATCGGTATCTGATATGGCATCGGCTAATAGCTCAGGTGAGTCATTGTCGCCTGCGACTATCAGCACGGTTTTATGCAGCGTGGTGGTGACAAAATCCGCGGATTTTAGCAAGGTGTTATCATCTAGATCGACATCAATACCGTATTTAAGTTTGCCCCATAACCGTTTATCTAGCACGTTAAGCTCGGTGAGTTTTTGGGTTAATAAGGTTTTTTTGGACAGGCGCTGGGTGAATTTAAAGGCATGGCTAGGGACACGGTGTGATAGCGCAATCACGTCAACTTGTAGCTGATGGTCATCTGTCAAATCCAGCGTGATGGGTTGGTAACTATCTCCCTGCGCTCTATTTTCAATGGCGATAAAATTAATGTCAAAACTTATCATCAGCGCTGTCGTGGCTTGCACGGCTGCAAGATAATCGGCAATGGCTTGTGGAGCGATAAGGGTTAATGGATGCTTGCGCCCACTCATCGCCATACTTGCCAGTAACCCTGGCAAGCCATAACAGTGGTCACCATGCACATGGGTGATACAAATCAATTCTAGCTGCATCACGGACAACGGGGTTTTGAGTAATTGATGCTGGGTGGCTTCCCCACAGTCCACTAATACCCAAGGGACGTTTTTTGCTTTGCTATAAGGATTGATGAGTGATACAGCAAGCGCGGTGACGTTGCGGTGTTTGGTGGGTATCCCTGCTGATGTACCCAAAAAAGTGAGTGTTAACATGATTGCCTCTTGATCAAACGAGTGTTACATCGTTATAGTGAATCTTTATCAATTTAACTATAAAATAAAATGCGCTAACAAATTTCACAACAACTTTTGACTGCGCTATGACATTGACTTCAACGAATCTTTTTAACTCTTAGCTTTTAACTTTTGCCTTTTAACCCTTACGCTGTGTCTGACAAATTCGGCAATTTTTCTTTAATCATCAGCCTTGTATTTGGGGATAGGCGGATTTGGGGCGTGCTTGGTTACTGATCCAACGGCTGACGGCGGGCTGCCTGCTTAAGTTTTAAAGATTTGGTAACAGATAATAGCAATAATAATTTGGCAAGCGGGTTATTATTGGGGATGATTTCACTGAGTTTTGGTATACTCAATGCTGCTTGTATCACCTCTTATATCACCTACTGAACACAATAAGGAAATGCTATGTTCAAGTTTTTTACCCCACTCTGTTTCTCATTAAGTTTATTTGGCTGCCAAGCTGTTAGCTCAGATCAGCAAAACCCCCAACCTATGCCTCAGCCCATCAAGAAACCTGAGATGATGTGCACCATGCAATATGATCCTGTCTGCGTCAAAACTATCAATAATGGCATCGTCCGCTATCAAACCTATGGCAACGCTTGTATGGCAAATAATGGCGTCAATGCTATGGACAAGACTATGAGCGTCACCAAAGGTGCTTGTGAGGCAGAGACTAGCAAGTGAATGAGTTAGTAAGCGACTGAGCTAGCAAATAGCTGGGCTATCATAAGTTAGCCCACCATAACGTCTGCACTAGCTTGTTTTGCCATAGCTGACTGACGATAAAACAAGCGAAGAGCTATAATCCCTCTAATTACTTTGTGTTAAAGGTTTTGCATCTGTATGTCATTAGCATTGATTATTGATGATGAAGTAGATTTGTGTCGCTTGATGCAGATGACACTCAAAAAAATGGGCATAGAATCCAAAGTCGCCTATGACTATGCCACCGGCATCAGCCATCTTCAAGCGTATAATTTTGATTTTTGCTTAACCGATCTCAAACTTCCTGATGGCACAGGACTAGATATCGTTAAATTTATCAGTAAAAATTATGCCAAAACCCCTGTGGCAGTGATTACCGCCCACGGTAGCATGGATTTGGCGATTGAAGCGTTAAAATTGGGCGCCTTTGATTTTGTCAACAAGCCACTTGAGCTATCACGGCTACGCCAGTTGGTCGAAAACGCCTTGAAGGTGGCGGAAAATGCCAATAAACTCAATTGTAAAGAAGTCTATGATCCTTTTAGCAGTCGCCTAATCGGACAATCTAACGCCATTGCCCAGCTCAAAACCACCATCAAAAAATTGGCGCGTAGCCAAGCGCCCGTATTTTTGTGGGGAGAATCGGGCACCGGTAAAGAAGTCGTTGCCAAGCTTATTCATGATTTAAGCCCGCGCTGCTCTGCCAATTTTGTGCCTGTTAACTGCGGTGCCATCCCTTCAGAGTTGATGGAAAGTGAGTTCTTTGGGCACAAAAAAGGCAGCTTTACTGGGGCTACCGCAGACAAAGAAGGGTTATTCCAACAAGCAAATGGCGGCACGCTATTTTTGGATGAAGTAGCGGATTTGCCGATTTCCATGCAAGTCAAATTATTACGCGCCATTCAAGAAAAGAAAATCCGCCCCATTGGGAGCACCCAAGAGATTGCCGTGGATGTGCGTCTTTTATCCGCTACCCATAAAAATTTGGCTAAGCTTGTCGAAACGGGTGAATTTAGACAAGATTTATATTATCGCATCAACGTGATTGAAGTAAAATTACCCAGTCTCAATGAACGGCGTGATGATATTTTACTGTTAGCCAATCATTTTATCTCTTTGATTGCAGACGATTGGGGACTAGCGCAGCCACTGACATTATCCAATGAAGCCGCGGTTCAATTGACAAACCATCACTTTGCAGGCAACGTGCGTGAATTAAGAAATATCTTAGAGCGGGCGATTACCCTAGCTGATGATAATGTGATTGAAGCCCATCATTTGAATTTGCCATTATCAGCCGCCAACGTATCGCCTGACACTCCTAGAATCCATGAAATCCATGAAATCCAAAAAACTCATGAAATCACAGAAACCCCCAATCAATCCGTCTTATCAATACCGAGTCAACCGAGCGCGCCAAAAGTTGAGCCCTTAGCCGAGCCTAAATCCGCTTCCAACAGCCCCATCAATACTTCCTATGGCAGCAACTTGTTTGCAAGTGGTTACAAAGTCAAACCCAATATTCAACTTACGCCCACGCCCACACCAACCCAATCCACCCATGATGCGTTAACCCATGAATCGTTAACTTTAGATGCGCCGATAGGGAATATCAATGCACCTAATTTAGCCCAGCCCGCCGCTGAAGAAGGTCAACTGCCTGCCGAAGGGCTGGAAGAATATTTGATGAATCAAGAACGAAAAGTCATTATCGCGGCGCTCAACTGCAGTGGTTGGAATCGCACCCAAGCTGCTAAACTGTTAAATACAACGTTTCGCTCACTGCGCTACCGTATGAAAAAATTGGGCATTGATAGTGACAGTGATATTCATAGTGATAGCGATGAGGATTAAAAACTTCGGATAAAGGACAAATCGATATTTTTTGATAAATCTACTATCCCTACTTGGTCATAACAAGCTAGTGGAAAACGCCGGCGGATGCCTAACCACTGGTTTGCTGATTGAGCAAATAGCACGAATCGATTGCCTTTTTCATCGAGTTTATTGTCGATATTGTCAATTTGATGCAGGCATTTTACCGCAATGATATCAATGTCTAATGTAACAGCGGGTTTTTGGTACAGAAGTCTGTCTTGTTGCTGTTCAAACTGCTTGGTGAGTTGTAGCCATTGCCAATAATCTATTGGCTGCGCAAAGTCTAAATATGCCACTTGGTTAAAATAAACCGGTGTATTGGATGTTTGCTTGTTTAAATCTTCGTTTAAATTGTTATCACTACAAGTATCTTCACTACTATGAATCGCGCTGAGGGTCAACGTGCCAAAGTTTTGCAGCCAGTCTTTGACTTTTTGTAAATAATAAGATTGTTTGACATTACTGGCTAACGACAAAACACAGGCTTCGATGACTATGACATCACGCGGTGGTACACTCATACTCAAATGCTCAAATAAACATATTTTTGCTTAGGCTAATTAATTTTGCTGAAAACGGGTAATTTTAACCCCGACACTATCGGCTTGTTTGATGGCGGTGGGTTTATGAATCGTCACTGTGACTTTTTCTGGGGCAAATTCTGCCAAAATCATCTCAGCGACCAATTGCGCTAACCGCTCTAATAGCGCCACTTTATTGGCAATGCTCACTTCAGCCACACGCTCACTGACACTTTTATAATTGATGGCATCTTGAATATTATCAGTCTGCGACGCTTGGTATTGACAGCCCACCATTTCAATATCAAAAATCAATGGTTGGGTTATTTGCTGCTCCCACTCATACACGCCAATCACGGCATCGACTTTGAGACCCTTCACAAATACCATATCCGTTGAATTGCCCGTCAGCTTGATTGGCTGACTGTTGGACTTTTCGTTTGCAATCGCATGTAAGGCATCCGCCGCTGAATATAGCGATTCATGCATGGTTTTTTGTGTGGGTGCTTGCGTGCTAGTATGGGGCGTTTCAAGGTTAGTTTGTTGGGTGGTTTCTGGTGTAGTCATTTTTACTCTCGTTAGGTATTTCGTTGTTTGATTAAATCATAACTAAAAAATACCAACCCTGTCCAAATAAAGGCAAAGGTAATCAATTTATAAATGTTAAAAGGCTCATGATACAAGAATATCGCCAATAAAAAAATCATGGACGGGGTCAAATAATTTAAAAAGCTCAATAAGCTAAAATTAACCATTTTGGTGGCTTTATTAAACATGAGCAAAGGTATCAAGGTCACAGGCCCTGCAATCATCAATAAAAAAATTGATGGCGACAGCCAAAAATCTAACTGACTACTAGCAACATTATGCATAGCAAACCAGCCAATAAAGACCGGCACCAATAATGCCGTTTCAATAAACATCGCAGACAGTGCGTCAAGCGGGGTATGGCGATGCATCAAACCATACACAGAAAAGCTACTCGCTAACACTAACGATACCCACGGCAATTTACCCAGCACGACTAACTGAATCGCCACACCTATCGCTGCCAAAATCACTGCCATCCATTGCAAAGGACGCAGTTTTTCTTTGATGACCACAAGGGATAGTAAAATACCCATCAACGGACCAATATAATAGCCCAAACTGGCTTCCAAAATCTGATCATGATTGACCGCCCACACGTACACCAACCAATTGACTGAGATAATCGCACCCGAAACGGCAGTATAAAGTAGCCATTTTGGGTTGGCTTGAATCACTTTTACCCAGTGCCAGTTTTTGGTCACTGTCATGATCAGTAAAATCGTGACAAACGTCCAAATAATTCGATGCCCAATGATTTCAATCGCATCATACTCTTTGAGTAGCTTAAAATACAGGGGGAAAAAACCCCAAATCAAAAAAGCAGCCAGTGCGGTCAATACGCCTTTGGGGGTGGTCACTACGGTTGGTTTTTCATGGTCAGTAATATCAACGGCACGGGTCGGAATGTCACTATTGATGATATCAATGGTTTGACTTTGGGGGATTTGACTCTTAAGGATTTGATGTTCGGGGATTTGATTTTTCATTAATACAACGATAAATTTTATTTTTTATAAAAAAGTAAAAACTAAGAAAGTCATAGTCTATCTTAGTTTTCATGTCATCCATGTAAAGACTTGCGACAGTGATACAAATTTAGCTCACCTAGGGTTTAGTCAGTCACTACTTTAACTTGCAATCCTGCACTATTGACCAGTTCAGCAAAGTTAGGGAAGCTAGTATTGACCGTTTCGGTACCATGAATGGTAATCGTATCGCTTGCGCGCAAACTTGCCACAGTAAAACTCATGGCAATGCGATGGTCATGGTGACATTCAATCTCACCACCGCCAAATACCTGTGCCACATCACCGCGACCTTCAATTTCAATGCCATCATCGAGTACGGTACAGGCAATTCCTAAGGTTTTTAACCCATCTGCCATGACTTGAATACGGTCAGATTCTTTAACGCGTAGTTCAGCTGCGCCATGTAGCACCGTTTTCCCCGTGGCACAACTTGCTGCCACAAACAACACAGGGAATTCATCAATGGCGAGTGGCACCAAGTGCTCAGGAATCTCAATACCTTGCAACTTTGAAGATTTCACCACAATATCGGCAACTGGCTCACCGCCAACGGTGGTTTCATTGGTCAATGTCAAATCAGCACCCATCAGCTTTAAGATATCAATCACGCCGGTGCGCGTGGGATTGATGCCCACTTTTTTGATGGTCACATTGCCTTGTTGGGCGATGGCACCTGCGACCATAAAAAATGCCGCCGATGAGATATCAGCAGGCACTGCGATATCACATGCCGTTAATTCGCCGCCCCCTGTTACACTAATTTGATTGCCATTGTGCACTTTTGATACTGTCACAGGATAACCAAATGCCGTCAGCATGCGCTCGGTGTGATCGCGCGTCACTTCTGGCTCAATTACCGTGGTAGTGCCTTGTGCCCATAGCCCTGCTAGCAGCAAACACGATTTCACCTGCGCTGATGCCATCGGCATTTCATAGCGGATACCTGTTAAAGTTTGGTTGCCTGTGATACTAATCGGCGGTGTACCTTTTTCGCCCGTGGTTTGGATTTTGGCACCCATATCCCGCAGAGGCTTGGCGACCCGTTCCATTGGACGTTTGGATAAACTCGGGTCGCCCGTCATCACCGAATCAAATTTTTGTGCTGATAAAATACCTGATAACAAGCGCATACTGGTGCCTGAATTACCCATGTATAGCGGATCATGCGAGGGTTTTAACCCATGTAATCCAACCCCATGAATCACTACTCTGCCTTGGTTTGGACCTTCAATCACTACGCCCATATCGCGAAAGGCCTGCAAAGTAGCGAGTGCGTCTTCACCTTCCAAAAACCCTGTCACCGTGGTGGTGCCTTTGGCTAACGAACCAAACATAATCGAACGGTGAGAAATAGACTTGTCACCTGCGACGGTGTGACTGCCTTCAAATTGTTGCGCTGGGGCGATAACGTAAGTTTGCTTCATGGCTTGTTTTTCCAAATAAGGCGTTTTATTTAACATATGTCCAAAATGTTGTCGAGCGGCTTGGGCTTGGGTCAATATACCCAGCATCCGCTCAGAATCATTGGTTTCAATAATTGCTTTCAACTGGCTTAATTGCTCACTAAATTCATCAATGGCATCGAGTAACGCGGTTTTATTGGCATAAAAAATATCATGCCACATGGTTGGGTCGCTGGCGGCGATACGGGTAAAATCCCGAAAGCCACCCGCCGCGAAACGAAAAATATCCATATTGTCGTTGTGCTTGGCTAATTGCGCGACTAGATTGTAGGCTAGCAAGTGGGGTAAATGACTGGTACGCGCGAGCACCTTATCATGATAATCCGCTGACATGGTCACCACTTCTGCGCCAGTCTGTGCCCATAGCGCAATCACTTTTTTAACCGCTTGTTTGCTCGTGGTATCGAGGGGCGTTAAGATGATTTTGTGGTTATCAAATAGTTTGGCATTACGCGCATCAATCCCTGATTTTTCTGCGCCGGCAATCGGATGGGCGGGCACAAAACCTTTGGGCATATCGTCACCAAACACCGCGCTGGCGTCTGCAATGATATTGCCTTTGGTACTGCCCACATCCATGATAATACTTTTATCGGTAATAAAGGGTTTGATTTGTTCAAAAATTTTTTTGACCGCCTTTACCGGCGTGGCTATCACCACCAAGTCTGACCCTTGCACCGCAAGGGCAGCATCATCAAATCCTGCATCAAGCAGTCCGTAGTTGATACCTTTATCAATGGTTGATTGTGAACGGCTGACCGCCACAATTGATTTGACCAATTTTTTATCACGCATGGCTTGTGCCAAACTTGCGCCGATGAGCCCTAGCCCAATAAAACACACTTTTTCAAACATTTAACTTACCGATTTTTTATAATTTGCTAAAAAGACTGCCAACGCAATCAAAATCCCACCCAACATAGTGGTGATGGTGATTGTTTCGCCCAATAAAACCACACCCAACAATACCGCAATGAGCGGAATAAAATAAATATACAGCGAGGTTTTCACCACGCCCAAATGCTTATTGGCATTGGTCCACAACACAAAACACAAGGCAGAAGCGATACCACCTAAAAACAGTAAATTTGCCAGATTAATGGGCGTAAACGCATGAAGGTTGATAAAGCCTTCACCTGTCACAAGCATATACAGCGACGCGGTGATTATGCCATACAAAAACACTTTACGCATGCGTACCATCGGGTTGAGCGCATCTTTAATTGCACTGTTAGCAAAGCCAAAAAATGACCACGCCAACCCACTTAATATCGCTAAAATATTACCTAGCATGCCATTGGTTAAACTCATCGGCTGATTAGCCAGTACTAATGCCACGCCAACCAACGCCATCACACAGGCTATCAACAGCAACTTGCTAAAGGCATGGGTTTTAATGATAAAACTGGCAATCAGCACCGTAAACAAGGGGGATGCTGTGACTAGCAGCGCCGCATTACTACTATAGGTATATAGCAATGCGGTATTTTCTAGCAAAAAATACAAGGTGATACCGCACAGCCCCGACAAAAAATACAACACTTCGTTTTTTACACTACTAAAGGTTTGCAGTCTAGGTGACATGGCAAACAATAACCCATAGGCAAATAACGACCGATACAGCAAAATCTGAATGGGTGACATATCCGCCAGCAGCACCTTGGTGCTTGCTAATGTTGTTCCCCAAACGATGACCACAAATAACGCTAAAAAATGCCAAAATACTTCACGATTTTTTTCTAACATTGGCTTAGCTCAATACCTGCGCCAACGTATCTAAAAAACGATTAATTTCTTCAGGCAAACCCACACTCACACGTATCCAGGCTGGCAGACCGTAGCCAACCATCGGCCGCACTACCACACCTTGCTCAATCAAAGTTTGGTAGATGTCCATGCCATCACCGACATTGACCATCACAAAGTTGGTCGCTGATTTGACATAGACGACACCTAAGCTATCCAAGCCATCATATAAGGCTTGTCTTTGCTCATGGTTAAACGCCAAATATTGGTTAATAAAATGTTGGTCTTTAATCGCTGCTGTGGCGGCGGCATGCGCCAACGTACTGGTATTAAACGACTGACGCGTATAATTTAAAATCTCGGCAATGCTTGCGCTGCTTACGGCATAACCAATGCGCAAGGCTGCCAGTCCATAAGCTTTGGAAAAGCTACGTAGCACAATGACATTGTCATACTCTTGGATCAAATCTACACAGCTGAGCGTTGGTACAAATTCGATGTAAGCTTCATCAATCACCACCATCACCTCCGATGGCACTTTTTTGATGAATTTAATCAGGTCATCTTTGACGAGCACGGTGCCTGTGGGGTTGTTGGGATTGGTGATAATCACCATTTTACAATTGGCAGTTTGATTGACGCTCTCAAGCATCGCAGGCAAATCATGGGCAAAATTTTTGGCAGCAACTTGTTGGGTTCGCTCATTGATACCCAAAGACGCCAATTCGTAATCCGAAAACGCGTATTGAGAATACACAATCACATCATCGCCATCGGCAAAGCTTGCAGTAATGTTATTGAGTAACTCATTAGAGCCATTACCCAACACAATTTGTTTTGTTTCACAGCCCAAAAAATCGGCTAACGCTTGTTTAAGCCCCTGCCCTGCGCCATCAGGATAACGCGATAATTCGCCCAGTTTTGACGTGATTGCCAAGGTCACGTGTGGCGAGCAGCCCGTGGGGTTTTCATTGCTCGCCAATTTAACGATGTCACCCAAGCCATACTCACGGGTCAGCTCTTCATTGGATTTATCCATTTCATAAGCTTTTAACTGCTCAATACTGTGATTGACCGATTGGATCGTCATATCAAAACCTTTAGTTGATGATTGATACTGATAAAAATTTATTGCCAAAAACGGTTAAATCACCGCTTTTGGATAAGCGCCTAATACCCGTAAATCTTTGACTTGCGGGCGAATCTCAGCGAGCGCTGCTTGCATATTGGCATCGTCAATATGACCGAGCATATCAATAAAGAACACATACGCCCATTTGTTTGGACGCTCTGGGCGGGTTTCGATACTGGTCATCGATACCCCATGTTTTGCTAGTGGCTGCAGTATTTGAATCAGCGCACCCGCCTGATCTTTGGCTGCCACTAAAATCGAGGTTTTATCTTGACCTGACGGCGCTACTGCTTCGCGGCCAATGATTAAGAAACGGGTGGTATTGGACGGGGTATCTTCGATATTTTCAAATAGTTTGTGCAAATTATATTCGCTTGCTGCCACTTCCCCTGCAATGGCGGCTGAGTGCCACTCATTTTTGATACGGCGCGCCGCTTCACCATTGCTAGAGACCGCCACACGCTCGACATTGGGATAATGGGTATCTAACCATTGGCGGCATTGGGCAAGCGCTTGGCTGTGGGCATAAATTTTTGAAATTGCGCCCACTTTGGTATGCTCACCCACCAAAAATTGATGATGCACCGGTAATTCTACCTCACCAATGATTTTCAGATCGGAGGATAAAAAGCCATCAAGGGTATGGTTAACCACGCCTTCTGACGAATTTTCCACAGGGACGACGCCATACATCGCAGAGCCGGCTTCCACTTCACGAAACACATCAGCAATGGTCGATAGCGGCACTGTTGTGGCGGCTTTGCCAAAATGCTTCAGCGCTGCCATGTGAGTAAAGGTGCCTGCAGGACCCAGATAAGCAATTTTTTGTGGCGCTTCTAAGTCTAAGCATACTGACATAATTTCGCGGAATAAACGTGCCATTTTATCGGCAGGGAGTGGACCCTCATTACGCGCCATCACTTTTTTTAGCACCTGCGCTTCTCGCTCTGGGCGATAAAAAATCGGATTGTCCTCTTGCGTCTTTTTGGCTTTGGCTACTTGCACCGCGTAGCCTGCTCGCTCGTTGATTAATCGCTGGATTTTTTCATCCACTTCATCGATTTTTTGGCGAAGTCCCATTAATTCATCATTGCTCATCGTTTGTTCGTTCATAAAATTACAACTCAACAGTCAACACTGACCTGCGCGATAGGACTGGGGGTCATAAATCACAGGCAGCCTAGCTTGAAATATACCTTGAAATATACAAAGTTACCAAATGGCTTTATAGCAGAAATTGCCTAATACTAGCACAAATCACGCCTGTTAATCGAGTTTCGCTCGGCGCTTTTTCATCACAAATAGTGATATAGACACAATATTTTTGGCATACCCTAAAAAAAATTGGATTTTTCTGCTTGATGCTTAACAAATACTTGCAAAATAGAAAAAAAACTAGCGATTGTCACAATGTTTGTGATAGCTTTTAAGGTAAGTTAACTAACATTGAATGAAACCATACCATTTTGTCCCTGATAGGTTATCAGAGACATGCAGCAATTTGACATTTAGGAAAGTACATGACTAGCAGCTTAAACCAACTAAAAATGATGACAACCATTGTGGCAGATACTGGGGATTTGCAAGCGATTGCCCGCTTAAAACCAGTCGATGCGACCACCAACCCAAGCTTGATTACCAAGGCATTGTCAGCGCCACAAATGCAGCCTATTTTAATTGAGACATTACAAAAATACCCCAATGATATGGAGGCGGTGATTGATGAGCTCACCATTTATATCGGCACCGAAATTTTAAAACTGATTGATGGTCGTGTTTCCACTGAAGTGGATGCAAGGTTGTCTTATGATACCGATGGCACCATTGTCAAAGCGCAGCAATTTATCAAAGCGTATGAAGCCGCTGGGATTGATAAAAAACGCGTACTCATCAAAATCGCTGGCACGTGGGAAGGCATCCAAGCTGCCAAAGCACTAGAGCAACAAGGTATCCATTGTAACGTGACGCTGCTATTTGGCTTGCACCAAGCCAAAGCCTGTGCCGATGCCGATGTTACCTTGATTTCGCCATTTGTCGGACGGATTTTGGATTGGCAGAAAAAAGATGAAGGACTCGATAGCATCGAAATCAGCCGTGATAAAGGCGTGAGCTCAGTCAAAACTATCTATCATTACTTCAAACAATATGGCTACACCACCCAAATCATGGGCGCGAGTTTTCGCAGTATTGAGCAAATATTAGCTTTGGCAGGTTGTGATTTATTAACGATTGCGCCTGATTTGCTAGACCAACTTGCCACGATGGACGTCAAAGTCGAGCGTCAGCTATTTCCCGATATGCAATTTGTTGACCTCAAAAAAGAAACCCTCGATGAGACCCAATTTGCCGAGCAGCATGCGCTTGATCCTATCAGCCAAGCGTTATTATCTGCCGGTATTGAAGGCTTTATCCAAGCTAGAGAAGCGTTAGAGCAAACCTTGAGAGGCTTGGTTAACTAAAGCTTTAATGAATAAAGCCTTAATGAATAAAGCCTTAATGAATAAAGCTTGGTTCATTAAATTTTCATTAGCGGCTAATCATGTCATTTAACCATGATTAGCCCCATGCCACCCCACTAGCCTTTAGCTTGTAACACCGTATAAAGTGGTATAGCAAGCGGTTGATGCAAATCCACCAAATCAAGCAATACAAGTGCGCCTAGCACCTGATGCCCTGCGGCTTCACAAAGTCCCACCGCAGCGCTCAAGGTACCGCCTGTCGCCAATATATCATCCACCAATAACACATTCGCCGGCACAAGTCCCGCCTGCATCTCTAAAGTATCACTACCATACTCTAGCGCATAGCTTTTATTCGCCACAGGCGGTGGCAGCTTGCCTTCTTTGCGTACCAACACCATACCTTTGCCTGTCCGACCCGCCAACAGGCTAGCAAAAATAAACCCCCGCGCTTCAATGGCGCCAAAACAATCAACCGCATCAAACACTGGCTGTGGTATCGCTGCCAGTAACGCATCGATTACCGCATTGACGTGAGCGCGCAATAATGGCGTGATATCATAAAACGCAATGCCTGGTTTGGGAAAATCAGGTACCACTCTGATGATTTGCCAAAATGGGTGTGGTGAATCAGGGGTGCTAGTCGATTGCATAGGATTGACCGAGTTCAGAAAAAATAAGTGTTAAGTAAAAATTAAGTGTTAAGTAAAAATTAAGTAAAAAATTGCTAAAGCGTGCCTTATTTTAGCAATTTTTTCATGCTGAGCCAATCAAGGTCATGGATGGCGTTAAGCCATTACTTTAGCCATGATTAATAGGCTAGGCTTGGGCGAACTGATTTAAAGGTTCTGATATGGGATTGAATGTTGCCTGTCATTGGCTTGCTTGTTTCAGTGCATACTTGTAAACTATCGCAAGTTAAATTTTTAGGTGATTGCGTGAGTTTTGCATGGTTAACATACTGCTCGGCATTGTAATTGCAATTTTTATCCTTATCTTCAATAGCAAAAGTTACCACTAACATAGGGAAAGTTATCAATGAAAAAATATCAATGTATCGTGTGTGGTTGGGTGTATGATGAGGCATTGGGCTGCCCAGAAGAAGGCATCCTTCCGGGCACACGTTGGGAAGATATTCCCGAAGATTGGACTTGCCCTGAATGTGGGGTCAGTAAAGTAGACTTTGAAATGATTGAACTATAATAAATATAATAGGGTTTTATCATGCAATCAACTAACAATGTCGATAATGCGAGTGTCGATAGTGCCAGTGACAATAGTGTAAGCTTAGACAGTATCAGTTCAAATGATGCGCCTATTGCGCAACTGCCAAATACACAACCCCAACCTGTAATCATTATTGGCTCAGGGATGGCGGGTTATACGCTAGCGCGTGAGCTCAGAAAGCTAACGACCAGCTTGCCTATCGTCATGGTGTGTCAAGACAGTGGTGATAGCTATGCTAAGCCAACCTTGTCAAATGCCTATGCGCAAAACAAACTTGCCGACACCATCGCCAATGCGAGCGCGGCAAAAATGGCAGAAACATTAAACTTGACCCTATTAAATTTTCATCAAGTCACTGATATTAATACCGATGAACAAGTCATTGTGGTTCACTCGCTAGTCAATGAAGCTTCTCAAACAACGCTTGCTTATCGAGATTTGGTATTGGCAACAGGTGCGCATTCTAGAATGTTACCCAATCTAGCGGTCAATCATCAAACCATTTTTGCCGTCAATCATTTAGATGAGTACAAAAGCTTTCAGCAGCGCCTAAACACCCTAAAATCTCAAAAATCAGCGCCGGTTAAGGTAGCGATTATTGGTGCAGGGTTGATTGGTTGTGAATTTGCCAATGATTTGATTGGTCAAAATACCGGTAACCAGACCGCTGATATCACAGTGGCCGTCTTTGATAAAGCAGCACGCCCACTGGCTCAGCAGCTACCTAGCCAAGCAGGTATCATGCTACAAGACGCTTTGACTCAGTCAGGGGTGACATTTTATTTAGGCACTGATATCACCAGTATCACGACAAACCTTAATAAAAATATTACTACAATTATTGATACAAGCGATAATGCAACCGTGACCATCTCTTTTGACAGGGATAAGCAATCACAAACCTTTGAGGCGGATATTGTTTTGATAGCGATTGGTTTGGTGGCTAATACTGACCTTGCCGCATCAGCGAACATTGCCATAGCATCGTCACAGCACATCAATCCTACAATAACCCATTTACCAAGAACCGTGCAGCAAGGCATCAAGGTCGATGCCTACCTAGCCACATCGGCAAAGCATATTTATGCCATTGGCGATTGTGCCAACGTGATGGGTAGCTATATGCCCTATGTCATGCCATTGATGAACCAAGCCAAAGCCTTGGCAAAAACCCTGGCTGACCCTAACATGGCGCCGACTAAAGTGGCGTATCCTGCCATGCCAGTGGCTATCAAAACACCTAGTTTACCTTTGGTGGTATTGCCCGTATCAGGGCATTACAGTGACGATCAACTGTATTGGCAAACGACCCCAACCGCTGATGGAATGGTCATGACCGCCCATCCAAAAGATGATCCTCATAGCATCTTAGGGTTTGTATTAGCCGGTAAAGAAGCAGCAAAACAGCGCTTAACGTTAACCAAGCAAGTGGCGGATTGGCTGTCTTAGTAACTATCTTAGTTGCCACGCTCGTGCAACGGGTCATCTAATGCGGCAAGTTCATTCAACACCCCACTAGCAGATTGATATTTTTGGAATAAATTATGGATTTAGCCAAATTTAATTTTCAACCCTCAGTGATTACCGACTTTATGCAAAGTGCCATCATTGATATTGGTGATGAATTACAACTGTGTGTTGAAGTTGGTGGTAATCCTGATCATCCGCCCTTGCTGCTGATCATGGGCTTAGGCTCGCAGTTAGTGTTTTGGCCCGATAGTTTTGTCAAAGGCTTGATTGACGCAGGCTTTTTTGTGATTCGTTTTGACAATCGTGATATCGGGTTATCATCAAAAATCGCCCGACCCTTCCCGCGTTTTCCCGTCAACAATGTCAAAATGATGCTGCGTATGCAAGTGGGTTTGACTAACCGTCATTTTCCTGTGGCGTATAACTTATTTGACATGGTCGAAGATACCCGCCGCTTGCTTGATAAGTTAGCACTGAACAATGTGTATGTGGTGGGGGCATCTATGGGCGGGATGATTGCGCAAATTTTGGCTGCCAAATACCCAAAACGCGTGTCGACACTGGGTCTCATGTTTACCAGTAATAACAAGCCATTTTTACCACCCACCAAGCCAAAGCAGCTACAAACCCTACTGTCACATCCCAAAACCACCCAAATTGATGACGTAGTCGCATATGGCGTGTGGTGTATGCAGCGTATCGGCTCACCCAATCATGTGGATGAAGAGGAAGTAGAACGACTCATTCGTTTGCGGTTTGAACGTAGTTATCACCCACGTGGCGCGCTTCAGCAGCTGCAAGCAATATTAGCCACTGGCTCTATTGTTAAATTCGACCAAAAAATCAAACAGCCAACTATTATCATTCATGGGGAAAAAGATGGACTGGTGCCACCGGCGCATGGTCGGGCGATTGCCAAAGCGATTGCGCACAGTGAGTTTCATTTGATAAAGGATATGGGACATGATTTGGCAAAACCCTTTATCCCTACGATTGTCAAACTGCTAACCGATCATTATATGAAGCATGTTTAAGTCGCTAATTTAACAACCGCCACAATACAAACAGCACGGCAATCACATAAAAAATTGGTGCAAGCCAACTACTCACCTGCCAGACGGCATGACTGGCAATCATTTGCGCGATAAATAACGAACCCACAAACCCAAGCAGCGCAAGCCAATCCTGCTGGCGACTTTTGAGCATATCTGAGCGAATTTGCTGTATTTCACGCAGCTGCTGGTCTTGGTGGCCACCCAGATTTGACAGACTTTGCAAACTATTATCTAGCAATTGTGGCATGTCATTGAGACTCAGTAACAGTTCAGGTAATTGCTTGCGTAGCTCGCCAATTTTTTGCATCGGGTCAAATTGCTGCTTTACCCAGCCTGTCAAAATCGGTTTGGCGAGCGACCAGATATCAAGCTCAGGGTATAAATCCCGTCCTAAACCTTCCACATGCACGAGCGTTTTAAGCAGTAACATTAATTGCGGCGGTATATCCAAATGATAGCGACGAGCAATATCGAGCACCGACATGAGCACGCCTGCAAAATCAATGTCGTTGATTGGCTTACTAATCATCGGTGACACGGTGCGGCGCATATCGCGCATGAGGGCGTATTTATCGGTATTGGGTGGAATCCAGCCTGCTCGCGCGATGATATCCACTAGACCGGTAAAGTTATTGTTCATTACCGATAATAAAAGCCTTGCCACAATCATTTGGTCAGCTTTAGATAGCTCGCCCACGATTGAGCAATCAAGGGCGATATAGCGGGGATTGGGATTTGGGGTATCGGCTGGCAGCGTTTCAACAAACACATTGCCTGGGTGCATATCAGCATGGAAGAAATTATCCCGAAATACTTGGGTGAAAAAAATCGTTAATCCTTTTGCCGCAAGTGCCGCCCTATCATATCCAAGCGCATCAAATACTTGGGTTTGCGAAATCGGCACCCCAACAATGCGCTCCATAATCATGATATTTTTGCTGGCTTGATATACTTCAGGCACATACATCATCGATGAACCCAAAAAGTTGTTGCGCATTTGGGTGGTATTGGCAGCTTCAAGAGTTAAATCAAGCTCATTGAGCAAGACTTGCCGATAATCTTCAACGATATCGATAATATGTACCGCACGCGCCGCTTCAATCCGTGCCGATGCCCATCCTGCCAAATCGCGCAATAATTCAAAATCTTCAATAATCTGTTCACGGATGGTTGGGCGAACTACTTTAACTACCACTTCACGCCCATCATGCAGGCGTGCGGTGTGTACTTGGGCGATGGATGCCGCCGCTAACGGTGTGCCATCAAATCTAGCAAATAGCTGATTGATAGTTTGCCCCAAACCGCCTTTTTTTGTTGATTGTTCAATTTGCTTGATAACCGTATCGACACTAAAGGGTTTTACCCTGTCTTGCAGGTGCACCAACTGCTCAATAATCTCAGGGGTGACCAAATCACGACGGGTGGAAAGCAGCTGCCCTAATTTTAAAAACAGCGTGCCCATCTCTTCAAGCGCCAGCCTTACCCCGTCTGGATGCGGTTTTTGAAAATAGCTGGCAGGGTGCATACGGATAAGTTTGGCAATGGGCTCAAGCTGCGGCGTCTCTTCAATAGGTAGATGGGTATCAACACGATAATGAGCGGCAATGCGCCACAGTTGTAAAAGACGTTTGCGATGATTTAGTAACACGTTGGCAACTCGTTAGAAAGCTTATCAATGGTGGGAATTCTAGCATGATATAAGCAATTTTTTAATGGTTAAAAAAAAGACGGGGATTTAACCCGTCATTTTGAGTGTGCAAAAGTAACTTTTGCAATAAATTTACTTTTCCAATCTACTTTTGCAATAAAGCCGCTTGCTCTTGCTTGATGGCATCGAGTCTGGCTTGTTCACGTTCAATATCCGCCCGCAGTTTTAGTAGCTGTTGTTTTAACTCATTGCCTGTATTGTCATCAGTATTTGCACCGTTGGTTTTCCACTCTCTGATATTGGCAATATCGGCAAACATCTCTTTGGCAGGTGCAGCGATTGTGCCTTTTAGGTTGGCTAACAGATTAGACAATTGACTTGCCATCGGCAGACCAATCAAAGGTTGCAGTTTACCAATGATATCAAGGTCAAACCCAGCGACTAATTGTTTGACTTGCATCAGCACTTTATAATCGCCCTCAATCGGCAGATTGCCTTGTGGGTCACCCATCAAATTGAGCAAATGCACAGGATTGTCTACCTTGACCATACAATCAGGTTTGCTTACCACAGCGCTACCCTTAGGTTCAAAAACATCAACCGTCACAGGCTCAAAGCGGATATGGTCATCATTAAAAATCGTATCAAATTCAATGGCGGGCTCTGCCATCACTAGGCGCAAAACTTTACCCGATAACGGTTGTAACCCTGCTTGGGTGATGGGGTCAGTGGCAATGGCTAGATTAACCACTTTTTCAATGCCTGCAAGCAATAAAACTGTAAACATTTTTTACCTTTTAAGTTAAGGGATAAATTCTGGGATAGTATAATTTTGAGCAGTTCTCTTTAGCAATTTTATCATGTCTAAATTAATTAAACTGTTATCTAATCTAATATATGTATCTGCTTGAATGAAATAATAGTTATTTATCGATGTACGAAAATACAGGTGGATTGCTTGTACATCTTGCCATTTTGCGTACTCAGTTTTATGACGGTTAAAAACTTTGATACCAAAGTCGTCTAGCACGATATAAGGTTGATTTTTATACAGTTTAACTTTTTTAAAATAACTCGTCCAAATTCCAATTAAACTAAAAATAGCAACTAAAAATACAAGTATCGAAAACCCTTTGTTAGTTTCCGAAATGGTCAGCAAAATAACTTGCAAGACCATTAACCCTACAGTCATATAAAAGGTAATTCGTTGATTAATTTTTTTTATACTCGGTAAATCAACAAAAAGTTCCTGTTTCATCAGTTACTTTTTAAACCCACGATGTACCGCCACGATACCGCCTGTTAAGTTGTGATAGTCACAATTGACAAAGCCTGCGTCTTCCATCATGCCTTTTAGGGTGCGTTGGTCTGGGTGCATACGGATAGACTCTGCCAAATACTGATAGCTTTCGCTATCATTCGCCACCAATTTACCCATGAGTGGCAATGCGGTAAACGAGTACAAATCATAGACTTTACCAAATGGCTCAAACACCGGTTTTGAAAATTCCAAAATCAACAAGCGACCACCTTTTTTGAGCACCCGATACATCGAGCGCAGTGCCGCGTCTTTGTCGGTGACGTTGCGTAGCCCAAAGCTGATGGTCACCAAATCAAAACTTTCATCTTCAAATGGTGCCAGCGTCTCAGCGTTGGCTAGTACAAAGTCGACATTACTACAGCCTGCATTGAGCAGACGCTCACGACCAACCTCTAGCATCGCTTCATTGATATCGGATAATACCACATGACCTGTGCGACCCACCTCTTTACTAAAGGCTTTTGCCAAGTCACCTGTGCCCCCTGCGATATCTAGCACCCGTTGACCTGCACGCACGCCCGTTAGGCTGATGGCATAGCGTTTCCACAGACGATGAATACCCAGTGACATTAAATCATTCATGATGTCGTATTTTTTGGCAACAGAGGTAAATACTTCTGCTACTTTTTGTTGTTTTTCAGCTTTTTTGACGGTTTTGTAGCCAAAATGAGTTTCTTCATTGCCATCAGTGGCTTCGGTATGCGGATTGTAGATAGCTGATTTATCAAAACCGCTATGGGATTGCGCTGACGACTCATTGGGGATAGCGTCATTTGGGGTAGCGGTTGCAGGGCGAGTGAGCTGCTGACCTTGCGGCACAGATTCTGGCAAATCAGCTGTGCCAGTAAATTGACGGTTGATGGTGGTGTCAGCTGTCAGTGACTGTTGTACTTGGCTATTGAGCTTGTCATTGGCTTGGAGGCTGTCTTTTACCAAGCTGTCTTGGATTGAATTATGGTTATTGTCGTTCATGTGGTTTCCTAGTGAGGTCATCGCCAATCAAAACTTGGCAAAGTTAAAAGCGCAAAGTTGGTGCAAATTTTTTTCTATTTTATCATTAAACATCAAAAGGATGTTCTTTGCCAGCATGCACATTGGTAATGATTTGCAACTCTTTTTCACAAAATGGCTCAATAAATGCGCCAATACTTTTAATCGGTTTGATGGCAGCAAAACCTTCAGCGATAAAGTCATATAACGGCTGAAAGCCTTTTTTGTACGCTGTGCCTTTGGCGAGTGAAAATGCTTTTTGTAAGATAAATGATTTAAGATATTTATCCGTGCGATAGCACATTTGCTTGAGGTCAGCCATCTGCTGGCGTCTTGCCGACTCTGCATTCACGGACCGATAGGCTTTAATCATGGATGGCTCATCCACGGATAAATGATTTTCTTGTAAATACTGAGCAAGCTGCAGATCAAGCTTAATGGCGTTAATCGCTTCGATGATACCGGCTGCCCCTGTGCTCACGGCATTGGCAGGGATAAATTTTTCTAGTTTTTCAGCCTTTTGCACCATGCGCTCTAGCTGTTCAGCGAGCACGTTGAATTTTTCGCCCCCATATAGTTGGTCAATTAAAAATTCCCCCATCGCATGGTTGTTGGCGCTGGCAAATAAAGCTTGGTGGGTTTTATGAATACGACCGCGTTGCCAGGCTTGTACTTCACTGAGTTTTTGCGCTAACTGGGTATCGCTGTGGTATGGAAGGGCGCGGAATTGTTTTAAATCTTGTTCTAATTGGCTTAAGCTGCTCATAGGGCCTCGATTTTTTTGCAAAATTTTTAAATTCAAAACAGAGAAACTGCAGTTTATCCATTGTATAAACCCACAGTAAAATGAAGTTCTGTGCCGCATTACCTTAATGTAAATCCAGCAAAAATACAAATCGTAAATTGTTCAACTGTGCTTTAACTGCTATCTTTTAGAAAAATAAAAACTTCATCCCTATCATTTCGGGTATTCCCCTAAGCAGGACACATGGCAATACACAGCACCAGCAATTCCAAAAACAACGATATAGCCGCTTCTAAACCCACCGATAAAGTAACCAAACTTGAAAAAAACACCTCATCTTTAACGCTTGAAGACCAATTAAGTTTTGACCTGATTACCGCGCAAACCACCCTACGCGAGCAACGGGCTGGCAAAAACTCGCGCGGGCTACTAATCTTGGTGAATGGTATGGAAAATTCAGGCAAAGGCGAAGCGGTCAAAGCGCTAACCGAATGGATGGACGCACGCTATATCAAGGTTCACGCCACCATGGGACAGCATCCTAGCCGCTACCAACCTATTTGGCAACGTCACACATGGCAACTGCCTAGAAAGGGTGAGATTGCGGTGTATTTTGGCAACTGGTACGCTGACTTGATTCGTTATGTGTTTGACTGTGGCGATGATATAGATGAACAGCGCTTACAGCAAATGATTGAAGACATTGAGGCGTTTGAACAAGATTTGGTCAATAACAACACCGATATCGTCAAGTGCTTGTTTTGGGTCGATAATAAAACGCTAAAAAAACGCTTGACCGATGAAGAGCCTGACCCTGAGCAGTTGTACCATTTAGATTGGTTTCGAAAAAAAGACGTGAAACGTTTCAAACGCTTTAGCAGCAGACTGATGGGGTTACAATCAAGCTGGCACCACATAGATGGACAGGATATTGATGCCTCAAACATCCAATTTGCGAATGTTGTATTAGCAGCGCTGCAAACCATGAACCAACTAGCTGCAGCCGATGATGACCAAGACAACCGAGCAAAAACTGATAAATCGGTTCACCTTAAAACGGACGAAAATCCTGTTAAACCCAACCCGCTGCCTTTTAAACCCACCCCTCTGATTAATGAGTTGGTTAGCGTCCAATCCCAAGCATTAGCAAAAGCAGACTATAAAAAACAACTACATAGCAAACAACATATACTCGCTGAACTGATTCGTGAGCGAGGTCAGCGCCATATCATCTTTGTCTTTGAAGGTATGGATGCGGCAGGCAAAGGCGGTGCGATACGCCGCATCATTGCCCCACTCGACCCGCGTGAATTTACCATCCACGCTATCTCTGCACCAACCGAAGATGAATTAAAACACGCCTATCTGTGGCGTTTTTGGACGCGCCTGCCCCATGATGAAATGGCAGATGTGGATATAGTGTATTTATCGCAAAAATTCAAACGCAATAAATGCGTCGCCTTACTTAAACAACGCGTGCATAATAGCCGAGTGACCATTTTTGACCGTAGTTGGTATGGTCGGGTACTCGTTGAGCGTATTGAAGGCTTTGCAAAAGAGGCAGACTGGCAACGTGCTTATGGCGAAATCAATCGCTTTGAAAACGACTTGGTACAGAGCAATGCCATTGTGGTCAAGTTTTGGCTCGCTATCAGTGAAGAAGAAGAACTTAAACGCTTTAAGGCGCGTGAAGAGACGCCCAATAAGCAGTTTAAAATTACCGATGACGATTGGCGTAACCGCGCCAAATGGCATGAGTACGTGCAAGCCGCTTCCGACATGATTCATTTGACTCACCATAAAAAACGCCCTTGGTATGTGATTGCTACCGATGATAAATATACCGCGAGACTCAAAATCCTTGATGCTATTATTTCCGAGCTATCGAAAAATTTATAAAGCGCTATCTAAAAATTTATAAATTGTTAACAGTGTGCCTTTTTACTATTTTGCTATATCTTAAAACTGTCTACCCAACTTGATGAAAGATAATGATTTTGGTGGACAGTTCCCCTATAATATCGTGTTTGATTTGATTATTTAGCCTGATTAGTTATCCTTAATAAATCCATCTAAACTGCAAGTGAGCAATATGGAATCTTTACGCAATTTTTTGAAAGGTTGGATGGGCAAAGCCTTGCTCGTTCTTTTTTTACTTCCTTTAGCCATCACGGGGTTTGAGTCAATTGTCCGTAGCGGAGATGACCCCAATGCTGTCGCCAAAGTTGCAGAGTTAAATGTCGATAATGCTACCTTGCAAACCATGATTAACAATCGCCGCGAAACCTTGCTTGAGCAAGTGAATGGCGATGCAAGCCTACTTAATAGCGATAAATTACGTGAGCAAATGCTGCACAATTTGATTGACCGTTATTTGATTATCAACCAAGCCAACCAGCTTGGTTTTACTGTGTCAGATGCCACCATCACCCAAATGTTGATGGCTGAAAAAACCTTTCAAGACGCTAGCGGAAAATTTTCTAATGAATTGTTTGCTAGCTATTTAACCAGTCGCGGCATGACCAAAGAACAATTATTTGATTCGGTTCGTCAAGACTTGTTAGTGACTGCCTTTAGCCGCGGTATTATTAATACAGGGATTTTTGCGCAAGGGAGTATTGATAAACTTATGTCAATGCAGTCTGAGTCTCGCCCTGTGCAAGTGCTGCGTTTGGACTGGCACAGCTTTGCGCCGCAGGTACAAGTAACGCCGCAAGAGATTGCAAGTTATTATCAAAAAAACCAAGCGACACTTAAATCTAGTGATATGGTGGATTTAACTTATTTAGAACTCAATAAAAATACCCTGCCTGTTGCTGCCCCAACGGCTCAGGAATTGCAGCAACAGTATCAAAGCTATTTGAAAAATAGCAACAACCAGACCGAATACGAATTGGCAATGATTTTGATGAATGGCAGTCAAGCACAAGCCACCTTAACCTCATTAAAAAGTAAACTTGATGCCAACCAAGCGGATTTTGCGGCGCTTGCCAAACAGTACTCGCAAGATGAAGGCAGTAAAAACGATGGCGGCAATATCGGTCCGATTACTCAATCGATGTTCCCCAATGATTATGATACCATCATGACCCAAATCAAGACTCTAAAAGTCGGTCAAGTCACCAGCCCCATCAAAACCAACTATGGCTATCATTTATTCAAATTGGTAAAAATCAATGGTCAAACCCCACCAACCATTGAAAGCTTGGCACCTGTGTTAACCGAACAAATTATGGCGCAAAAGCGTGAAGCCGCCTATCAAGATTTGATTGGTAAAATCAATAATGACGCAGTTGCTGGCGCTACTATCACTGAGCTTGCCAATCGCTATAAATTAACCGCCAAATCGATTAAAAACTACCCTAAAACCAATAACTCGTCTGCTCTCAATCAACCTGCCATTGTAGCGGCGGCATTTGAGCCACTCGCGCTGCAAGAAGGCAGTGTATCAGTCGGTATTGATGTCTCTGATAAAGTGGTATGGCTGCAATCAACCAATCACCGCACCAGCAAACTCATGACACAAGCAGAAGCCGAGCCGGTTATTAAAGCCAAACTTATTGAAGAGAAAGCAAAAAGTTTAGCTGTAGCACAAGCCAATGCCATCGCTGCCAAAGTCAAACAAGCCAATTCAATTGCGGCGGCGGGTACCCCATTCCAAGATTTGGGGATTGTGACTCGACAAGACAGCAAACTCAGCGATGACGAGCGTGGTGTGGCATTTAGTCAACCTGCGGTTAACAATCAACTAGCGGTCATGACCCGCCCTACTATATCGGGTGCTAGCGTGATTGTTGGTGGGGTTATCAGCAATGATAATGCGCAAATCACACCCGAAGTCAAACAACAAACTGCCCAAATCGTGCGCGAAAATATCGGTCAGTCTCAGTTTGAGGATTATCTAGCATACCTAAAATCCATCACTAAAGTCACGGTTAAACCGCAGACTGCTGCGCCATAACATGCTGTGAATACATATGCGCTGAGTGAGTCAGCGCTTTGCTCTAGCAATAACGAGTATTTAGCGATACGTAGCGCCATCAAAAAAGGCTTACTAACGATGATTAGTAAGCCTTTTTTATCGATTGGCATTAATGATTTTCAGAGGCGTGATTGATGGTATATTTTGGAATTTCAATCGTCAAATCTTGATCTTCGATGATGACTTGGCAAGACAATCTTGAATCTGGCTCTAGCCCCCAAGCACGATCTAGCAAATCAGCTTCGATATCGTCCATTTCCTCCAAGCTATTAAACCCTTTTCGCACGATAACATGGCAAGTAGTACAAGCTTTTGACATATCACAAGCATGCTCAATTTTCACGCCTTTTTCTAGCAAACCACGGCATAGATTATCGCCTTCATTGAGTTCAATTTCTGCGCCAGTAGGGCAAATTTGGTGATGCGGTAATACAGTAATTTTTGGCATAGCAATCTCTTAACGATTAATAGTCTTATGTATTCAAAATTAATTTGACCAATCCGCGGTTGAAGTACCTTTCATGGTTTCATTGACCGCTTGGTTCATGATAAGTGCAGCAAAATCATCACTATGAATTTTTAGCTGCGCGCTCGCTGTTTCTAACTGGGCTTGTTCAGCCCCATCAATTGCCTGTTGAACATCAGCCATCGAGGTTTGCAGCGCATTTTTCTGCTCATCGGTTAATAAAAAGCCAAATTCTGCAAGCGCGGATGCTAGCGCCAACAATTCTCGTTTTGCTTCTACTTGACTTTCAATCAAGCTACGCTGCAGTCGATCTTGCATGGCAAAATCAAAACCTGCTTTAAGCAGTTTTTCCTGCTCATCTTCTGATAACCCATAAGATGGCTTAACTTGAATTTGGCTTTCTTTGCCCGTTGTCAACTCTTTAGCCCAAACGGTTAATTGGCCATTGGCATCAATTTGAAAAGTGACTTCAATGCGCGCCAATCCTGCTTTCATCGCTGGAATGTCAGTCAGTTTAAACTGCCCTAATGAGCGATTATCAGCCACCGTATCGCGTTCACCTTGTACCACATGGATAATCATACCATTTTGGTTATCTTGATAGGTTGTAAATACCTGTTTGCGCGTCACAGGAATGGGCGTGTTACGCGGAATAATCACTTCGGTAAGACCGCCCATGGTCTCAAGCCCCAAGGATAAAGGCGTGACATCAAGCAGCAACACCGTATTTTGCTGTTGTCCAATTAATTGGTCAGCATATTTGGCTGCGCCCAACGCAACGACTTCATCTGGATTGATGCGTGACAGTGGCGGCTGATTAAACGTTTCTGCCACGATTTGCTGAATCAATGGCATTCGTGTCGAACCCCCTACCAATACCACTTCATCAAGCTGGGACTTTTCAAGTCCAGCATCACGTAGTACTTGCGCACACACCGCTAATGTACGGTCGGTCACAGGCTGGATGATTTGACGAAGATTGCTTTGGGTTAACACAATATCAAAAACTTGACCGCTGAGTGAAAGTTCGGCAGTCACTTGGTCTGCTTTTGACAACTGTTCTTTGAGGGTGCGAGCCTGTACGTTTAGCAGTTGTTTTTGATGGTTATCAATGGTTGATGGATTCAAGCCTGTTTGTTGAATCAGCCAATTAGCAATCAGGCGGTCAATATCATCGCCACCCAGTGCGCTATTACCGCCCGTTGCCAGCACTTCATACACACCGTGATTGAGCTTTAACACCGATACATCAAACGTGCCCCCACCCAAATCATAAATGAGATGATACGCTTCGTCTTGTGCTTGGTTCAGCCCATACGCCATCGCGGCGGCAGTCGGCTCGTTTAATAAGCGAATCACATGAATGCCTGCCAATTTAGCCGCATCTTTGGTGGCTTGGCGCTGTGCTTCATCAAAATAAGCCGGCACCGTAATCACCGCACCCACAATACTATTGTCAGGTAACGCCAATTTTGCCCGATCATACAGATGTTTTAACAGGATACTTGATACTTCAACAGGATTTTTGGCACCTTGTGGGGTTTGGATACTTGGCATGACGTCGACATCGCCGACTAATTCATAGGGATGATTAAACTTAATATCCTTGATGCTTCGACCCATAAACCGTTTGACCGAGCGTACAGTGTAGCTTGGCGCTTGCTCTGCCATTGCTTCCGCTTGACTACCTACCAAAGTTTCTGGATTGCCATTGTCATCTAAGCCAAAATACACCACCGAGGGTAAAAGCTTTTGGCAATCGATACCTTTTACCTGATTAGCAATTTGACTGTCGTCATTGGCGTTATTGTCACTGGATTGACATTCGCTAACTTTATCGCCAATCACTTGTGGCTCGCCTGAACGGACTACCGCTACAATTGAACGCGTGGTTCCTAAATCAATTCCTAAAGCAAAACGATGCGCATGGGGCTTGGCACTTTGATTGGGTTCAGCGATTTGTAATAACGACATATATTGGACCAATTAACAAATAGAAAAAATAATTTGAAGATAAAACTAGCTTAGTTTATATCTTTAGCTTAGGTTATATCTTTATAGAAAGTCAAAACGGATGGTATTATAAATTAAAAATATGATAAACCAAATAAATTAACCAACGCTATGACAACTTACCCTTTAATCATGATTTACACATACAGATCGTCATCATTATCAAAATTCTGCTTGGCTAATTCATCGGTGGTTTTTGCCACATCTACTTGCAGTTTAACCAAAAACTGCAGTTTTTGAATAATATCTATCGCTTGCTTGGTTAAGGCATCATCATTAGCCTCAGCTGCATCTGAGTTATCAATTTTTTGATAAACTTCGTCAAAAGCAAGTTGATAATTATTTAGCCATTCGGTAAGTTTTTTGCTAAGCAAGGTAATACTTTGGCTATCAGCATCGTCTAAATCGATACGAAATGACATGGCATCGTCTAAAAAGTCCAAATCACGAATCGGCTGGTTAATAGATTGTGAAATGCCTTTGAGTGCCAATAAATGTGACGCGCGAGAATCGGGGTTTTTAAGCGTATTGTAGGCTTCATTAATAATCGCAGACGCTTGCTCAGGCTTTAGTGAGGATAACTTAGCGATTGATTCACGCAAAGAACTATCCGTATTAGCAGATGGCGAAAGGGTTTGCTCAGCTATAGACGCATCAAGATTAGTATCAGGATGGAACTTAGATTGAAGCTGGCGAAGGGTCTGCTGAAGCTTGGCTATATCAATTTGATAGTGTTGGGGTACATTCATCAACTCAAAATAATTAACCATTTTCAATTTCCCCTACCGAGCCATCAATATACTGACAAAAAAATATTAAAAACTAAACGGTGAAAGATTCACCACAGCCACACTCACCTTTTTGGTTTGGATTACTAAATTTAAAGCCTTCATTGAGACCTTCTTTGACAAAATCCATTTTCAAACCATTAAGATAAACCAAGCTTTTTGGATCGACAAATACACTAACCCCGTTGCTTTCAAAACGTTGGTCGTTAGGGTCTGGCTCATCGACAAATTCCAGCACATACGCTAAGCCAGAACAACCTGCGGTTCGGATACCCACACGGATACCTTCACCATGACCACGGTTTTGTAAAAAATCGCGTACATGTTCAGCTGCATCGTTTGATAATTCAATCACTTTACTACCCCATCTACTAATTTCAATCTTTAAGCGACTCACTTTAAGTAACTGAGCCAAAGTCTTATTGAGGATGAGTCAATAAGACTTTGACAATCGTACAATCAATCAAGCATTGGCTTTAGATTTATAATCTTCAATCGCTGCTTTAATGGCGTCTTCTGCCAGCACTGAGCAGTGCACTTTAACCGGTGGCAATGCCAGCTCCTCTGCGATATCTTTGTTTTTAATTGCGCTAGCTTCATCCAGGGTTTTGCCTTTAAGCCACTCTGTCACCAATGAGCTTGAGGCAATGGCTGAACCACAACCATAGGTTTTAAAGCGCGCATCTTCAATGATACCGTTATCACCCACTTGGATTTGCAGGCGCATCACATCACCACACGCTGGGGCACCGACCATACCGGTACCGACATTTTTGGCATCTTTATCTAAGTTTCCCACATTTCGTGGATTCTCATAATGGTCAAGCACTTTATCACTGTAGGCCATTTCATTTTCCTTTTGGCTGGTTACGTCAAACGTAACTGACTAATCTTTACTTATTAATTCAATTGAATAAATTTTTAATGGAAATTAATTTTTAATTCAAATTAATGTTCATTCCATTCCACACTATTTAAATCAACGCCTTCTTTATACATATCCCAAAGCGGTGATAAAGCGCGTAATTTTTCAACCGCGGTTCGCATCTCAGCAACCGCATGGTCAACATCTTCTTCGGTGGTATAACGTCCCAAACTAAAACGAATTGAACTGTGAGCAAGCTCATCTGATAATCCAATCGCGCGTAATACGTACGAAGGCTCAAGCGTCGCTGATGTACAAGCAGAACCCGATGAAACGGCAAAATCTTTCAATGACATCATCAACGATTCGCCTTCTACAAAGTTAAAGCTGATATTGACGATATTTGGAATGCTGTGATTGATGTCACCATTAAGATAAACCTCATCAAGCTCTTTTAACCCATCCCATAGACGTTGACGCAGTTTTGTCAGTCTGGCTTCATCTTCTGCCATACGTTTGCCCGCAATGGCAAAGGCTTCACCCATTCCTACAATCTGATGCGTTGCCAAAGTACCTGAACGCATACCACGCTCATGACCACCACCTTGCATTTGTGATTTTAGACGCACACGCGGTTTACGGCGAACATATAAGGCACCAATACCTTTAGGACCATAAATTTTATGCCCAGAAAAACTCATCAAATCAACTTTTAATTCCTCTAAATCAATCGGAGTTTTACCAGCTGCCTGTGCCGCATCGACATGAAAAATAATACCTTTTTCACGTGTGATTTCACCAATTGCCGCGACATCTGTTAAGGTACCAAGTTCGTTATTAACCATCATCAGGGTCACTAAAATGGTATCTTCACGAATAGCCTCTTTGACTTGATCAACTGTAATCAGACCTGTCTTTGGCTGTGGGTCTAGATAAGTGATTTCAAAACCTTCTGTTTCTAATTCACGGCAGACGTCTAGCACGGCTTTATGTTCAATTTTACTAGTAATGATGTGTTTGCCTTTACCACTATAAAACTGTGCCACCCCTTTAATCGCTAAATTGTCTGACTCAGTAGCACCTGAAGTAAATACAATTTCACGTGGATCGGCGTTGATTAATTCTGCAATTTGCTCGCGTGCGGTTTCAACCGCTTCTTCCGCTTGCCAACCAAACCCATGTGAACGTGAGGCAGGATTACCAAACACGCCATCAAAGGTCATGTATTTCATCATCTTTTGGGCGACTTGCTCATCAATTGGTGTGGTCGCGGCATAATCTAAATAGACTAATTTATTCATGCTAACAAATTCTCCCCAGAATTTTGTTTTAAGGTTTTGCTGTTATCAGCTAATGAATGATTATTACTAATATTACTAACTTTAGTGGTGCTATGCTTTGCCCGTTGTAATACGGGTGCTTCTGTCATTGGGTTTGCCGCAGACTGATTTTTATCCTGCATGTCTTCAACCATCAAAATTTGACGCTCAGAAATTTCACGGATAATTTGACGATTAATGAGCGTATCTAATGTCACGGTGGACAGATAATTTTCAATTTGCTCTGACAAGCCATTCCATAAATCATGGGTTAAACACATAGCGCCATCTTGGCAGTTACCTTTACCTTCGCAAGCTCTGGCATCAACCGACTCATCAACTGCTGAAATAATACTCATAATTGAGATTTCATTGATGGGTTTGGCAATATGGTAACCACCTGATGCCCCACGAGTGCTTACCACCAAACCTTTTTTACGCAGCTTTGAAAACAACTGCTCAAGATAAGAAATAGAAATCTCTTGACGTTTTGCGATATCAGACAATGACACAGCCAATTCATGTTTTTGCTCTTGCAATGCCAAATCTAGCAGCGCCGTCACTGCATAGCGTCCTCGGGTTGTCAATCGCATAATAGCCCCACTTAAGTTAAAAATTTAAATCTGTTCAAGCATCGTAAATTGTGAAAACGCGTTTTATGGTTGGTAGGACTATTATATGAAAATCCGAGTCTTTTAGTCAAGATTAATTCTTACTAAAACACTCGGATTTATTTATTTCTCAGATTTATTTGTTTAATGATAACGATTTTTGATCAAAGGAATGCAGGCAATAGTTGTTATTTTACCGCCCAGCCAATCGCGCAAATAACGAATAATACAAAAAATGCGATTGCCGCGCGTTTCATCCATTGATTTTTACTTTTTAATTCTACAATTTGTGCTTCAAGCGCTGTTTTTTGTAGATTTGCGGCGTTGACTTGGCTATTGAGTGTCTCAACTTGTTGTTTGTAGTCAGCATCGGTTTTGATCGGCTTTTTGGTTTTTTGCTTGTCTTTATCGCCTTTGACTGCCTTTGTGATGACTTGTAATAGCTGATTGATACCAATTTGATGTAAAAAAGCCTTCACCTCTGCCATCTTTTGTGCTTCGCCGCGAATTTGTAGCTGCTCGATGGCTTTAGGCTGGTTGGTAAATAAATTCTGTGCAATTTGCCAAGTAAAGCCGTTGATGGTCACATCGACCTGCTGAGAAGGCTGTAATTGGCTGTCTAGCAAAATACCATTAACCGTAAAGGTCACATAAAAAGTGACGCTTGGGACATAAGCATGAATACGGACGACGGTATTGGTAGTGGCTAAAGGATAGACAACCTTACGAAGATCTGCGTCAAAACGTAGCAACAGGGTCAGCAAGGTTTCAATAATCACTAATACAACATTGAGCGCTGTCGTGGCTATATTGCTTGGGGCATTGGTCGAAGTTTGAAAATTATCGTTCATTAAATTTCCACAAAATTAATCAAATATGGGTTTTGTAATTTGTCGATAGTGTAACTTCAAAAGGTTGTTAATAACATTAATTATTGTAAGTCTGGTATAAAACACTGTCAGTCGGTGATTCTTAGTCAAGAAATCATTGCGAGATTGATTCTTAGCCACTTTTACTCACTATAGCTGTATATATCAATTTTTAGCGGTTTTTGTTGAAATAAAATGTTATCGTTTGGTGTGCCAACCGCTATATTTTGCAAAAACACGTTAATCAATGCTTAATTCCACAGAAATTATGCTTAAACTGCTTGTGAAGCCGTTGGAGTTTACTTATAATCGAATCATAATTACTTATGCAGCACTTGATACTTAAGGCTTTGAGCCTAATTAATTGCCAAGCGTGTGCTTTGTATATATAACGTTTATTTTCATCCCTAAAAATTTGAAGGATATTCTTATGAATAAGTCAGAATTAGTTGATAGCATTGCTAAAAAAAGTGGCCTTTCTAAAGCCCAATCAACTGAAGCATTAAATGCCTTTATCGCAACGATTGGCGAAGCAATGAAAGCTAATGATACCGTGTCATTAGTTGGCTTTGGTACGTTTAGTGTCAAAGAACGCCAAGCACGTACTGGCCGTAACCCACAAACTAAAGAAGAAATCCAAATCCCAGCAAGCAAAGTCCCAAGCTTTAAAGCAGGCAAAAGTTTAAAAGATATCGTTAACTAATTAACCCTTATCTCTTTATATGTAAAAAAGCGTATTTTTAATTAAATACGCTTTTTTATTGCCTATTATTTCCTTGCTAAGTATAAAAACTAAACTATAAAAACCGGGCAAAAACTTAAGTAAAAAACCACTATTTTTACACAGTGGTTTTTTATTTTATAAACTATAACCTATCTTGGCACCGTAATGGTTTGACCTACTTTTAGCGACGCTGTTGGTGACAAGTTATTTAAACTAGCCAATTCTTTAGGGCTGATGCCAAAGCGTCCTGCCAAAGAAATTAAGCCTTCGCCTGCTTTGACTTTATAGGTTGTTGTGGTTTTCGGAATTTTGATGTTTTGACCAATCAACAACGACTCATTACCTTTTAAGTTATTTAAAGCGGCAAGCTCACTTTTAGAAACGCCATATTTTGCACTCAAGTTTGTCAGACTATCACCTGATTTTACTTGATAGCCTTGTGCATCACCATGACTATATTTACTTACTGGGTTTAACGCTAGCTTGTTATCATCCTCTGATTGGGCGTCTTTGGCTGCTTTGGTCTCTTTTTTTGTTTCTTTTTTGCTCTCGGGTTTTGCAGAGTCGCGTTTGACGGTAGGTTCGCGGGTCGCTGTCACACTAGCCACCGTACCCAATCCTGCTTGAGGAATAACCAGTTTTTGCCCTTGAATTAAGTTGGCTGTGGGTTTTAGATAATTGGCTTTCGCCAAGTCTGCTACCGTTAAATCAAAGTTATTGGCGACACTACCTAAACTATCACCTGGGCGTACTGTGTAGTTAATCGATTTGCCAGCTAGCGCATATTTGACCTTTTCAACTGTGACAGGCACGATGATGACTTGTCCTTTTTGCACACGATAATTGGTGTTAAAACCGTTGACATCGGCAATGTCTTTGGGCGATACGGACAGTCGATCAGCGATACCCGACAAGGTATCACCCGTCTGAACCGTATAACGACTTGATACCGGTTGCACTTCAGCTCTAGCAGGGGCAGGCTTTTGCGCTGCGGGCTGTGCCACTGGCGGCTCTGGCATTTTGTCTGGAATTAACCACAAGTTTTGGTTGGTACGCACTTGATAAGTGACTGGTAAATTATTGAATTTTGCTAACTCACTGACATTTAGATCAAACTTGTCGGCGATGCCTGTCAAGGTATCCCCCGCTTGCACGATATAGCTATTGGCTTTACGTTTTGGCGATTCTGCTACTTTGGGTTCGATAGGCTTGGCGTTGTATAAGTAAAGTGTTGAACCTGCTAGCAAGGCAGCATTTGGGTCAATTTGGTTCCATTCAGCGATATCTCGCCAATTTACACCCATGCGACTGGCGATATTTGCCAAGGTGTCGCCAGCTTTGACTTGATAGGTGCTGCGTGTGCCACTTGGACGTTTTTTGGCAGCTTGCTTGCTAACTGTGACAGCTTTGCTTTCACTGGTGGTATTGGATTTGCTCGTGGTCGCTTGCGCCGTGCTTGGGACTTTGCCATTTAAGCTCGACGCTTGGGTAATTTTGACCTCTTTTGGCAACACCACTGGCGGTTCTTCGTAACTGAGTTTTTTGGTTTCGCCTTTGGCTTCTAGCACAGATTGCTGAGTCTGAATAGCATTGAGCTTGATATTACCATCGGCAGGGTTAATGGCTTGCTCTACTTGTGGTGCGGTTTTTTCGATTTCTTTAGCAATCAAGTTACGCTCTTGATTGGACAAAGGCGGTTCTTGCACAACGGTGTTATTGGCAGTGACAATCGCTGAAGTCGTTGGTAGTGTATTGCTAGACTGCATTTCAGCGGTCACCATTTTTTGCTCGGTGGCGGTAATCGGCGGTTCTTTGATTACCGTATTACGGCTTTGAATGCTTGACGTACTAGGAATGGGGGCGATATAAGTCGTGGTTTGGTTTTTAACCATACTAGTTGCCATTGCCGCCAAATCGCTGCTAGAGGATGGCAAGTTAACTGTTTCTTTTTTGCTATAGGCTTGTTTGGCGGCACTGAGTGAATCACCCTGACTTGTGGTGGTAGTTCGGGTTTGATTGCCAAAATTTGTGGTCGGTGTGTTATAAGTCGGTGTAGCAGTTTTAGGCGTGACATAGCTATTGTTTGCCAAATAACCTTGTTGACTCATATAACCATTACCGCGTAATTGGGTGATTTTACGGTCAACTGACTCATTGAGATCATTGGGAATCAGAATACGGCTTGGGCCTGACATATCTACCGTACCTGCAATTAACGCAGGATTTAGGGCGCGCAGTTCATCGTAGCTCACGCCTGTCAGGCTGCTAATTTCGTGCAAGCTCACGCCAACATTGGCAGGGACACTTCTAAAATGCTGACGGTTCGCAATTGCGGGTAAATACACATTGTAGGTACTCGGATTTTTGACAATTTGCGCCACAGCCAAAAACCGAGGGACATAGTTCATCGTTTCAGTGGGTAATTTGAGCGACCAATAATCCGTGGGTAGCCCGCGCGCGGCATTGTAATTAATCGCGGATTGGACACGGCCTGGACCGGCATTGTAGGATGCCAATGCCAACTCCCAACTACCAAACTGGTTATACAAAGCCGTCAAAAAGTCATAAGCGGCACGGGTTGACTCAATCACATCACGGCGACCATCAAAGGTGCTGGTTTGATTCAACCCATAAATACGACCTGTACTTGGAATAAACTGCCATAACCCTGCAGCAGAGGCATTACTATTGGCATTGGGGTCATAAGAACTTTCAATCACAGGCAATAATGCCAGTTCCGTTGGAATATTGCGACGCTCTGCTTCGCGCACCGTGTAGTATAAATAGCGGCTAGCACGCGCTGTTAAGCGGTTTAGATAGTCTTGGCGGCTAATAAACCAACTTTTCTGCGCTTCAATACGCGGATCGTACACATTGGAGTTCATACGAAAATTGACGCGCAGTCTATCCCACAGATTACCATAGCGCTGAACCAACAAAGCATTATTCTCTACCATGCTCATGTCGGTGGCTTCAAGCAGCCCTTCAAGTTCATCCAAACTATCCATATCCAGTAGGGCTGCATTTTCTTGCGCGCTATGCACCGTGCTTTTGCTGTGACTGGATGATCCAATCATGGGTTTACCCGCTGGACTGGTGGTACTGGTTGGCGCACTGCTACAGGCTGCCAAAATAATAGAGGAAATAGCTAAACTTAACGGTTTGATAGTTTTTTTTGATGAATGGCTTATCGAAAGCAACATGATGATTCCTAGCTCTTTTTTGCAATTTAGATGTAGGACATATACCCATCCCATAGCGTAAAACTATGAACGAATATAAGCTAAAATTTGACATTATAAATAAAAAAACGGCTGTGATTTCAAGCCCGTAAAATTAAATATTGGCTGAAATTATACTAGAATCCATAAAAAAAGTGGCACAAAACTTTTGCACCACCCTGTTTAACACCACTTTTAATACCACTAAATTAGTGCTTTTCAATCACAAGTTGGCTAATCGCCCTAGACAATAACACCGAGTTACCGCTTTCAGCAAAGGTAATACGTGAAGTTGTTACTAAACGTGTCGTCAGGTTATTTTCGACGATGACTTCTGTGGTTATGGCATCTGCTTTGGCATGGTTACCGCTAAATACCACATTATTTAATTGTATATCATAGCCATATTGCGTTGCTTTTGACCAGTTGTTTTGCAAGAGGTTTAAATAATTGCTTTTATTTAAGGTGGTGGTTTTTCTTTTACGCGACACAGATATCAAGGCATCATCTGCTACTAGGTTTGCAACGCGCGAAATACTTTTGGCATTTGCTGCAGCCGCCATCGCAGTACCGTAATTGTCGATATCACGCTGGGTGATTTCAGCGTTTGCCAGCGTTGGGACGGTTAACGAAGTCGCGATGACTACACCTAGCCATAGTTTTGACTTTACTTGCTTTCGGATTTTATCAATCGGTTGAAAATTTAACGTGATAGTCATGAGATTTTCCTTCAATTGGTAACACCCAATTGTTTGACCCTAAAAGAAATAATTTGTTACAACTAAGCATAGCATAACCATTAATTTTATTGTTACGTCATTGTTAATTATCAAGCATAAAATAGTGAATAATTCCGATAAAAATTTTTGACCTTATTATCCAAAACCATCCAAAATCGCTGGATCGCCAAATCAATTATCGTGTTTACAGCGGTGAATTATTTCAGCAAACAAGGGTTAATCATTTATTAATTTGGCTAAATCGGTTATCATTACAGGTTGTTTTTATCACCATTTTATTACTAAATCTCAATTTAAGGGTATTTCAACTATGCTACTTACCGCTATTTTAGCATTTATCCAATCTGCCCATGCGGAAGGTGCGGCGGCAGCGCCTACTGGAACAGGTGCTTCCACCATTATGCAAATGCTATTGCCATTGGCTTTTTTTGCTATTTTTTACTTCATTATTATCCGACCACAAAGTCGTCGTAACAAAGAGCATCGTCAAATGATTGATGCCATTAAAGAAGGCAATGAAGTGGTATTTGCCGGTGGCTTGATGGGGAAAATCAAAAAACTTCAAGGTGAATATGCGGTTGTAGCATTAAATACTACCCAAGAGGTGATGGTGCAACGTGCCTCAATCATCTCGGTATTGCCTGTGGGTACCATTGATAGTCTTAAATAATTGCTGATGCAGCTCACCTGTCAGGTTGGCGACCTAGCATTCTGTTAAGTTGCCAACTGGCTATTATGATATTGTACTGCCTTGTTGATCGCGGTTAATAGCCCTACGGTTAATAAACCTAGTAGAACAACTAGTTACCTAAAAAAATCAAGTTTAAGAAGTCAAGATTATGCACTACCCTGCTTGGAAATACTTTTTAATCGGCATTGTGCTGCTACTGAGCACCCTGTATGCCCTACCAAACCTTTATCCAGACAAGCCCGCCGTTCAAATCACGGGGGCTTCCGCTAGTACCACATTGACCAATGATGTGCTAAAGCAAGCGGAAACCATCCTAAATGCCGCCAATATTCCAACCAAAAACAACAGTTTTGATGGTAAATCAGCTTTGTTAAAAATTGGTGATGAGTCGACTGAAACGCAGCTTAAAGCGCAACAAGTGCTAAAAGAAAAGCTTGGCGACAATTACGTGGTGGCACTAAACTTGGCACAAACCACGCCAGCATGGCTACGTAATATTGGCGGCAATCCTATTAAATTAGGCTTGGACTTGCGGGGTGGTGTACGGTTTGTACTAGAAGTCGATATGAGCAAAACCGTCTCTCAGCGTTTGGAAAACTTAACTCGAGATATCCGTACAGAGCTACGCAACCAAAAAATTGCCGTGACCAATTTACAAGCAGGGCAAAATAATCTGACTTTAAACTTTGTCGATAATGCCGCGCGTGATCAAGCCATTAATGTGTTACGTAGTCGCTTTGGGACAAATTACGAATTACAACCGCTCATCAATGCGGGGGGTCCAGCGATTAACATGACCTTGACCCAGTCGACGATTTCACAAATATCTCAAGATGCGGTCACCCAAAACTTGACGACTTTACGAAACCGTATTAATGAGCTAGGCGTGGCTGAAGCCGTGGTGCAATCCCAAGGTGCCAACCGTATTGTGGTGGAATTACCCGGGGTACAAGATACCGCAGAAGCCAAACGGGTCATTGGTCGTACTGCCAATCTAGAATTTCGTATGGTGTCTGACCAAAACAATACTTTCCAAGCCAATCCATCTGGGGTATTGCCTGCAGGCACTGAAGCCTATTCATTTGGTGAAGTCGATAGCCCACAAAAAACCTTATTGGAACGTCAAGCTGTGGTCACCGGTCGAAATGTACAAGACGCCCAAGCAGGGATGGATCAAAATGGTCGCCCCCAAGTGAATATCACGCTGGATAACGCGGGTGGTCGTTTGATGCAAAACACCACAGCAAAATCAGTGGGCAAACAAATGGCGGTGCTGTTTATTGAAAATAAGCAGCGTGTCACCTTCCAGCCAGACCCAGTGACGGGTCAAAATAAAGAAGTAAGAACACCTTACGCAGAAAGCCATATTATCAATCAAGCGACCATTCAAGGCGTCTTTGGCTCAACTTTCCAAATCACGGGCTTAGATAGTAATGCAGAAGCCTCAGAGCTGGCTTTGTTACTTCGTGCAGGTGCGCTAGCGGCGCCCATGTATTTTGTTGAAGAACGTACTATTGGTCCATCATTGGGGCAAGATAACATCCAAAAAGGTATGTTCTCTACCCAAGTCGGCTACTTACTCGTGTTCTTATTTATGATTATCTTTTATCGTTTATTCGGCTTAATTGCCAATATCGCGCTGATTTTTAACTTAATGATGATTTTAGCCATCATGTCATTGATTGGTTCTGCCCTGACATTGCCGGGTATCGCAGGTATCGTGTTAACCATCGGGATGGCGGTGGATGCCAACGTGCTGATATTTGAACGCATCCGCGAAGAGCTTGCCAACGGCGCCAGACCTAAATCTGCGATTGTGGCGGGTTTTAACCGCGCATTTACCAGTATTTTTGATGCGCAGCTAACTACCTTGATTGTCGCATTTATTTTATTTGCGATTGGTACAGGTCCGATTAAAGGTTTTGCTGTCACCTTAGCCATTGGTATTGCCAGCTCTATCTTCACCTCAGTGACCGTCACGCGTGCACTGGTACAGTTAGCTTATGGCTACCGCAAAACTGTCAAACGCCTAAGTATTGGTTAAGGAGCGAATAATGAATGATGACAAGTTAGAGGATCTAGACGGTTTAGACGGCTCAGAACCCATTAACCCCGAGCAAAAACTCTCCGAGCTGGGTGTACGTCGTAGCGATGAAATGGTATCAAATACACAGCACCGCAGAACGCCGCGCCGTAATGGTAAAGGGGTGAATAAAAATTTGGTCAAGCAGCCTGCCAACTCCTCCGATACGACAACCCAAAACGCTGGGTTAGCGGTGGCTAACGCTCCCACTGCTGAATTTTCGGCAGAGGGTTTTGGCGGTGAAAAATTCTTTGCCGGTCGGCGTATCATTAATTTTTTGAAAGTATCTAAACCTTTTGCCATATTATCCGCCATCTTAACGATTCTGGGTTTGGTCGCTATTTTAACCAAAGGTTTAAATCTGGGCTTAGACTTTACAGGCGGTGTGTCAGCCACGGTTGTATATGAGCAACCGGTGCAACAAGCCCAAGTTCAGTCAGCCTTAGCGAGCCATAAAATCAATGACAGTGTGGTGCAATATTTGGGCAGTAACAAAGAAATTTTGGTACGCCTGCCGCCGCAAAAACAAATCGAAGGGTTATCAAACTCTCTTGATGCGGCGTTAGATTTACCCAATAACAATGCCACCATCAAGAACATTGACGTGGTTGGCAGTCAAGTAGGTAATGAGATTTATATCAGCTCCTTGGGGGCAACGGCACTGGCATTACTGTGTATGTTTATTTATGTGATGGTGCGCTTCCAAGCCAAATTAGCCTTAGGCGCGGTGTTGGCGTTATTTCATGATAGTATTATCACCGTGGGTATTTTCGCACTTTTCGGATGGCCGTTTGATTTGACCGTGCTTGCCGCGGTGTTATCACTGATTGGTTACTCGATTAACGATACCATCGTCGTCTTTGACCGTATCCGTGAGAATTTCCGCCGTGTCCGTGGTGCGAGCCCAACGCAAATTGTCAATTTATCGCTCACTGAAACGCTACGTCGTACTATTATGACCATTTCAACGGTGTTACTGGTGGTGGTCGCGATGCTGCTGCTTGGCGGCGAAAGCTTACATTGGTTCTCTGTAGCATTGCTCATTGGCTTGATTTTAGGTACTTTCTCATCGGTGTATATTGCCAGTGCGATTCCACTGTGGCTCGGTATGTCGCGCAAAGACTTTATTGTCGAAGTCAAACCAGAATTTGTTGAGGACGAAGTGGTTTTTGAAGACCGCAATGCGCCTATCTATGACAACAAAGTAGTAGATAATCAATAAATGATTTGAGCGGTAAAATACCCTACTTGCTAGGGTATTTTTATGGCTAGAATCTAAACAAGAATAGCAATGATGACAAATGAATTAATGAAAAATGGGTTATGGCAACAGGCGTTTAAAGTAAGTTTTCCTGTGGCAATGGGTTATATCCCTGCGGGGATTGCCTTTGGCGTGTTGTTTGTGGCAGCAAAACTTCCTATATGGGCGGCGATTTTATCTAGTGTGGTGTTATATGCGGGTGCGGCGCAATATGCTTCTATTACGCTGTTAGCGGGTGGGGTTGGAATCTCAACCATCGCCAGCAATACTTTAGCGATAAATTTGCGCCATGCTTTCTATGCCATTCCTTTATTAAAACAATTACCAACCAATCCTATCAGTCGATTTTATTGCTTGTTTGCGTTAACCGATGAAACTTTTTCCGTGTTAACCACCCTTCATGAAAATGAACGCCAAAGGCTGATACTACCTGTGAGTTTGCTCAATCAGTGTTATTGGGTTATCGGTACTATATTGGGCATTTTGCTGGGTGAAGGGCTCAATGATTGGGTGCCCCATTTGGATTTTGCGTTAGTGTGCTTATTTGCTATTTTAGCCTACGAGCAGTTTAAAGCAGTCAAGGCTTACTATCCCATCTTCATCGCCATCATTGCGTTCACAGCGGCGTTTTATTTTATATCCGATTGGCTTTTACTATCAGCGATTTGCGTGAGTTTGGGACTCATTATCATCCACTTTTTTATGAGCAATAAATCTGCTCATGAGCAAGCTCTCTGATAGTACAAGCTACCTGACAGCTCAACCGCCAAAAAAATTATCCATTAATCGTTAGAATATTATGAACACACCACCTGATAACGTTTATTTAGTCGCCGCTACTTTTGCCATGGCTTTGGTGACTTTTCTCACCCGCTTGACCCCGATAATTTTGCCAAAGCGTTTATTGGATGCCCCCTTGTTGCTCGCGGTGAATAAAGCATTGCCATTATCCGTGATGACGCTGTTGATTTTAACTTCTTTGCATTGGCAGCATCCTGAGCCTATAAGTATGAGTCTAAGCTTATCACCCTTACTTGTGGCAGAGATATTGGCGCTTTTAGTGGTGTTACTCAGCTATCATTGGAAAAAGCAATTACTGCTAAGTATGCTGGTGGGGATTGCTAGCCTTAATGGATTTTTATGGCTACTAAATTTGATAGGTTTTCAATAGCTATAAAAAAAAGCCCTACTTGGGCTTTTTTTTATGAAGGATAACTTATTTATACCTCGGTTTGCACCCCGACGATATCCACAGGCGTATCAGCCACGTCTTGTATACCAGATTTTTTCTGTTTGGCTTTATCACTGCGTTTACGCTGTAATTCATCCAAATAATCTTCATCAATACCACCAGCGATGTATTTGCCATCAAATACCGAACAGTCAAATTTTTTGGCATCGCTGTGTTTGTCTTGTACCGCTTCAATCAAATCATCCAAATCTTGGAATATCAAACGATCCGCGCCGATGATTTTACACACTTCTTCCACACTATGACCTGAGGCAATCAGCTCATTGCGCGCTGGCATGTCAATACCATACACATTGGGATATTTGACCGGTGGCGCGGCACTGGCAAAATACACATTATTGGCGCCTGCATCACGTGCCATTTGGATAATCTCGTGGCAAGTCGTGCCACGTACAATTGAATCATCGACCAACAATACGTTTTTATTTCTAAATTCAAAAGGCACCGCGCTTAATTTTTGACGGACCGATTTTTTGCGCTGCTGTTGACCTGGCATAATAAAAGTGCGACCGATATAACGGTTTTTCATAAAGCCTTCACGGTATTTTACGCCTAGATGCTGGGCAAGTTCCATCGCAGAAGTACGTGAGGTATCGGGAATAGGGATAACCACATCAATCCCGTGATCTTCGCCCCATTCTTTGATGATCTTCTGCGCTAACGACTCGCCCATACGCATACGGGCTTTATAAACAGAAATATTATCAATAATCGAATCTGGGCGGGCAAAATAGACATATTCAAAAATACAAGGTCTAAACTCTTTGGCTTCGACACATTGGCGACTAAAGAAGTTATTGTTTTCATCAATAAAAATCGCTTCACCGGGCTTCACATCTCGAACGATATCAAAACCCAATGCAGTTAACGCAACTGACTCAGATGCCACCACATATTCAAAACCGCCATTTTCCGCTAATCGTTGACCAAAAATCAGCGGACGAATGCCATTGGGGTCACGAAATGCCAAAATACCATAGCCCGTAATCATAGCGACTACCGCATACGCGCCTTCGATACGTTTGTAGACGGATGTCATCGCTTCAAAAATATCATCGGGGCTTGGATGCTGGATACCGAGTTTTTGCATCTCATGCGCTAGCACATTGAGCAAGACTTCTGAATCAGAATCGGTATTAATATGGCGCATATCTTCCATAAACAGTTCTTTGGCAATCTCTTCTGCGTTGGTCAAATTACCATTATGCGCCAAGGTAATACCATACGGCGAATTGACATAAAAAGGCTGAGCTTCCGCACTGCTAGACGTACCAGCTGTTGGGTAACGTACATGCCCGATGCCTTGATTACCGACAAGACGCATCATATGACGTGTCATGAACACATCGCGCACCATGCCATTTTCTTTACGCAAAAACAGACGGCCATCTTGACATGTCACAATACCCGCGGCATCTTGCCCACGATGCTGCAGCATAGTCAGCGCATCGTATAGCATTTGATTAACCGGACTGTGAGCGGCTATACCGACAACTCCACACATATTTTACCCCTTTGATTTTTCACGGATGGCTATGAGACCTGATGAAAATTGAATGAAACTACCTTATTTGGCGGCTTAGAAGATGTTAGCCGTCAGTTAAACTTACCAATGCTATTGGCCCATTTGCCCTATTCCTTCGAAAGCGGTTTTCCCCAGATTGGCAGCAAGCTGTTGGGTGATTTGGGTCGCAAAAGGTGCTAGTGGCAGTAGCGCCTTGGCAAACTTAGACTGCTGCCAAAAGTCACGTTGACTGACAAAAGGCGCCAATAAACTCACCAGCATCAACACAATGACCAAATTTTTGACCAAGCCAAACCCTGCGCCTGCCAATTTATCTAGGATGCTCAGCCGAAGCCCCTGCAAGGTTTTACTCATCACCCATAATACAATTTGCAGTCCCACGATGACAAATAAGCCAATTGCCAAGAATGCCGCAATGATACTAAGGCCGGTTGAGCCCGTCAGCGACACAAAAAACGGGGCTAAAGGTTTTGCCAAATAACTGGCGAGCAGCAGCGCCAATAGCCAACCAAACATGCCCACCAGTGAGCGCATCAAGCCATTATTAAACCCCTGCCACAACCCAATAAACAATACAAACAACACTACCATATCTAACAAAGTCATCGGGTCAAGCTCGTATCATGGGATTTACAAATTAGAGGGTGAATGTTGGCTTAGACGATAACCGTCAATGGCTTCAACACAGGTTTGGATGAGCTCTGGCCCTTCATAAATCAAACCACTATAGAGTTGAATCAAATCCGCACCTGCTTCAATCTTTTTAACCGCACGTTGACCATTGTCAATGCCGCCTACGCCAATAAGTGCAACTGAGCTCGGTAAGCGTTCGGCAAACTGCTCAAGAACTTGGGTACTACGGTGACTGAGTGGTCGACCTGATAGCCCGCCTGCTTCTTGACTGGTTTTGTAGTCTTCTACCCCATTGCGGCTTAAGGTGGTATTGGTGGTAATCAGCCCATCAATATCAAAACGCACCAATTCTTTGGCAATATAATCAATTTGATCTTCTTCCAAATCTGGGGCAACTTTCAGTACCAATGGCACATAATACTGATGTTGGCTAGCGAGTTGGCTGTGACGTGATTTGATACCATCAAGCAGCGCCGTGAGCGCATCACCACTTTGCAAGTCACGCAGGTTTTTGGTATTGGGAGAGGAGATATTCACCGTAATATAAGACGCGTAAGGATACACTCGCTCTAGACAATAAATATAGTCATCAAGGGCATTTTCAACAGGCGTGCTGGCATTTTTGCCAATATTAATACCCAAAATGCCTTGATATTTTGCACGCTTGACTTGCTCAATGAGATAATCGACGCCTTTATTGTTAAATCCCATGCGATTGATAATGGCATGGGCTTCTTTGATACGAAATAGACGGGGTTTGTCATTGCCAGGCTGTGGTTTTGGGGTAATCGTACCAATTTCGATGTAGCCAAAACCCAATGCTGCTAACGCATCGATATATTCGCCGTTTTTATCAAGCCCTGCTGCCAAACCAACCGGATTGGTAAAGGTTAACCCCATACATTCAGTTGTTAGTTCTTGTTTACCGTACAAAAACCCGAGCATCCCAAATTTTTGCGATTTTTCGAGTAACGATAACGTGATTTCGTGGGCTTTTTCAGGATCGGTGTTAAATAAGAACGGACGAAGAAAGGCATACATAGTTGAATAAGCACTCACATTGCATGGGTGAATCTAATTGACTCTGCCCTTTATACAAGCAGAACTAACCTATTTAGCTTGAGAGATAGCACCCGTTGACGCGCTGTCTAGACTATCTCGTCAAAATCAGAAAAGCTATTATATCAGTGTTGACGCTAAATAAACACCTGCAATTTTCTTTGCCTTCACTGCTACATTAACTACTATATGAGCTTAACTCGGCTTATAGATTACAGATTTTAGCTTTTAACGTCCTATAATCAAAGACTAAGGCACGGCTCGACCATTTGACAACGCAATCCAACCACGAATAATGCGATACAGATGCCATAAGACTGTGGCGACGATTATCAAGCCGCCTAAAGCACCGACAATAAAGCTGCCACCCATCGCATGATTGCTATCAACGGCAGCGCCAAAAAATAGCCCACCCGTTGCAAAAATCACCATGACAAAACCAATCACCCAAAAAAATATACTGTACCAAAATGTTTTGATTTGCCAATCAAAGTGACTATAAAGCCACGTGTTCCTAGCCTCATCGCGCTTTAAATAATTCATCACAATCGGAATAATCCAAGTCAGTCCCGCGGTAAAATAACTAAACAGCGCCAACGCATAAGTAATGTGGTTATAACTGATTTGGCTTTGGGTCACCGGTAAGTGTTGACTGAGCTGCGTGTATTGCGGTAACGCTGATGGATAACCATTCGCCCCACTACCAAATTGTGGGTTGGCTGGGTCAGGTGTGTGAGCATCTGTTGGTTTTTCTAGGTTCATTATAATTTTCCATCAATGATTATTACTTTTTTTATCGGGTCGTAGTATAGAATTTCAATTGATTGTTATGGACTTTAGGGTATTACCCAAATCGGTTCTCGAATGGTAAATGGTTGGTGGTTGCTATCGGCAAACTCGACCGTCCAGCTAACAGGGGACTGCTGTGATGCCAATGGTTTAAAGGTTGGTACTGGGATGATTTTTATGCGGTTTTTTGCCGAATAAAGTAAATAGTTGCCATCGGGCGAAAAGTTGGCAGGTTCAGCCAATCCTTCATCATTGATAGCGATATTTTTTTTAGTTGCCATATCTGTAAGCCTGCCTTGGCTATTATCGCTGACGTAAGTGATCAAACGCCCCGAGGGACTAACCCGAGCGATGGCATTGGTTTTACCGGGCAAGTTTAAAGGCAAAAATTGTTGTTTTGCAAAATGGTATTGATAAAGTTGCGGTTGTAAAAATTTGGCTTTATCTGACGTAAATATAAAGGATTGACCATCTGGCAGCCACACAGGGGCTAAATCAATCGCTGGTTGATGGGTCAGTTGTTGTTTTATATTGCCGCTGCTATCGGTCAAAAAAATCTCTGGATTGCCCATTTGGCTATTTGCTAGTAACAATTGGCGTCCATCGGGGGAGATTGCGCCACTAAAATTATGGGTGCGTTTGGCAGAAACCGCAGACACCCCAGAAATCTCAGTAACTTGCAAAGTCGCTCTATCAAGGATAACGACTTTAGGATAACTTTTGCCTGCTTGAACCGTAAAAATCAGGCGATCGCCTAAGCGACTGGCAGATAAGCTCATTATCGTACCATTGACCTTATACAAAGTCTTTGGGTCGCTGCCATCGATTTGGGTTTCAATCAGCTGCCCTTGGCGATTTTCCCCAAATCCAGTTAAATAAATAAAAATTAACTTGCCTGACAGCTGTCTAGCATCCATATGCGGCAAATTGGTTGGCGCAGTCGCTATGACTTTGGGCAATGAGGTCGAACTTTGCAAGGAGGTGTTAGATAAGGTTGTTGATGGCGAGCGCATGGTCTGACAGCCTGTCATCGCCAAGCTAATTGCCATGACAATTGCCATAACAGCGGCGCACCATAAACGGAGTAAGAGATAAACATGCTTCATGTTATTTGTGGCTTGGTTAAGGTAAAACATTATTGGCGTCTGGATTGAGCCAAAGTGGTCCATAAATCAAGCCATTGGGTACGCCATTTTGGGATGGGCTAATACTGATGGATTTGCCATTTGATACAATGGTAATGACATTTTTATTGGAATAAATATAGTGTTGTCCATTGGGTGAGACACCTGGGGCTTCACTTAACCCAACGTTATTTACAGCGGTTACCGAGCGCGAACCCAGATCCATCACCACGCCTTGATTGGCACCCGACAAATAGGACATTTTTTTACCATCATTGCTGATGCGCCCCATACTGCTTAGTCCGCCGCCCGTCAAACGCTGTTCACTACCGGTTGATAGATTATATAGATAAATTTGACCTTTATTACCGCCTTTTTTACCACCGGCTCTGTCTGAAGTATAGACAAATGATTGCCCATCAGGCGCCCAACTAGGATAAATAGCCCCCACAGGGTCATTGGTCAATCGACGAGAATTGCCACCTTGCGCCAAATAAATCTGCGGTATGCCGTTTTCAAAACTGCTACTAAATATCACGCGACCATCTTTACTCACGGATGCGCCATAATTCATGGCTTTAAAATTCGTCAAATTGCTGACTGCTCCGCTGACAATATTGGCAGACATGACCTGCGGATAGCCTAGCGTGTCGGGCTGAACTTGGAAAGTAAAGGTTTGATTGTCAGCAGAGGTGTTTAGGGTTTTAATGGTACCGTTAAACTCATAAATCACTTTTGGGTTAAACCCATCCACGTCAGAAATGACCAAACGTGACACACGGTTTTTGGGCTTGCCTGTTTCCACCACATACGCAATACGCCCAGAAAAATCGCCTTTGATGCCTGTCAATATCTCATAGATACGGTCAGCAACCTTATGCCCTGCCATACGCAAACTTTGTGAGTTATTTTTGCTGGTAACGGTTTGCAGACCCTGCATCACCTCACCTGTCGCCACATTGATGACTTCAAAGTTAATCTCAATATTGCCACGATTGCTACGGGTATTACCGACCACCAGATAAGGGACGGCGTTATGCTGCCAAACAGGCAAATTGACTTCACTACTGCTATGAGGCTGCTCTGGCAACTTGCTATCTAAAGTAAATTGCCCCAAATTGGTCAAATCATTGGTGATGATGCCCGAGATACTCTCCGCGCCAGCAAATGGTACGATGGCGATTTGCAAGTTTGAACGTGGTGCCTGCTTGACTAGGGTAAAATCAACTTTGTCGGCAGCGTTCACTAGAGGTGGCATCGTAGTGGTAGCCAAGGCAATGACTGCCGCTTTCAAAAGAGTATGGTTCATAATTAGCCTGCAATATTTATAATTATTAAAAAAGTGGTTTTCAAATAATAGCATTGTTTTAATCGCCAAAAAAGATTTGATAAGGCTAAGCGCTACAACACTATTTAGCTTTACTACTTAGCTTTACTATTTGACTTTACTATTTAGCTCTAAAATTGCCCGTCATGCTTCTTGCGCCATTTGGCGGGGGCGGCAGCGGACTTGATTGGTTGATTGCTTGTTGTAAGCTTGCTTTAAAAGCGGCATCACTGCTGCCGCGAATAGTGATATTACTAATTGTACCATCCGCAGCAATGCTAAATGACGCCGTTAATGAATTGCCATTACTATTGGTTGGTACATTCCAATTTGCATCAATCATCGCCATGACTTGGCTGACATAGCCTGCCGAACTCCCACCCGATGCACCACCACGTCTGTTAGAACCTTGACCGCCAGATGATTGTGATTGCGCTGCACCTGTAGATTGACCATCTTTACCCAAATCCAGTGATTTTATATTATTGTCACTTTGCCGCTCGCTATTGGCATTGAGATTTTTATTGTAGGCGGCATTGTTGGCGCGTATTTCGTTTTTTACCTCATCAATATTGCTTTCGGCAATTTTATAATCTTGCAAATTTCGCTGCTGGGTTTCATTGCGCTGGTTTAATTCATCAATCACGCTCTGTCTTTCAGCTGCTACTTCTCGGTCTAGCTTTTCAGCAAATAGCGCCTGCTCTTTTTCCCATTGCGCCTGCTTGGCGGCTAACGTATTTTTAACCGTTTCAATTTGATTGGTTGATGTCGAATGGGGCGTATTCATTGGCACAGTTGATAGGGTTTGCGAATTTAAAGACGGTGTGTGAGCGTCAGCCATCTCGCCAGCCGTGGCTTGGTTTTGCGCAAGCTCATTTTGTTGGTTGGCTTTGATTTGCTGTTGCATTGCCGACAACTGCTCAGGGGTAATCAACGAGGTTTCCATGGGCGCTGGCGGGGTGTTATGATAAAAGAAAAACAATAACCCAACCACCAACGCATGGGCAATGGCACTGAGAACAATCGCCCATACCGGGTAATCGGGTGTTTTGACGGGTACATAGACTGAGGTCACTTCAGCATACATCGTCTCAGTATTTCCTTATTCTAGCAAAAATGTTCAATCAAAAATTAAAAGGTCATCGTATTAGAAAGCTACTTGATTAAAAAGCTACTTCATTTAAAAGCTGCTTGATTAAAAAACCACTTGATTAAAAGGCTACTTGCTGGCTGGTTTTGGCGGTGCGGTTAACAAGCCAACCTTTTGGATGCCCGCTTGCTGCAAGTTTGCCATCAATTGGATAATATCTCCATATTGGTTACTCTGGTCGGCATTAATCATCACATTGACATTGGGCTTACCATCGAACTGGTATTGAGGCTGAGACTGTAAGTTATTCAAAGTCGCAATTAACGCCGCTTCGCTCATTGGCTCATCGGTTTTGTCCTGGGTACTTAAATATAATTGTCCATCAGATTTTAGTGACACAATCACCGGTAACTGCGTGCCTTGCTGTAGTGATTTGGTTTGCGCTTTTGGCAAATCAATATCTACTCCCGTCGTTAGCATAGGCGCAGTCACCATAAATATGACCAGCAGCACCAACATTACGTCAATATAAGGCACCACATTCATACCTGCATTGAGTTTTTGAGGACGGTTACGGCTGTAAGGGTTTGCTTTCATAGTGTCAAGTTGTTCAATAAAATTTATCTAACATTCATTTAGCGTTTAGCATTTAGCATTTATCTAGCGAGCGAGCGGTGGCATCATGGCAGGTGAATTGAGCCCCGTCGGTAAGTTGGTAGCCGTATCCACAGTTTGTCGCAACAACATGCCTGTCATCTCATCACAGAACAGGCTACGACTTTGATAAACTTTATCGTTTTTTGCGGTAAAGTGGTTGAAAGCCAGTGCCGCTGGAATCGCAGCAAACAACCCGAGCGCCGTGGCAATCAAGGCTTCGGCAATACCAGGGGCAACCGCAGCCAGTGTGGCTTGCGCAGAAGTCGATAAGCCCATAAAAGCCGTCATAATCCCCCAGACCGTGCCAAGCAGACCGATATATGGCGAGACCGAGGCAATACTTGCTAGCAACGGCAATCCTTGCTCAAGCTCGAGTTGTTGACGACCTAAGCCAACGCGAAGTTTGCGCTCGACGCCTTCAATGACGTCGCTACGGGCTTGGGTGTTTTTGAGCAGTTTTAAAAACTCACTAAAGCCAATAAAAAAGATTTGCTCAAGTCCACTTCTATCAGGATTGCCTTGAACGCCTTTGTATAGGGTTGGCAATTCAACCCCTGACCAAAAGGTTTTCTCAAAATAATTATCGGCACGCGTGGCAATTGCCAAACGACTGCTTAAACGAAAAATAGTGACCCAACACAACAAAGAAGCAAATAATAAAATGCCCATGATAATTTTGACGAAAATACTGGCATGCGTCACCAAACTAACGAGATCAATCGAGCCTTCCATAAAGTTATGCTTCCCCAACCATCTAAATAATTAAATATAAATAACTAAATATAAATCACTACATATTTTGATGCCAGCTTGTCAACAGCCTGCCAGCCATACCCGATTAAAACCAAAAACTAGTGCAATTATAAGGTCGAGCACTAGAATTAACATAAGCATATTGTAACCAATAACATTGGCTAATCGTATAAAAATTTTGGGGCTTTGCTAGTATTGATAATTGCATGGCTGCTATGACTAAAAGCCAAGGCTAAAAATATACTTATAAAAGTCACGGCTCGGCGATAAACTGCTGTGTTTGGGCATAAGATTGCGCTTCTGATTTGATTAGCGTCAACCATTCATTGGCAATGACAGGATGCGACTGAAAATATGCCATCATCCAATTGGCTAACGGCTTAGGCACAGGCACAAATTGGGTGGAAGGCAAAATGGATTGGACGCCATTGCCATTGGTGTCATCGCTGTCATACACAAGCTCAACCTGTGGATTTTTTTGAATAATTTCCACCCCCGTAATCTGCCAATTGGTAAAAGCATTATCAATCGCATAGGGCAAAGCTTCTGTTTGAGATAATTTTGATGAGAGGTAGATAGGCTCAAATGTTTTGCGAGTATTCACCCAATGCAAACGCAATGCAATATCAGGTTGTTGGTAAAACACCACCAATTTGCCAGCAAACTTTATTTGCCAAGGATTGATTACTTGGTTGGAATGAATGCCAAGCATTTGCGCAAATTGCTCTCGCGTCAGCAATCGATCAAAGCTTGCTAGCAATTGACCATTTAATGGATGTTGCAGTTTGAGCAGGTCGGACAAATACTCATAATGGTAAATAAATTTCATAGGCAAGTGCTGTGAAATAACCCCATCCGTCACTTGACACCGATGCACTTTCCAATGCGGCATGGTATCGGTGATAAGCGCAAGCAAGTCTATGATGGTTTTGTTTTTAGTTTTAGTTTGATTATCGAGTGTTGAATCGATAGTTGACGTATTAGCATCCGTTTGAGTGACTAGCAAGCGATTTCCTTTTAACTGGTTGGTTTATCACAATTGCTTCATTATAAAACTTTTTTCATGCATTTGAGCCAAAAAAAATCATCACATGGTGAAATGCAATGATTCATCTAAAAAACTGTTGTTGCTAATAGTTGTAGTTAATAATAGGCAGCATTTAGCAATAGACCGACCGCTAAAAAAAACCAAATAATAAAGACGACACTAAGCCATTTACGATGATATCGCCAAGATTCATTATCGATTTTGTTATCGGTTGTCAAATCATCCGCCAAATCCTCTATGGCGGGTTTTCTTGGTAACTTTGCAGACTTGTTAAAAATATCTTTAAATCGTAAGTCTCTGGTTAATTGATTGTCCTCACCTTTTATGGTAAAAAAATTAGATGAGTAATCTGCTAAATAAGTTTGAGAATTAAGCGAATGCGGTAATACCGATTTGACGGTCGCTTGGCGATAATCATGCTCAAGCACGTTAGCAAAAACTAACTGAGACGCCAAACTTTGAGATGCTAAGCCACTCCTTATACTGTCATGTGTTTTGTTAATTTTCATGTTAAATACCCCTTCTTGATAGATAACATTATAGGGATATCATGCCGTTATTTAATCATAGGTTTGATTGTGGTTTTGTTATACTTAGCTAACTTGTATTAGCAAATGTGCAGATTTGAAACCGTTTGTAAACCGCAGATAGTTAAACTCACTGACAATTAATTTACACTTTTGGTCAGGATTAAAGTATTCATTTAACCTTAGCTTTAAACAAATTATCTTCTATCGATAAATATTTGTTGTTCAGAGGCTTTGACAAAGTCTTCATAAGAAACCACTCCTTGACTATTAGGGGCATTCGTTGTTGGATTACCGCCCGTCTGCGCGCGCTCATTTGAACCTTGATTTAGGTTATTGGAATTTGGGGAATTGGAATTTGAGCTATTAGGATTTAGGGTATCGGGATTAGCGGCGTCAGTTGGCGCCTCAGGCATCTGATTAGTCATACTTGGCGTGTTGGCAAGCGTGTCTGACACTTGATTGGTAGTTGTAGCGGGATTGACATTCGCGGACGCGGTGGGTTGTGGGCTGGAAGCCACGCCGTTTCCTAATTGCTCACCGGTAATTACCACCGCTTCTGTTCTTAAATTCTCTGGTTGAGTGGTCGAGGCAGCAACAGCGGAAGCAGTTGCAGGCAATGTCTGTGCCGATTGGCTAGGGTTTGTTGCCGTCACAATGACATTGTTTTGAGCATCTCTACTATTTTTCATCGCTTGATAACTGTGATAACTCTGATAGCTGGGCACGACAACTTGGGTTAGCAAACCGATAAGTGACATAACTAACAGCGGAATCAATACCATCAGTACCGTTTTTAACTGGGTAGCAGGTCTAGCAGGTAAGCCATAATAATTGGCGTCTGCAGTCCCCTCGACTGCTAGCAAGTAAAGGTAAACTAAGATATTTACCCCAGGCACTAGCATCAATAGCGCAAGCCACCCTGTTTTGTTAAGGTCATTAAAGCGGCGTTTGCTAACGGCAAGCTGTAGATAAAACAAAACCGCCACACCCACACTACTTGCGCCGAGCAAACTCATCGGCAACTGCTCACTACTGGCATTTACCATGCCTTGAAAGCCACCAATCATCACAAAGAGCAAAGCGACCAGCATTAGTGCTATCAACGCATTGAAGGTAGAATACGCTAAAAACTGAACACGGCTAACCCGACCGTGCCAATCAAAAAACCGACGATTATTAAAGCCTTCATGTATCTCGGTTAGCGTGACAAAAGACGTACCAGCTTCAGTTGCAATTATTTCATCAGGTTGCATTTCATCAACTTGATGCATATTATCGAAACTGGGTTCAATCGGGGGTAAGGACTGGGCTTTTTTTGGCTTTGGTAGACGGATGGCCATAATGAGCAACTTAATCTAGAGGTTTAAACTGTTTTTTCAGCATAATGTTTTTAGCATAAGTAATCGAACAAATTTTATAATATATTGGTTAGAATATCTTGAAATGGCGACATAAATTTGACATTTTTTGTAACATTGATTTAGTGACTTTGATTTAATGGTTTGGCTTGATCGCAAATTTGTTGCATAAATAATTTATTGAATCAATAAATAGTTTTTAACCTCGATAACACAACGCTGTAATGATCATTGAGTATTGATATGGATATTTCCCAACTTACCTATTTTGTGGTAGTGGCAAAAGCAGGTAGTTTTAGCCAAGCTGCCAAAACCTTGGCTATATCGCAGCCATCGCTAAGCCGCCATGTCCAGCAACTTGAAAGCGAGCTGGGTGTCGAGCTGCTGGATCGCTATCACCGCCCAATGACCTTAACCGCAGCGGGTCATTTTTTTTTGGCACAGATTGAGCCAATATTATTACAACTTGAGCAAGCCAGTGAGTTGACCCAGCGCTTTGCCCAGCCGCATCGAAGCAATCATCTCACGATTGGATTTGTCGCCTCAGTGCTATATGGTCTGCTGCCTGAGATTATTTCTACAGTCAAACAGCGACATCCCAATTTGGATATCAAGCTGGTCGAAATCAATTCAGAGCAGCAAATGTCAGCGCTAAAGTCGGGAGACATCGATGTAGGGTTTGGAAGATTTCGGCACAATGACAACTTTGTGCAACAGATATTTCTACGTCATGAACGCTTTGTGGTTGCGCTGCCGATGGCGCACCCTTTGGCATCACGCCCGGATGATATCGGCATCGCATTTAAAGAGCTGCTAGAGGATACGCTTATTTTGTATCATCGCACGCCCTTGCCACTCTTGCAAAATCCACTATTGAATGGCGAAACTGACCAACTCATGTATTTGTTTGCCCGCCATCAGTTGTCACCTCATTTGACCACCAAAGTGCGCGATATCCAAATTGCTTTGGGCTTGGTGGCGGCAGGTGAAGGCATCACCTTGGTGCCTGATAGTTTAAAAACCGTCCGTACCGAGCAAATTCATTATCATCGTCTACGTCACGAAGATGCGACAACCCCGATTTTTATGAATATCTTGGCACACCAATCCAATCCGTATATTGATGATTTACTGCAGGCGACTTACCAAGTGTATGAAGCTAAGGGCATTACCTACTCTAATCAATCGTTGAATTGAATACATTTATATTAAAGGCTCTTATATTTAAGCCTCTAATAAAATTTTATTTGCTTAGGCTAAATTGTCTTTCGTAGTTGACACGGTTGATAAATTGTTGGGTAAATGCTTGATAATCCACGTCCGCAAAATCTGCTAGCCGCAACATGGTCATGCCGGCATAGCCACAAGGGTTGATCATTTGAAACGGGGTCAAATCATTTTGTACATTGATGGCGATACCATGATAACTAAAGCCGTGTTTTATCTTAAATCCCAATGACGCAATTTTACCAAGTTCTAAATCGTCTCGGTTATACACATACACCCCTGGCGCATCCGCACGCGCTTTGGCATAAAAATCTGGCGGCAAATAAGGCGTGATGACATCAATGATGATGTTTTCAGCTTTGCTGACCAAATCGCGCACGCCCCACCCCAACGCATTTAAATCAAATAAAAAATACACCACCAATTGCCCATGACCGTGCCAAGTGACTTGACCGCCCCGATCGGTGTGGATGATGGGGGTATTATCTCTTTGCAAAATATGTTCAGGTTTGCCAGCTTGACCCAATGTAAACACATTTTCGTGATCCACAATCCATAACTCATCAGCACTAAGCTGCGCCTGCTCGCTGCTGGCAGATTTTTTTTGCTCAATACGTGATAACACGCGTGCCAGCATCGCTGCATGGGTAGGTTCATATTGAGCGTTTTGCAAATATTTAATTTCTAATGGTAACATCGCATTTCCTTGCAGTAGCTTTTTGCGTTTATGTGACAAACCGCTTATTTGTCGTTTGTAGCAGTAACATTGACTTTGCCCAGTTGTAAAAGGGATTTTTGCAGCACTGGCTGATAATCAGTCATATCACGCTGCCCGACTGAGCCAAAATTTGTTAATTGACCGGTTAATTGACTGATTGGCATTAGCGTCGCAGGGTTGGCGTTGCCGCTTTTTGCAAAACCGATGGCTAAACTGGCGTTATCGCCCCCCAAATAAAAATCTTTGATGGTAAGTTGATCGTCAGTCGGCGTATGGGTTTTCTCATTGTTATTGGGCGAACTAGTTGCAAAATCCAGCGTTAAGTCCTGCTTTTCTTGAGTGACCAAGCTGAGCTCGTCATAGCCTCTATCCGCAAGGTAAACCGTATCTTTGCCACCGCCCACATTGATGATGGTATCATGACCAAATCCTTTGGTGAAATAATATAAATCATTGCCTGTGCCACCCACTAGCACATCATCACCGGCATTGCCGATGAGCACATCATCATCAGCACCGCCTAGCAGCCTATCTTGACCGCTATTACCCACTAGCACATCGTCCCCCTGACTACCCCATAATAAATCCCCGAGACCCTGCTGTCCAAGTACAGAACCATCAATATGGTGATTGATGAGGACGTCATTAGCTAAGGTGCCAAAATGCTGGTTAGCTTTATTAGCAAGGGATTTGGCTTCATAACTGTTCCAATCCAGTGGCTTGCCAAATGCTTGCTGATAATCTTGCGATATACGCGAAATAGCAAAACGGTTATTCAAGAACACCAAGGTATTGTATTCATCATACGTATAAAGTGGCGCGTGAAACTGCCCACTGGGCAACATGCTTTGATTAAGGACTGCCAATTGGGTTATTTTGTCGTTTTCACTGATTGCTTGGCGCATGATTTCATCGACTTCAGTAAACACATCTTTATCTTGCGGTTTTGCCGCGTTATCAAGCCACAAGGGTTTGACAAACCGTTGATACCCCAATTCTTTTGCCACCAAAAACTCATAATAAGTTGCCTCACCCTCTGCTTTGGCGCGTGCCATTCCATAGGCTTGTGGCGTATCAAATTGATACAAATTGTCTTTATCACTATTGATTTGTTGGTATTGACCGGTTGCGTGCCCTAGCTCATGGGCGATGTTCAAAAAATTTTTATAACTTTTAGCAATATGAATGGTATTGCCGTAGGCTTTTGCGCCGACACCAACGGTGGTATCTTGCTCATCAATGAGTAAGTTACCTTGAAATCGATTGAGCAAATTGACCAAGGTAGGCGATTTTTCGATATCTTGGACATTAAACCCCGACTGAACCAAATAGACATTGTTGGGATTGTTCAGATCTAACGCAGGCATGACCTTCCTTTAAGTATGTGGATTTTTAGATAGTTTTTTAACTGCTTTTTTTAAGCAGATTTTCTAACAAGTAACACTTGATGACAGCAGAAAGTTATCACAGCAAAAAGTGAATTTTACAGCGGCATTGACTCATGCACAGTTATTGCACAGACGCTATCGTCGGATAAAGGTATAGTAAGCAATATAAATTTTAAAAAACATCAGCAAGCTTAATCAAATTTTCAGCCGGCTGTTAACGCGCTATTATAGCGCAATTAATAACTTAAAACGCCCTATACAGGGGGCATTTAACCGCCAGATTAGTCATGCCTATAAAAATGGAAAAATTATGAAAATCGAAAACTCGTATGCCTCGCTCGATCCAAGGCTTTATCATAAACAACCCCCTAAACCGCTCACCAACCCGCAAGCAGGGCATTATAATCCGCAAGTCGCCCACCAAATTGGTTGGGCAGATGATGAGTTTTTAACACAGCATTGGGTCGAAATCTTGGGCGGTGACATCGTTCCCGACGGCTTTGAACCATTAGCCATGGCGTATGCTGGACACCAATTTGGGCAATGGGCAGGGCAACTGGGCGATGGTCGTGGTCTATTACTCGCGCAGGTAATCGATAAAGACGGACAATTGACCGATTTACATCTGAAAGGGGCAGGATTAACCCCTTACTCGCGAATGGGGGATGGTCGTGCGGTGATTCGAAGCGTAGTGCGAGAGTATTTGGCGGGTCATGCGCTTAATTGCTTGGGCATTCGGTCTAGCAACGCACTGGGCTTTGTGGTTTCAGATACCCCTGTCAACCGTGAGACACGCGAACGCGGCGCGGCGCTACTACGTACCGCAGATTGTCACATTCGCTTCGGGCATTTTGAATGGGTGGCAAATTATGCGCCTGATTTATTGCTGTATTTTACCCGTTATGTCATCAAAACCTATTTTAACCCGTGTTTTGACAGTGACACGCCCATTCAAGATTTTTTGAGACAGGTCGTTGATAAAACTGCCAAAACCCTGGCGGATTGGCAACTGATTGGCTTTGCCCATGGGGTGATGAATACCGACAATTTATCTATCACAGGTGCGACCATCGATTTTGGTCCTTATGGCTTTATGGAGCGCTTTAATCCGATTTGGATCAATAACCATTCTGATTACAACGGGCGTTATGTTTATCAAAACCAGCCTTCCATTGGACTTTGGAATTTGTCACGTCTGATTACCTTATTTTTACGCCTTAATGGCGAAAAACTGACCGCCAATCATCCGCCAGAAACCTTGTCGCGCGAGCATTTGACCGACATTTTAGACAGTTTTGGTGAGATTTTTTATCAGTATTATCAGCAAGGTCTCTGCCAAAAATTTGGCTTAGCCATCAGTGAAGAAAACTGTGACTTTGCTTTGCAGTACTTGGAGATCATGCAGCAAAACAAACTCGACTTTACCAATAGCTTGCGAGCGCTAGTAGCAATCGTTGCTGACGCCAAACCTAATGATAAATTAAACCTATTACATGAATTTAATTTACTTAATCAGTTGAAAATTTCAATTAGCAGCGGTAACGGTCAACCCAATGCCACCTTAGCGGATTGGATTGCTACCTACCATACCAAATTACAGCAGGATTCTTTGCCGTTGGTAATGAGCCACAATCCCGTGTATGTCCTAAGAAACAGCATGGCACAGCAAGCCATTGAATTGGCTGAACAAAATGACATGAGCGAGGTAAATAGACTGTATCAGCTATTGGCTAATCCTTACCAAGTTAGTGCATTAGCTAAGCCAAGTGACACCGAGCCACCGTTGGCAGATGCGCCTGAAATATGCGTCAGCTGCTCATCTTGAGGTGAGAGGCAAGGTCGTTAGCGCGATTTTTTACCTAACTAGTTTTATTTTTTGCCGGTACTCAACTAGTCATCAATCTGTCAATAGTGCTAGAATAGCGAACACTACGATTCGAAAACGACTGTCGCAACGAAGGATATTATGGATAAATTATCGCCGACCAACAATGGCTTATCAGACAAAGAATTATTTGAACAAGCCGCCTTGCATTACCATGCCAATCCACGCCCAGGTAAAATTTCTGTTACCCCCATCAAGGCACTTGCCAACCAACGGGATTTGGCACTTGCCTATTCGCCTGGCGTTGCCATACCTTGTCTAGAAATTGAAAAAGACCCCAAAAAAGCCGCGCTTTATACCGCTCGTAACAACTTAGTCGGCGTGGTGACCAATGGTACCGCTGTTCTAGGACTGGGTAATATCGGTCCTTTGGCATCAAAACCTGTGATGGAAGGTAAAGGCGTACTGTTCAAAAAATTTGCCGGCATTGATGTGTTTGATATTGAAGTGGCACAAAACGATCCGGATAAATTCATCGAAGCGATTGCCTCTTTAGAGCCTACCTTTGGCGGTATCAATCTTGAAGATATCAAAGCACCTGAGTGTTTTTATATCGAAAAAGAACTGCGTAAACGCATGAATATCCCTGTGTTCCATGATGACCAACATGGCACCGCGATTATTGCGTCTGCGGCGTTATTAAACGCGCTACAAATTACCGGCAAAAAAATCGAAGATATTAAAATTGTGGTCTCTGGTGCAGGTGCCGCAGCGATTTCTTGTTTAGATTTGATTTGTGCGTTGGGTGCAAAAAAAGAACACATCTTTGTAGGCGATTCAAAAGGCATCATCACCAGCAACCGCGCAAACCTCGATGAGTCAAAACAGCGTTATGCCCGCGATACCGAAGCCAAAACCTTATCAGATGTGATTGAAGGCGCGGATATGTTCTTAGGTCTATCTGCCGCTGGTATGCTGACCCAAGATATGGTAAAACGCATGGCGCAAGATCCCATTATCTTCGCCCTAGCCAATCCAAACCCAGAAATTCTACCTGAAGACGCTAAAGCGGTGCGTCCCGATGCGATTATTGCCACAGGTCGCTCTGACTATCCAAACCAAGTAAACAACGCACTGTGTTTCCCGTATATCTTCCGTGGCGCGCTTGACGTCGGTGCCACGACCGTCAACGAAGAAATGAAAATTGCCTGCGTGCGAGCCATTGCTGCCATGGCACATGTGGAAGCCACCCCACAAAAAGGTCAAAAAACGGTGGATGAAACCAAACGTTTTGGTCGTGAATACTTAATCCCGGGGCCGTTAGAGCCAAATTTGATTTTGGAGATTGCACCAGCGGTTGCCAAAGCTGCGATGGATTCTGGCGTTGCCACGTTACCCATCGAAAACATGCGTGCTTATCGCGATAAACTCTCAGAGTTCGTTTATAACTCTGCATTCTTGATGAAACCTATTTTCACCCGTGCCAAACAAGAACCAAAACGTATCGTTTATTGTGAAGGTGAGGATGAAAACGTATTACGGGCAGTGCAAGTGGTGGTGGATGAAGGCTTGGCAAAACCTATCTTGGTCGGTCGTCCCACCATTATTGCCAACCAAATCCAACGGTTGGGGTTACGCATGGTGGCGGGTGAAAATTATGACCTAGTCAACATCGAAAGCGACCCACGTTACAAAGACTACTGGCAGTTTTATTATGAGATGAACAAACGCAATGGTGTGACGGTTGAGTTGGCACGTCGTGATGTTCGCCGTAAAACTTCTTTGATTGGCGCGCTAATGGTTGAACGTGGCGATGCTGACGGTATGATTTGTGGTACGTTTGGTTCATATCACTTGCACTTAAACTACGTGCAAAACGTGATCAAAAAACAAGCGGATGCTAAAGATTTTTATGCGTTAAATGCCTTATTGATTCAAGGTCGTAACTTGTTCATCGCTGACACTTATGTGCATGAAGATCCAACAGCTGAACAACTAGCGGAAATGACAGTATTAGCAGCGCAAGAAGTCCGCCGCTTTGGTCTTGAACCGCGTGTGGCATTGTTATCACATTCAAACTTTGGTTCATCTGACTTTGAAAGCGCCAAAAAAATGCGTCAAGTCTATGATTTACTGACTGATATGAATGTTGATTTTGAGTTTGATGGCGAAATGCATGGTGATACCGCGCTTGATGACCGTATCCGCCATGCCTCATTCCCATTTAGTAAGCTTACGGGTTCAGCCAACCTACTCATCATGCCAGACTTAGATGCGGCTAACATCGCATTTAACTTGCTAAAAACGGCGACCAATAGTGTTACTGTCGGTCCATTGTTATTGGGAGCGCAACGACCTGTGCATATCTTGACATCTTCTGCGACAGCACGTCGTATCGTCAACATGACTGCTGTAGCAGTGACGCAAGCGCAAGAATTGGCAAAATAATTTTGTGTTGATTGATAAAACCAGTTTAGTGTTCTAAACTGGTTTTTTTATGGGTTTAATTTAGTTAAAACATCGGGGTGGTCATGCAAGTTTATTTGGTCGGTGGTGCGGTACGCGATTATGTATTAGCGCGAGAGGTCACTGAACAAGATTATGTGGTAGTCGGCGCAACGCCTGAGCAGATGCTGGAACTGGGATTTTCGCAAGTAGGTGCCGATTTTCCGGTTTTTTTACATCCAAACACCCATGACGAATATGCACTGGCTCGCACAGAACGTAAAAGCGGTAACGGCTATCTTGGTTTTCACGTACACGCTGACGCTGCTGTCACCTTAGAAGAGGATTTAGTCAGGCGCGATCTCACCATCAATGCCATGGCCATACAAGTCAACGGCTTGTTTGACAGTGGTTTTAAACGGGGCAAATTTGATGCGCGCGATATCATCGACCCGTATGGTGGCTTAGCAGATATTAACCAAAAAAAATTACGTCATGTGTCCGCCGCTTTTGCAGAAGATCCGGTACGCGTATTACGCCTTGCCCGTTTTGCCAGTCGTTATGCCCCGCTCGGATTTACGGTCGATGAATCAACCGCTAAACTTACCAGCCAAATAAAAGCCGCAGGTGAGCTCAATCATCTTGTCGCTGAGCGGGTATGGTCAGAGACGTCAAAAGCGTTAACGCAGGCTTGGTCAGATATTTATTTTGAGACGCTTTATCAGCTCAATGTCCTTGATGTCATTATGCCAAAACTGTATCAAGCATCGAATGATAATCCTAGCCAATGGCAATTGATGCTATCTAGCCTGCGAATGGCGGGAGCGCAACAAGCGGACAACGTCATGAAGTTTGCTTTGGTGGCAACCTGCTTTAAGTCTGATCAGCAACACAACAGCCAAACCACTGAGTATTTAGAATTTTGCCAAGGTTTAAAGGTACCAAAAAATGCTGAGCGCTTGGGGTTATTTATTGTTGAGCATTTTGATAAATTAAAAAATTTCGATCACTTAAATGCACACCCATTATTTGAACTGTTAAGATTAACTAATAGCCTTAAAGATACCTCACTTTTAGAGCAAGCCTTACGAATCGTTCATCTTTATCAACTGGCCAAACAAACCGCGCTGTTAGCCACCATCAAAACACAATTAACGCAAATTTCTGCCAAAGATGTGGCAAGCGAGCTGACGGGCAAACAGATCGGTGAAGCCATTGATAGGTTAAGGTTGCAAAAACTTGAGGAAATTTTAAATCACCCACGATAAAGGAAGCATCATCATGATGACAACGACAGCAATAGCAAAGACCCAACTAACCCATGTGTTAGTATTAAATGGTCCCAATCTCAATTTGCTTGGCAAGCGAGAACCAGAAATCTACGGATTTCAAACCCTACAACACATTGAAGATGATATAAGACAATTAGCCAGCAATCATCAAGTTAAACTCACCTGTTTTCAAACAAATCAAGAATCTGCCCTCATTGATAAAATCCATCATCACGGTTTATTGACCACAAATCCTGACGAGCAGATTGACGCGATTATCATCAATCCCGCTGCCTTTACTCACACATCGGTAGCAATTCGCGATGCCTTACTCGCCGTAAATAAACCTTTTATAGAAGTACATCTTTCCAATATTCACACGCGTGAGCCATTTCGGCAGCATTCTTATTTTAGCGACAAAGCTGAAGCCGTCATCTGTGGCATGGGCGCTTTTGGTTATACCGCAGCGTTTAATTATCTGGTTCAAAAATATCAGTGGCAACACAATTTAGCCTAAAATCAATAGCAACATGGCAGCAAATTTTAAGTGTACAAACGTACACAAATATACCCTGCTATATCTATTTATTTTAGAAAAATCTTGTTACAATACGGCAATCTATGAATTAGTTGTCTATGAAGCGTATAATTTTAAGGTAGTTAGGATATGGATATAAGTAAAATCAAGCAACTTATTGACTTAATGGAAGAGCGAACGTTAGCAGAATTAACCGTACAAGATGGTGATAAAAAGGTCTCTATTTCACGCCATTTACCGCAAGCGAATATTCAACCCGTCACAGCAAATACAGCCCCCACGACAACCGCTAATGCTGCCCCTGTAAAATCTGGCATGGTAGAAACATCACCGATGGTTGGAGTTTATTATGTTGCACCGAGTCCTAATGACGCCCCATTTATCAAGGTCGGTCAACAAGTACAAGCAGGCGATAGTTTAGGCATTATTGAAGCCATGAAAATCATGAACCCGCTTGAAGCCACCCAAAGCGGTATCATTGCAGAAATCTTGGTACAAAACGGCGATGTGGTGCAATTTGGTCAACCGATTGTCCGTTACGAGTCTTAATTTTTAACTTTTTTTTATATTTGAAGTTTGATTATCGATAAAAATTAGGGATAGCAATGATAAAAAAATTACTGATCGCCAATCGTGGTGAAATTGCGCTTCGCATTGTTCGCGCTTGTAAGCAGCTTGGCATTCAAACGGTGGGTGTCTACTCAACTGCAGATGACAACTTGATGCACCTTCGATTCGTTGACGAATCCATCTGTATTGGCAAGCCAAATGCCAGTCAAAGCTATCTCAATATCGATACTATCTTAACAGCCGCAGAAATTTCTGGCGCTGATGCCATTCACCCAGGTTATGGATTTTTATCTGAAAATGCCGAATTTGCCGAACGTGTGGAAGAGGCAGGGCTGACCTTCGTAGGTCCTGCGCCTGAGCACATTCGTTTAATGGGTAACAAGATATCCGCTATCAACGCCATGAAAAAAGCCGGTGTGCCTACCGTCCCTGGCTCAGTGGGTAGCGTCACCCTGGCTAATGCTGAAGAACAAGCTAGAGCCATTGGTTTTCCTCTGTTGATCAAAGCGGCAGCTGGTGGTGGTGGTCGTGGTATGCGCGTGGTTGAACGCCTTGAGCAGTTACTATCTCAAGTGCAAGCCGCCAAACAAGAAGCCGAATTGTGGTTTGGCGATGATAGCGTTTATATGGAGCGCTTTTTAAAAAACCCACGCCATGTCGAAGTGCAAGTTTTAGGTGACGGCGAAGGCAATGCCATTCATTTATTTGATCGTGATTGCTCGCTACAACGTCGTCACCAAAAAGTGCTTGAAGAAGCCCCTGCCCCAGAGATTCCTGATGACATTAAAGAACCCATTTTGCAAGCTTGCGTCCGTGCTTGTGAGCAAATTAACTATCGCGGTGCAGGGACGTTTGAATTTTTATATGAAGATGAGCAATTTTTCTTTATTGAGATGAATACCCGCGTACAGGTTGAGCACCCTGTCACTGAGATGATTACCGGCATTGATGTAGTGGTTGAACAACTCAAAATCGCATCTGGCTATGGGTTATCGTATCGTCAAAACGAAATCGAAATTCGCGGTCATGCCATCGAGTGCCGTATCAATGCCGAAGACCCTGTGACTTTCATGCCGTCACCCGGCACGGTGACCCACTTCTTTATGCCAAATGGTAGCGGTGTACGTTTTGACTCGCACCTTTATCCCAACTATGCCATCCCTACCTTTTACGACTCATTGATTGGCAAATTAATCTGTCATGGTCAAACTCGTGAACAAGCGATTGCCAAGCTTCGCCATGCCCTTGACGAGCTGATTATCACCGGCATCAAAACCAATGTGCCATTGCATCGCGATGTGATTTTGCAAGACAAGGCATTTTGTACACAAGCGCAAAACATTCATTATCTCGAAAAAAACTTATTATCCCAGCCAGAGACATCAAAAACAGAAAAAGAATAAAGTTAACGGTTAAAAAAAAAGGGTCATTTGAGCCTCTTTTTTTTATGCAATTTTAATTCATCGCCAAATTTTTAAGAGACGCTTTCAGCAGATTTTGGATGGTTAACGGTGAATCAATGGCAGATTTTGCCAGTTTTATCGCAGCTTGGGCTTCTTTATCGCGATAACCTAATGCAATCAACCCCGCTTCGACTTCGGCAATAATAATGCCTTCATTACCGCTATCGGTCGCTAGTGGCAATGAAGGGGCAAAACCTGATGTATCACCTAAGTGTTTGATTTTGTCTTTTAATTCAACAATCAATCGCTGGGCGGTTTTTTTGCCAACCCCTGGGATACGCGTCAATGCCAGCTCATCATTGTTCATCACAAACTGGTGCAATTCCTGCACCGTTACAGTTGACATCATCGCCAAGGCCATCTTTGCCCCCACCCCATTGACTTTAAGCAACAGTCTAAACACTTCCCGATCGCTATGGCTTAAAAACCCAAATAACAACTGAGCATCCTCGCGCACCAAAAAATGTGTCCACAAAGTGACGGACTGATTTAATTGTATTTGGCAAAATGCATTGAGCGGCATCTCAATTTCATACCCAACGCCCGCTGTGGTCATCAGCACTACCGTAGGTGCCATTAGATGATGCACTTGCCCTTGAATTAATCCTATCATTGATGACTCACTACAAATAATTTAATCCAATAAAAAAGTGGGCAACCTCAGTCAACCCACTTAAATGTCATGCTCTCTTGAATGCCATGCTTATTAGTCATTTGCTAAAACTTAGCTCTAGTGTTTAGTTATAGAAACTAACCATTTTTTCTAGACTAATTGGGCGGATTTTATCCGCATTACCCGCCGTACCAAATGCAGTATAGCGATCGATACAAACCGCTTTCATGGCATCGATGGTTTTGGCAAAATATTTACGTGGGTCAAATTCTGCTGGGTTTTCAGCGAGGAATTTGCGAATCGCACCGGTTGATGCCAAACGTAAATCGGTGTCGATATTGACTTTACGTACACCATGTTTGATGGCTTCTACGATTTGCTCAACTGGCACACCATAAGTCTCACCGATATTGCCGCCATTTTCATTAATCACTTTGAGCCATTCTTGTGGCACACTTGAAGAGCCGTGCATCACAAGGTGAGTATTAGGAATACGGGCATGAATTTCTTTGATACGGGCAATCGATAAGATATCATCGGTAGGTGGCCGGGTAAATTTATAAGCCCCGTGGCTAGTGCCGACTGCAATGGCTAGGGCATCAACATGGGTATCGTTAACAAATTGCTCAGCTTCATCGGCGCTGGTTAATAGCTGTGAATGATCAAGTTTACCTTCCGCCCCTACGCCATCTTCTTCACCAGCCATACCCGTTTCAAGGCTACCTAAAACACCAATTTCACCTTCTACTGATACGCCACAAGCGTGAGAGAGTTTTACTACTTCACGCGTCACTGCCACATTATAATCATAGTCTGCAGGGGTTTTACCATCACTCTTTAACGAGCCATCCATCATCACCGATGAAAAACCCAATTGGATTGAACGCTGGCAAACCTCTGGGCTAGTACCATGGTCTTGGTGCATAACCACGGGAATATGTGGCCATTCCTCAATAGCAGACAAAATAAGATGGCGTAAAAATGGAGCACCCGCGTATTTGCGTGCGCCTGCCGAGGCTTGCACAATCACAGGTGAGTTGGTTTCATCAGCTGCCATCATAATGGCACGCATTTGCTCTAAGTTATTGACGTTAAATGCAGGAACACCATAGTTGTTTTCTGCTGCATGGTCTAAAAGCTGACGCAAAGAAATCAAAGCCATATTACTTTCTCTTAGTAAAGTTAATAATCAATTGAAAATTTTAGAAAAACTGGGTTTTGCCGTGTTGGACAAGGCTTGAGTATAACAGAAGTGCACTACAATTTGAATTCAAAAAAAATAACTTTGCGATGATAGATATCATGACAACATGCCTAACCCAATCAAAAAGCCCCAAAATAATTTTGGGGCTCTTTTAGAGTAAATGCTAAAATTAATATTTTTGTTTTTCTGGTACCGTGGTTTGGATATCAGTGTTGCTATTTGCTGCATCGTTTTTAACCGCTTCTGCACCTTGTGCTACATTGGCTGCACCAGTCGCTACAGCAGAGGCTACGTTTTCGGTAGCTTGGGCGGCACCATTGGCAACAGCTTCAGTCGCGTTGATTGCTGCGCCTTGGGCAACCGCGGCACCCGTGGTAGCAGCACTGGCAACTGCGTCACCTGCATTTGCTGTTGCACTGGCGGCACTTGCAGTCGCGTCTTTAATGTCTTGACCCGCTGCGCTCGCTGCAGCTTCAGGCTGACCGTTAGCTGCGGCTTCTTCCGTTTTTTTACTACACGCAGTAATTGATAAAGTGGCTAATAAAGTTGCCAATACTAAATTACGTTTTAACATATTCATTCCTTAAACGCCAGACATATGGGTATACATACTTGCATAATATCTTATCGACAATATATTTTTGGTGCAATTAACTACAATGTTTACCATACAAATATTAACTTAACATTACATTAATTCAGCGATGATAAATTTAAATCGCTGAATTAATGATAATGATTATTAGCATTTAGGCACGTTGGCTCAGTGCGTGCACGGCAGGTAGCGATTTACCTTCCACAAATTCTAAGAACGCCCCGCCCCCTGTTGATGTGTAGCTTACTTTATCGGCGACCTTGTATTTGTCAATCGCAGCGAGCGTATCACCACCACCTGCAATGCTAAAGCCTGCACTTGCTGCGACTGCTTCACTAACGATTTTGGTACCTTCCCCAAATTTATCGACTTCAAATACGCCGACAGGTCCATTCCATAAGATGGTTTTGGCATTTTTAATCGCATCGGCAAGTTTCGCCGCACTGTTTGCACTAATGTCTAGAATCATTTCATCATCTGCAATGGTATCGACCGATTTGGTTACGGCATCGGCAGATTCTAGCGAGCCCAAAAAATCATCAAAATCAATCTGTGATTTTTTGGCGACGACCACTTCGTCAGGTAGCAATACATGGGTTTCTTGCATAATGCTTTTCGCCGTTTCTACCATGTCCGCTTCATATAGCGATGCACCGACATTGGCACCTTTGGCTGCCAAGAATGTATTGGCAATACCACCACCCACAATGATTTGGTCACAGATTTTTGCCAATGATTTAAGCACATCCAATTTGGTAGAAACTTTCGAGCCACCAACAATCGCAAGCATTGGCTTGGCTGGGTTATCCAAAGCTTTGGCTAATGCATCAAGTTCTGCCGCTAATAACGGACCTGCACAAGCAGTTTTTGCTTTGGCGATAACGCCTTCTGTTGACGCTTCAGCCCGGTGAGCCGTACCGAAAGCATCCATCACAAATACATCACATAAAGCGGCATAGCGTTCAGATAAAGCCGCATCGTTTTTCTTTTCACCCGCATTAAAACGTACATTTTCCAGTAGCACAACTTCACCTGGGGCTACTGTCACATTATTTTGGACATAATCAGTTACTAATTTGACAGGCTTGCCAAGGGCATCGCCCAAATAATCTGCGACTGGCTGCAATGAATATTTGGCTTCAGGGTTTGAGGGATCTGGGCGACCTAGATGCGAACACACGATAGCCGCTGCGCCTTTATCTAAAGCCAACTGAATAGTGGGCAAGCTTGCTTTTAAGCGGGCATCATTGGCAATTTTGCCATCTTTTAACGGTACATTTAAATCTTCGCGAATTAAAACTGTTTTGCCAGAAACATCAATATCGTTTAAACGAGCAAATTGCATGGATTAACCTCTAAGTTAACAATAGGATGGTGACCCGTAGGGGTTGATAAAACGTCGTCACATGACAACAAAAATTCAATAAAAAATACGCGTAGATTAGCATATTTTGAGTATTTTTAACATTATTGATGCTATCAACTAACATTGATGCTATCAACTAATGCTGGGCACGGCGATAACACGGTATTACTACTATATTACTACTTTATTAAGAAGGGTGTTGATGATAAGCTTATAATAACAACAACATGAATGCAGCCCTGCGTTCAATATTTTATTCTAAAATTGGAGGCTTTATGGTTGATCTTGACAAAGCAAAACAACGATTACTTGATTTAAAGCAAGAATACCAAACTCGCGTGCATAAAATCCAACATGATATGCAAAATCCTGATACGGATATGACCCAAGATTGGGACGACCAAGCGGTGATTAATGAGCAAAACGATGTACGTAAAAACTTGCTAGTCGAAGCCAAGCAAAACCTTGAATTGGTGAATAATGCCTTACTTCGTATCGAAAATGGTACTTACGGTATTTGCACCGTGAGCGGTGAAGAAATCGAGCCCGCGCGCTTAGAAGCGGTACCCTTTGCCACCACTTGTATGAAACACGCTAAATAGCTTGTCAAATACGCCAAATAGCTGATTTTGGTATTTTTTCACCCATAAAAAAGCAAGGATAGTTATCCTTGCTCTTTTATCAAAAAATCAGTCAGTAAATTGCGACTTGTTTAGGTGAATCGGCGCATGCTTAAGTTAGCAATTATGTTTTCTGCATCGTTCCAGCGGGTTTTTGAATCACTTGCACCGAGTAATACGACAATGGCTGGACGATTACCGACATTGGTTTCAAATAAAACACAGTTGCCTGCTTCACGAATATACCCTGTTTTTGACAAACCAATATTATATAACCCATCACGCACCATGTAATTGGTACTGCGAGCGGCTACGGTTCGAAACCCCGAATTGATATTATATACACCGAACTGACGGCTAGGCGTAGTACTAAACTGGGTGACTAAGTTCATCTTTTGTGCATAACGGGCAAGAATTGCCAAATCACGCGGTGATGCCACATTACGAGAGTCTAGACCTGATGGGTCATAAAAATGGGTTTGCGTCATCCCCAATTCACGCGCTTTTTGGTTCATACGGCTGATGAAATTGTCATAGCCCATAGGGTCAGTACGTGCTAATGCTTTAGCCGCGGGATTTTCTGATTTCATCATCATCATCAGTAGCATTTCAGCACGATTAAGCTGATCGCCAACTTTTAGACGGTCACTACCCGATTGCTTTGGGGTTTTAAAATCTAATGAACTAATCGTCAATGTTTCGCTCATGTTAGCGCCTGATTCCGCTACCACCACAGCCGTCATCAATTTACTAATTGACGCAATCGGACGGGCGATATCAGCATTTTTTTCATAAATGGTATTGCCCGTTAACGCATCCACTACCAAAGCACCTTTGGAATTGGCGAAATAGCTGCCCGAAGCCCGCGTGCTATCTTGGGACCAAGCAGGATTGTAGCTATCATCCTCACTGTATGCATTGTTATAGCTATTATAATTACCGCTATTAAAACTTGTCGTCTGTGGCGTGCTGTTATACATGATGGCACGGGCTTTGTCTAAACTACCCTGCCCACCCCAACTAACTTTAGCTTGGCTACCTGTCTGCATATTTAATTCAGCATTACTTTGTACGCCAACCAGTGCAATGACAGCACCTAACAACGTTTTCTTTAACAATGTTTTCATTTCAACACTCTCAATCAAATCATGGTTAACTTGCTGTTGGATAAAGCATACAGTTACCAAAACTACCAATATATTTACGAAAAACAGATGAACAACGATACCTTAAGCCTAATAGCCATTAAAATCAAGCTGTTAAAAGTTACAAAATCTAACAAGAATAACGGATTGATTACGCAAGACTGATTTAAATTTACGATGAGTAGTTTAGCACAGTACAAATGTTACGCATGTAAAAAAGTAAAAAAAGCGTTTAGCTAATACAATAATAAAACCATAAGTAACAATAGGTTAAGATATCTTTTAATAAAAAAGCTGACATATTACTATGCCAGCTAATTTATAATTTAACGATGATTTATGGTTTGAAACTGTCTTTTAAGGTCACAATACGGTTAAACACCAAATGCTCTGGTGAATAATCTTTACTATCTGCCACAAAAAACCCTTCGCGTTCAAATTGAAAACGCTCGCCTGCATTGACTTGTGATAAAGAAGGCTCGACAATGGCATCTACTTCACGTAGTGAATTGGGATTAATCTCTGCGGCTAAATTATTGATGTCAATTTTGGCGGGGTCTTCTTGGTTAAACAGCTGCTCATACAGACGGACTTTGGCAGGTTTGCCCAAGCTTGCCGACACCCAATGTATCACACCTTTAACCTTACGACCTTCTGGATTGTTGCCCAACGTTTTTGGGTCAATAGTCGCTGTTAACCCCACTACTTCACCTTTGTCATCGGTGATGTGATCCTCAATCTTTAACACATAGCTATTGCGTAAGCGAATTTCTGGGTTTTGCGGTGACAAACGTTTATAGCCTTCAGGCGGCGTGATTTCAAAATCCCCTTTATCAATATAAATTTCTTTGGTAAAAGGAATGTCACGCATACCTTGGCTGTCATCATGGCTATTTTTAGGCTGGGTCAACCATAAAACCCCATTGTCGAGTTTAGTTTTTACACTGTCTTTTTTAAGTGCTTCAACATTGGCAACCGCTTCATCAAAATTGGTAATGGTCACTTTTAGTGGGCTTAGCACCGCCATGGAACGATTCACATGCTCTAATGAGTTACGGATACTAAACTCGAGTAAGCCAAAATCGACCACACCGTCTGACTTGCTGACGCCTACACGGTCACAAAAATCCCGCAAGCCTTCAGGGGTATAACCACGGCGGCGCATACCGGCAATCGTCGGCATACGCGGATCGTCCCAACCGCTCACCAAGTCATCTTCAACCAGTTTTTTGAGTTTGCGTTTACTGGTCAAAATGTGGTTTACGTTTAGGCGTGCAAATTCATATTGGTGTGGTTCTTTGTCAAAGCCCACTTTATCTACCACCCAATCATAAAACGGACGGTGGTCTTCAAATTCTAGGGTACAAATCGAATGCGTAATACCTTCGATTGCATCTGACAACGGGTGAGCATAATCGTACATGGGATAAATACACCAATCATCGCCTGTTTGGTGATGCGCTTGGTGCATGACACGGTACAAAATCGGATCGCGCATATTCATATTGGGGCTTGCCATGTCGATTTTGGCACGAAGCACCGCTTCACCATTGCCATATTTGCCTGATTTCATATCGTCAAAGCGTTGCAAATTCTCTTCAACACTGGCATCACGGTAAGGTGAATTTTTACCTGCTTGACCAAAATTGCCGCGGTTTTCACGAATATCCTCAGGACTTTGCAAATCAACATAGGCATCGCCTTGTTTGATTAATTTCACCGCCCAATCATATAACTGAGCAAAATAACTGGACGCATAGCGCGCTTCGCCTGCCCAATCAAAACCGAGCCATTTGACATCATCTTTGATATTATCGACAAACTCCTGATCTTCAGCATCAGGATTGGTGTCATCAAACCGTAGGTTACACAGCCCTGCAAACTCCTTGGCAAGCCCAAAGTTGAGACAAATAGATTTGACATGACCCAAATGTAAGTAGCCATTGGGCTCAGGTGGAAAACGGGTCACAATCTGGCTATATTTTTGCGAAGCAAGGTCATCGCGTACGATCGCACGGATAAAGTCATTTTTTTCACTATTGGTTGCTGTATCGTCGGTTTTTGTATTTTTGTCGGTCGTCGCCGTCATTTGGTTGCCCCTTACCTATTACAAAAATGGTGAACTAATCTGCCATTCTAGCAGTTTTTTGACATTGAAAAAACTTAAATGAATTTAATTGAAACATTTAATTTTGCCAACTTTGCAAACTAAATACTGACTTTTTGATTGAAAATCGCTAGGATAGCCACAACAATTGCAAGATACGTTTTTTTAACCATAAAAACCATTAGGAGCACACAATGGATATGCCATACGTAGAATTAGAAACCACCATGGGTAACATCGTTATCGAACTCAATCAAGAAAAAGCCCCCAACACCGTGGCAAACTTCTTAGAATACGTCAAATCAGGTCATTATGATGGCACGATTTTTCACCGCGTCATTGACGGTTTTATGATTCAAGGTGGTGGTATGGACGCCAACATGAAAGAAAAATCTACCAATGCCCCAATCCAAAACGAAGCGGATAATGGTTTAAAAAATGAAGTCGGCACGATTGCGATGGCTCGTACTTCTGACCCACATTCAGCGACTGCGCAATTTTTTATCAATGTAAAAGACAATAGTTTCCTAAACTTTTCTGGCAAAAACCCACAAGGCTGGGGTTATGCCGTGTTTGGTAAAGTGACTGAAGGCATGGACATTGTCAATAAAATCAAAGGTGTACCAACTGGTAAATACGGTTTCCACGCTGATGTGCCAACCACGCCTGTGGTGATTACCCATGCAAAAGTAATTGAGAAATAATTTTTTTGTATGCAAAGTTTTGCAGATTTGGTCACCGATAATCCCTCCGCCATTACGCAGGTTATTATCAGTGACTTACATTTGAGCATGAATGAGCCTGCCACTAATCCTTTAGGGCAGGCTTTTTTAGATTTTTTAGATAAACTGGCTTTATTGCCCAACCTAAAACAGTTTTTTATTCTCGGTGATTGGTTTGAAGCTTGGCTAGGGGATGATGTTGCCGATACAGATACCCTAATAGATGCGCTTCAACCGATTATAGCAAAGCTCAAAACATTATCCGATAAAAACTGCCAGATTTTTGTCATGCATGGTAATCGGGATTTTCTGCTTGGGCAGCAATTTTGCAACAAGTTTGGCGGGCAATTGATTTTTGAGCCGTTTTATTTGACATTAAATGGCAAAAAAGTTCGCCTAGAACATGGCGATGCGCTGTGCAGCGATGATAAAGGTTACCAACGCTTTCGCAAAATCATCCAACATCCTATCAGTAAAAAAATTTTGCTCGCGCTACCCATCAAAAAACGCCAACAAATCGCGCAAGATTTACGCCAAAAAAGCAAAACTGATAATGCCAAAAAATCCCTGCAAATCATGGATGTCAATGAACACGCCGTCAAACAAGCCTTGCAAAAAGCCGATATACTGATGCATGGGCATACTCACCGCCCTGCTATTCATCAAATTGGCGATAAGAAACGGTTGGTGCTCGGCGATTGGCGGATTAGAGATAATCAGGTACTTGCTGAAATTTGTCTTATTGATGAAACCTCGATTATCTTATTACCACTTTAGTCATCTTTAAAATTTTTTGACTATTAATAGAGGCTCTTTTGAAGTCCTGCTTCAATGAGTCTATTTCTGATTTCGTCAAGTGATTTTGGTTTTTTGAAATGCCCGAGTTCACCGCTTGTGAGGTATTCGAGAGGAAAGTGAAATTCATTTTGCCACCATTGAGCTAAATCAGGATGTTTAAGCTGAATTAATTGTATCATTTTTTGGGTTGGAACAATATCAAAAAAAGGTAATTGATAGCCAGTTAATACAACTGCTTGAATTACCTTACCGCCCATTGTTTCTATATAGCCTTTAAGTCCTGCTAATGTCCCACCCATCGCCACTGTATCATCAACGATTAAGTATTCTCGACCACGTTCAACTTCGCCAGTAAAAATAGCTTGTCTGACGATTCGCTCATAAGCACTAGCCTTAGTATGGTTCGCTTTTACAGCTTGTACGATATCAAAGGTGATGGGCAGATTTAACTCATTGGCAAGAATTTGACCAAATACCATTGGAAGTCTATTATTTCCCAAAAATTCTATCGCTAATACAGGAGCGATAATAGGAGATTTTCCTTGTAAGCAATGCTTGATACTTGCTATATCCTTTTGTGTCATCAATTGAGTTAAAAGTTTAATAGCGGATAATTCATTACCCGATTTGGCTTGTATATACAGATCTTCATCGAGGTTTTTCAATGTATTTAAAGCATATAACACCAAAATGGGTGGAAAATCCACCCAAGTTGTTCTTTTAGCATATATACTATCCATGATATTGCTTAAACAACCGCTTTTACAGCTCGAATCACCGCATCAGTGGTGATGTTAAAGTATGGGAACAAGTCTTTGGCAGGGGCAGACTCACCAAAGGTGGTCATACCCACGACTTTACCATCAAGCCCTACAAACTTGTACCAATAATCGATATGGCTGGCTTCAACCGCCACACGCGCACGCACTTGGGGTGGTAACACGCTGTCACGGTAGTTGATTTCTTGTTTGGCAAACACTTCAGCACACGGCATTGATACAACACGCACGCCCAAACCTTCGGCAGTCAACTCAGTATAAGCATTCATTGCAAGCTCAATCTCTGAACCTGTGGCGATGATGACGGCACGTAGCTCGCCTTGTTCTTTGGCTAGTACATAGCCACCTTTGGCAATATTGGCTACTTGCTCGATATCTCGCGCTTGGTGCGGTAGATTTTGACGGCTAAAAATCAGCGCGGATGGGGTTGATTTTGCCTTCAAGGCTTCTACCCATGCCACGGCTGACTCGACCGTATCACACGGGCGCCAAGTATGCAGGTTTGGGGTGGCACGCAGACTTGACAACTGCTCTACAGGTTGGTGAGTAGGTCCATCTTCACCCAGACCGATTGAGTCGTGAGTATAGACGTTAATAACACGTTGTTTCATTAAGGCTGACATACGCACCGCATTGCGCGCATATTCCATAAACATCAAGAACGTTGCCACATACGGAATAAACCCGCCATATAAGGCTATACCATTGGCAATCGCCGTCATACCAAATTCACGCACACCGTAGTGAATGTAGTTACCTGCCGCATCATCTTCGAGCGCCTTGGCATTTTTAAACCAAGTCAGATTTGACCCTGCCAAATCAGCAGAACCGCCCAGCAGCTCTGGCAATAATGGCTGTAAGGCATTGATTGAATTTTGGCTGGCTTTACGCGTTGCAATGTTTTCTGGGTTATTTTGACACGCCTTGATAAATTCCTGGGCTTGTGTCTCAAAATTTGCTGGCAAGTCACCATTCACACGGCGAAGCAATTCACTGGCAAGCTCTGGGTAAGCGTCTTTATAAGCATCAAATTCACTTTCCCATGATTGTTGTAGTGCTTGACCTTTAACTGTACAGTCCCACCCTTCATAAATATCGTCTGGAAGTTCAAAGGCTTCGTGATCCCACTTGAGTGCTTGACGGGTAAGCAAGATTTCATCCGCGCCAAGGGGTGCGCCATGTGAGGCCTCCAAGCCTTGCTTGTTGGGTGAACCTGCGCCAATCACGGTTTTACAGATGATGAGTGAGGGTTTATTTTTTTCAGCTATAGCATTTTGGGTCGCTTGGGTGATGGCATCGGTATCGTGACCGTCAACTTTTTGCACTTGCCAGCCATAAGCTTCAAAACGTTTTTGGGTGTCATCTGAGAACCAGCCTTCAACGTCACCATCAATCGAAATACCATTGTCATCATAATACACAACCAATTTGCCCAGCTGCAGCGTACCGGCTAATGAGCAAACTTCGTGCGAAATACCTTCCATCAAACAACCATCACCTAAAAAGCAATAGGTTTGGTGGTCGATGACTTGGTGACCATCTCGGTTAAATTGCGCGGCTAGGGTTTTTTCTGCAATCGCAAAACCTACGGCGTTGGCAATCCCTTGACCCAACGGACCTGTGGTAGTTTCCACACCTGCGGTATAGCCATATTCAGGGTGACCGGGGGTTTTAGAGTGCAATTGGCGGAAATTTTTGATATCCTCAATGCTAACGTCATACCCTGTCAAGTGCAGCAAAGCGTACTGCAGCATTGAGCCATGACCATTTGAAAGCACAAAACGGTCGCGATTTAGCCAATTTGGGTCGGTTGGATTGTGCTTTAAAAACTTACGCCATAACACTTCAGCGATATCTGCCATGCCCATCGGCGCGCCTGGATGTCCAGAATTGGCTTTTTGCACCGCTTCAAAAGCTAGGGTACGGATGGCGTTGGCAAGACGACGTTCAGAAATTGGGGTTGTCATTGGCTTTCCTATATTACAGAATTAGTTACAGAATTAATTACAGAATTAAATTTTGTCGTATGTAACATGCTAAAAATAAAACTGTGACAAATTTTATCACAGTTTTGGGTCATTTTTTTAGCTTTAACCGTTTAGTTTGCTCGGCTTTCAAATAAAAGCAAAATGGCAAAAGATGCAATTTTCTGCCAAATCACTTGTTAGCCGACAATTTTTGGTTCAAATTTTCTAAACGCTCAAGCGTGCCCACATCGACCCACGTCTCGCTCAGCAAATCCCCCATGACCAAACCCGCTTGCATGGCTTGTTTAAGTAGTGGCGCAAGGGGCGCAGTTTCACCTACCTTGACCGTATCCAATAATCTTGGTGACATCACACTAATCCCTGCAAAGGTATATTTTGGCGTACCATCTGCCTTGACCTTGCCATTTTCTAAGGCAAAATCGCCAGTTGGGTTATGCGTCGCTTGGTCGGTGAGTAGCAAATAAACCTGGGAATCGTTTAACTGAAGCTGGCTTAGTTGAGCAAAATCAAAAGGCGTCCACACATCCCCATTGACTAAAATAAATGGCTGGTCTTTTAATTTACCAGTAGCCAAAGCCAGCTTGATACCGCCTGCTGTCTCAAGCGGTTCTTCTGGCTCAATCGACCAATGAATGGTGACACCGTATTGACTGCCATCCCCGATTGCATTTAGCAGTTTGTCCGCAAGCCATGATACATTGATGGTGATATCGGTGATACCCGCTTGTTTGAGTGCTTTGATATGCCACACGATAAGCGGTTGCCCGCCGACTTCGACAAGTGGTTTTGGCGTGGTCAAGGTTAAAGGGCGCAGCCGAGTGCCTTTACCCGCGGATAAAATCATGGCTTGGGTGATGGTGGTTGACATGGGGTTTTATCCTTGGATTTTTTGATGAAAAGCAGGTTCAACGACGGCGGTCATCCAATCAGCAAATTTATCAAAAGTATGATGCTCATCGCATTGGGTGATAGCTTTTAGACAAGTTAATAAATCATTGAAAACTTTAGGCAAATTTGTCAAATAACGGTCTTTGCCATCTCGCTCGAACAAACGTACAAAAATTCCCAATACCTTAAGATGACGCTGCATACTCATGATATTAAAATCCACGGTAAACTCTGCCAAGCTTTTATCAATTTGCGCCAATTGGTGATAATAAGCCAGATGCGTGTTGACCCATGTTTCATCATAATTGATATAGGCATCTCGCAATAAAGACGCCAAATCATAGGTATAGGCACCGATGACAGCATCTTGAAAATCAATCACGCCCAACTCATCGCTATGATTTAATACCATCAAATTACGGCTGTGAAAATCACGGTGCACCACCACTTGAGGCTGCGCGATGACTTGCTGGATAATATCAGACTGCAAATCTTGCCACAGCATCTCTAACTCTGGGTTCATCGTCACGCCGATATAAGGTAAGAACCACTCGCTAAACAACCCCATTTCTCGGCACAGCAAGGCATCATCGTAACTTGGGATAACGGCTTTGGCATCATTGATATCAATTTTTTGAATCGCCAAAATTTCCTGCATTGCCTGCTGATAATAGCGCGCAGTTTTTGCCAGCTCGCCTGCATCCGTTAAATCCTTGGCAATGACATCGGCAAAATCCGTATTTCCCAAATCCTCAAGAACGATAAAACCTTGCTGTTCATCCGTGGCAATCATTTTTGGCACATGCACATGACCTGCCATTAAATTGTCCACGGCGATAAATTCTTTCACCGATTCTTTTGCTGGCGGCGCATCCATCACGATATAATGTTGATTGTCGACGGTTAAGCGATGATAGCTGCGAAAGCTGGCATCACCAGGTATTTTTTCATGCTGCAATGACTGATTTGGAAAAACTTGGGTCAACCAAATGTGCAGCTGTTGTTGACGTGACTGTTGTTCACATGGCTCGGTATTTGATGGCAAAGCTGGGCTATCGAAAGGGTGTTGATTAGTAGGTTGTGCGGCAGGATGGTTCATAAGATGGGCTTACTCAATAAAAATAAGTTATGCTACCGAAAATCTGCGTATCTCTCAAGTGGCGTCTATCATGTTTGCAATTTTAAACATCTTTTGCAATAGTATATTGATGAAGCTAGTGATATGATGTGAAGGTTTTTATATTGCGTCTTTGGTAAATGTCTAATGAAAAAATCTGTGAAATTGTCGCCTATTTCGTCAACTTCTAATCGTTTAACTTCACATTCGTCTTTGCCAACCCAGCCTACACGCCTGCATCAATCATTACACCAAATTTATCGACATACCAACGTTTTAGCGATGACGCTTGGTGCGATGTTTACTACTTTGTATTCAACCTCAGCGCTTGCGGTGTTGCCGACAACCGCCGTTACGGAATCGACTGATACAGCGGCAGCACAAAGCACAGCACCTCAAAACATTGAGTCACAGAATATTGAGACACAAAGCACTGAATCACAAAGTATTGAAAAACAAAACCTTGATACCTCAGCTGCAAAGCCCGATACCGATAGTAGTATCGCCACCACAGCAGACAGCGTTACTACTGTCGATGTAACCACCAATCAAGGTATCACACCGATTAGCGCGCCTGACATCAAACCAAACTCTGCGCGTACTCGACTCAACTTTACCCCAAATCAACAGCAGCAAGCCAGTCTAGATAAGCTCAAAACCTTTTATCAACCCAAAACCCCGCAAACCACGGACGATACTAGCGCCACGGTTGCTAATTCAAATGCTAATCCAAATTTACTGAACTCGCTCACGCCTGATAGTCAACAGTCAGGTGCTCAAGCAAATACGCAATCAAAAGCAGTCACCCGAAAAGACGCCATGTGTCATGGCAACTGGGTATATCCCACTTCGACCATCTATCAACAACAGGCATTAGCGGCAGCTGCTACCGACCAACCCAATAGCAGCTTCCCAATTTATGCCTCGGCTGACTATGGGTATTATGACAATGAAAATTACGCTGAATTGTCAGGCGATGTGCAAATCAATCAAGGTCGTCAGCAAATCTCTGCCGATAAAGTGGTCGTTAACGTGCAAGATGGCATTGCGGCCGCTCAAGGTAATGTTTTGTTGGTCGATGCCGCGCAAAGTGCCCAATCGACAGACGGTAACCCACGTGTAAGCCTTAAAGATAGCCCAAAAGGGGGGCTGATTACCGTTGCCGATGAACTGGCGTACCAAACTGATAGCAGCAAAGCAACCGCCAAAGATGTGGCGTTTGCCAGCGTGCCACTACAAGCGTATGGTTATGCCAAACGGCTTAATAAGGTCGATGAAAGCCGCGTTGAAATTGACGATGTCATGTTTACCACCTGTGCGCCTGACAATCCGACTTGGCAAATCAATGCCAAAAACATCGATATCAATACCGACACGGGTCGCGGTGAAGCCTATAATGCCACGTTAAAAGTCAAAAACACCCCGGTATTGTACCTGCCGTATTTTAACTTTCCGATTGACGATCGCCGCACCAGTGGTTTTTTGTTACCACGCGGCGGCTTTAGTACGGAAGGGAGTTTTAATGTACAGTTACCTTATTACTTTAATCTAGCGCCAAATTACGATGCCACTGTCACGCCAACCATTTTTACTGATCGCAATCCGATGTTGACAGGTGAGTTCCGCTATCTGACAGAAAAATTTGGTTATGGTAGCTTGACAGGCTCTTATCTGCCAAACGACAAACAATATAATGATGAAGACCGTAAGCGCTTTTATTATAATCATCATTGGCAGTCAAAAGATATCCCTAACCTATCCATTGACGCGCTATACCAGTATGTCTCAGATCCTAAATTCTTAAACGATTTTGAGACATTGGGTGACGAAACCGTTCAATTAAATTTACCGCGCCGCATTCAAGCCAATTATTACAATGACTATTTGACTGCCCTTGCCAAGATTGAGACCTTTCAAACCCTGGATCGTAATTTAACCAATTCAGACAAAATCTTGGATAAAGACAAACCGTATGACCGTCTGCCGCAGTTATCGGTCAAATATCGTGTGCCTTGGGTAACCCAATTTGATTTGACGGGTATCAGCGATTTTGCTTATTTTAAACGCCCAATCGATGATGGCTCTGCACCTGAGCAAAGCGGTGGCAGACTGTATAACAAACTCACTGCCGCCTACCCAATGACGCGAACTTGGGGATACGTGACCCCGTCAGTGAGTTTACAGCACCTTTATACCCAATTTGACCAAGAATCAGCTGATGCCAATGGACTGGATGAAAATAGCAAAAGCCAATCTATTTTTGTACCGCAGTTTAGTATTGACAGTGGCTTAAATTTCTTTAAAGCAGGTACCCCATTTGGTAAATTTGATGACTCCTTGGGCGGCTATCAGTTATTAAGCCCGCGCCTAAAATATGTGTACTCGCCTTATAAAGACCAGACTGATGTACCCAACTTTAATACCCGTTTGGCATCGCTCAATTTTTCGCAATTGTATGAAGATTCATGGTTTTTGGGATATGATCGCCTGCCCGACAACAACCATTTAACCCCTTCATTAAATTATCGCTATATTGATCGCAATGGTTTGACTCGCTTGGATGCTAGCGTGGGTAAACAAATTTATTTGAGTGATATTCGGGTACATCTTGACAATACTGATGATGGGTTAAAAATTGACAATACCGGTACCGTCTTTGAGGTAAGCACCCAACCGCGTCAAGATTTTTGGGTGGATTTAGATGGCTCGGTTGATGACAACGCGGATTTAAACTATATCAATACCCAATTTCGTTATGCGCCAACTTACAATAGCCTTTATAACTTAGGGTATATCAAACGCAATGAGAGTAGATTTGGACAAAAAGCCCTCTCTGCTTTCACAGGCTCTACTGTTTTACCTATTAATGATAATTGGCAGTTTTTAGGGGCTGTCCAATACGATAATGAGAAGAGTCGTTTTAGTGATGTGTTGGCGGGCTTTACTTATGATAGCTGTTGTTATGGCTTATCGATTTATGCTCGCCGTTATTATGATGAATTAAGTGATAAAGACAGTGCTGACCACGCCATCATGGCAGAAATTAGCTTAAATGGGTTATCCAATAAAGGTGATGGTCGACTGGCTAGCTTGATGCGTAATCGGGTATTGGGTTATGACCCTAAATACTAAACGCCTTTTACGCAAAAAACTGCCTAAAACTTGAGGTTTTTTAGGATTTATTATCATACAGACATACGCCAGCAAATATTATTGTATAAAATGACCCAAACTTAGCAACATCTAAATCTAAGAAATTTGATGTAAGAAACTTGGTGAAAGACCAGCCATTTTATTGAAATTGTTTTGCCCTAATTTTTTGAGTGATCAAATTTACTTTTTTTATTTTTTGGTTTTTATTTTAAGGATACATGCCATGAACCATGCTGTCATGCATAATTTACCCAATTTTCACCGTAACACCCTATCTGCTCTCACTAGCGCTTTGATATATGGCGCACTATTGGTTATGCCAACATTGAACGCGCAAGCCGTGACTGCAACAGCTAAAACTAATACGACTAGCAGCAAAACGACGGTGGAATCTAGCAAAAAATCTAACACCAAACCTGCGACACAAACCACAAGCAAATCAACCAAAGCTGTAACAGCAAACAAAACCACCAACGCTGCCAAATCAGTCAAAGCTGACACCAAAGCCAGCGTGTCAAAACCTACCACTCAAAAAACTGCACCGGCTGTCTCTCAACCTGCGCCCGTAGCACCAGAGGTCGCTAATTCATCAGCCAAGCCAGCGCCTGTCGTCACTAACAGCTCGCAAGATCAGGTCATTGATGGCGTGATTGCTATTGTCAACGACACCCCTATTTTACGCAGCCAGTTGGATCGCGCGGTTGCTCAAGCTTCTGCACAGCTTCAAGCGCAAAATAAAGCTGTACCACCCGCACAGCAACTTTATCCGCAAGTATTGGATCAGCTAATTACTAAGCAAATCCAACTTGATATCATCAAACGCCAAGGACTGCAAGCTGAAGAGAGCGCAGTGAATGCTGCGTTGACCAATTTGGCGCAACAAAATGGGGTCGCAAGCCTTGCTGAATTCCAGCAAAAACTTGACGCCCAGCGCGCAGGTAGTTACCAAGCATTGCGTCAAAAAGTCAGTGAAGACTTGACGATACAAACCTTGCAGCAGCAGCAACTTGCTAGCCGCATCAAAATCTCCGATCAAGATGTCGATAACTTCTTAAAATCACCAGAGAGCAACGCTTTAGAAAAATCACAATATCGCACCTTACATATTCGTGTGCCTTTTGAAGCCGATGCTGCAGGTAAAACCAGCGACAAACAAAAAAAACAAGCGCTGACTGTAGCCACCCAAATTGCCAAAAACTTGCAAGCTGAGAATGCCAATATTGAGCAAATCATGACTGACGCGCAAACCAACTATAACGCGCAAATTCAAGGGGGCGATATGGGCTACCACGTCGCGGCAGAGTTACCGACAGAACTGTCAAAAAACATCACCGCCCTTGAAGTCGGGCAAGTCACCAACCCGATTGCCACAGCAGAAGGTTATAACGTGATTAAACTGGTCGATAAACGCGGCGGTCAGCAAAAAATCATCGATCAATGGCATACCCGCCATATTTTAATCAGCCCGTCAACTGCCCTACCCGCTGACATGGCAAAACAGCAGATCGACACTATCTATGAAAAACTGCGTCAAGGTGAGGACTTCGCTACTTTAGCAAGCACCTACTCAAAAGACCCAGGAAGCGCCAGCAACGGCGGCGATTTGGGCTGGGTCAGTGAAGGTGATATGGTACCAAGCTTTGAAGCAATGATGAAAAAAACGTCGGTAAATGACTATTCTGTGCCCTTTCAATCACAATTTGGCTGGCATATTCTTAAAGTCGATGAAAAACGCCAGAAAGATGTGAGTGATGTCTATCGTAAAAACATGGCTCGTGAAATTCTATACCAACGTATGGCACCGCAAGCGCTAGATGATTGGATGCAGGATTTAAGAGCCCAAGCTTACGTTAAAATTATGCAATAATTTAGCTTGCACAAAAAAGGCAGTATGATTGATTAACACACTGCCTTTTTTTATGAGAATTAATCCATGAAGATCAGCGTTGCCATTCTACCTGTTGCAGGTAGTTGATGCTGGGTTTGCCGACGATACGAATAAAATCGTGCATCACCATGGCTATCTAAACCACTTTTATGCACCTGATGAATGCCACAAGCCTTGAGCTGTAATTCTGCTATTGCAGGCAAATCGGCAAAATAATGACCGACCTTATCAGCATTTGGCTGAAACAACTGAGTAGCGACAACCTCAGATACGTTTAACACTGATAACACCGCATCTTTGACACGACTATCCACTTCATAGCTTGATTGTGCGATGCTAGCGCCTATCCAAGCTTGCCACCCACGAGTGACCTTGTGCATTTCAGCAGGCGCATTGTCCCCCGCTGCAAAATCAAACTGGTGTACCATTTTTTGCACGGTCTTTGCAATGATATCTTTGCTAAGACCTTGCCAGCCAGCGTGAATCGCGGCAATCAGCTTGTTATCATCTGCTGCATCGGTCGCTATCATGACAGGTACACAATCTGCTGTCATAATCGCTAAGGCAACGTTAGGCAAACGAGTGATATGCGCATCGGCCGATATCGCTGCTGTGCCAATTTTATCGGTAACCTGATAAACGTCATTACCATGGATTTGATTAAGCCAATGAATGCTGTTTAATACGGGATGATAGTGTTGCAAGGATTGCAGCAAGTGCGCACGATGTTGATGCACCTGCATGCTATCATCCCCTACATGCAAGCCTAGATTGAATTGACCGTACATAGCATTCAAACTAGACTGCCCCACTGAATCATTGCTTGACTTGCTTGAATTACTTGACTTTCTTGGCAGGGACTCAGAGCCAGATAGGGTTTGAACCACGGTTACCCCTTGCTTCGGTGCTTGGGTAAGTTCAATCCAGTGTGAGTGCTTATCTGTCATTATTGGGCTCTTAGTTATTAGTCTCTTAGGTATTAGGCTATAAGTTGGCTTGTGAATGCTTTGTCGATTAAAACGCATCGCCCGGCACATACACCTCACCCGCCATCAGACGGCGCGCTGAACGGCTCATAGACACTTTTTTGGCTTGCCATTTGCCATCCACTTGCGAGGACTCACCCCCGACCAGTAGCGTGCCTGATGGGTGACCAAAGCGTACTTCAGACAACGCTTTGCCACCGGCCGCTTGGTTGACTAGCGTACCTTTAATGGTCGCTGCGGTGCCAATCGCAACCGAGGCTGTACCCATCATGGCATGGTGCAGTTGACCCATACTCATCGCGCGGGCAAGCAAATCAATATCGCCTGCCTTGACTGCTTTGCCACTAGAGGCGGTATAATCAGCGGGTGGCGCAACCCAAGCAATTTTTGGGGTATGCTGACGGGTTTGAGCTTCTGTTAACGCTGCAATTAGTCCCATTTTAACTGCGCCATGGGCACGGATTTTTTCAAGCTTCGCCAAAATTTCTTGGTTACTGTTGATGTCTTTTTGCAGCTCAGCGCCCGTAAAACCCAAGTCTTTGGCATTTAAAAAAATCGTTGGGATTCCCGCATTGATCATCGTGACGTCAAATTCACCGATTTCAGGTATAGTAAGTTTGTCAATCAAGTTGCCCGTCGGGAACATATCGCCATCGCTATCCACAGGGTCGATAAATTCAATTTTGACTTCGGCTGCTGGGAAAGTCACACCATCTAGCTCAAAATCGCCCGTTTCTTGCACCTGACCATCGGCCATGGGTACATGCGCGATGATGGTTTTGCTGATATTCTGCTGCCAAATTCGGACTTCACAAATGCCATTTTGGGGCACTTTACTGGCATCCACCAACCCATTGGCAATCGCAAATGAACCGACCGCAGCGGTTAAGTTTCCACAGTTGCCCGACCAATCAATCATCGCTTTGTCAATGGCGACCTGACCGAATAAATAATTCACATCATGATCGGCAACGTCTGTTTTTGACAAAATCACCACTTTGGAGGTTGATGATGAGCCATTTCCCAAACCGTCAATTTGCTTACCATACGGATCTGGACTACCCACCACCCGCAGTAAAAAATTATCTCGGGCTTCCCCTGGGGTTTGGCAGCGTTCAGGTAGGTCATCAAGCTTGAAAAAAGTACCTTTTGATGTACCACCGCGCATATAGGTAGCTTTAACAGCGATTTGTGGGGCAAAATTAGCCATGTTCATATCCTTATGGTGGCAGGCAGAGAATTGACGCATCAATTTGTTTTATGTTTAGTCACATTACTACATCAAAAAGATGATAAAACAAATTGATGACTGGGTGATATACGTTAAACACGTCATTTATCAGTGGCTTACGTTAGTATTGCTCGTTTTTTTCTTCAATGGTTAATTTTACATTGGTGTCGGTTGGGACTTTTTCATGCGATATTGACTTGGTCGATTTGTCTGTACTTGTGCTAGCCGTTGTCTTAGTAGCGGTTGATTTGGTATCAGCATTTGAGGTGGTTGACTCAGATTTTTTCACCGATTTTTTATCCGCGCTATCTGATGCTGTGTTTTTCTTGTCTGATGTGGTGGTCACGTCAGTCTTGGTTTTTTCGCTGTCGTTTTTTTCACTGTTGGTTTTTGGTTTTTCTGGCGTTTGTTTCTTGACAGGTTTGGTCGTTGAATTTTGGCTGTTGTTGGCCGCGACACTGGGTCTGCTAGTCACAGGCGGTAGAACAGGTATGGCGCCTGCCGAAGAACCGGCTAAGGGCGTATTAGATGGTTGGGTCAGCGTTTGCGCTAATGCCGAATTTGCCATAATCTCACCGACTAGCCCAATCACATCGTCGCCTGTTGTGCTATTGACTTGGTAATTGGCGCCACTGGCTGATAGGCCAAACCCAACATTGTTTGCCACCAACGTGCTATTTTGTAGTTGATACCCACGCGACGTGATTTGCTCGGCGGCGACTGGCATTTTTAGACGGGTATAAATTTTATCCGCGTTATCGAGCTGCGCTTGAGGCATATTAAACGACACCGTCGCTTGGCATTTACCATTGCTACCATTCACACTTTCTAGGTTGATTGCCACTTGCGACAAGCCATTTTGCAAGATAGTCATATCAACAATCGTCCCTGCTTGCTGCTGGATGATGTCAGACTGTTTTTTGGCTTGCTGGTCAATGCGATTGACCAGATAACTGTGAATGGCACCAGTTGCCTTCTCATTGTTACAGGCAATATCAGACGTTTCAATTGGCTTTTGCTCACTGCTTGCAGTACTGCCAGTTTGCTCGTCTTTTTGCTCATTGCGACTACATCCCACGACGGTTAAGGCAAAACACGCCAACAATAACGGCGTAAGCATTTTTTTTGACAACGTATTTTGTGGGAAAATCATAGACATAAGGCACCTTTCACGCAGAATTTATTACCATGCCATTATAAAGCAAAGTTTTGCAAATTGGCTAGTTGTTCACTATTATTTATAATAAAATTTAGTTGTAATAATTTTTAGTAGTCATAAAATTTTATTGTCTATTGCGAGCATCGTATGCGCCATCCAAATCAAACCTATTATTTACTCGGTCATCGTGCTGCTCGCGCTGAAAGGCTAGAGAACTGTCAAGACGGCTTTGCCTACGTGCAGCAATTGCAAAAACATGGGAAGCAGCTTGATGGGGTTGAATTTGATATCCAAATGACCGCCGATGGTAAATTTGTGGTGGTACATGACGAAACCTTAAATCGGCTGGCAAAACAACAATCGTGGATTGCTGATAAAACATGGGCGGAATTAGACGCCATTGTGCAATCGGACTATGGGCGTTTTTCCCAACGTTTTGAACTAGGATTTTTAAAACATCGCCTATTGTTGCTAGACGATTTACCACCCTATCTGCAACACTTTTGCCATATTGAACTAGAAATCAAAACCCATGCTAAAACCCAGCCAGCCTTGTTGGTTAAAAATCTGCTTAGGCTATTATCACAAGAAATATGGCAAGATTTACCCATTACTTTGACCAGTTTTGATACCGATATTTTGTACCAAATTCACAACCAACAGCAATTTTTAACGTTTCACTTTCCGACAGGATTATTACTTGAGCCTAAGACACTTGAGCCTAAAACCACGCTGGCAAGCCAAATTGCTTTTTTACCGACGCCTGATGCATCGGGTAAAAACTTAATATTGCAAACCTTTAATCGCGCTTGTGCGTTAGGCTGTCGCCAAGTGGGCATTTATTATGCGCTTATCACCCCAGCCCTGTTGGAAATTGCCAAAATTTATGGCTTAACAGTCACCGCTTGGACGGTGAATGAGGTTGATGTAGCAAAACGCTTGATTGAGATGGGCGTCGATTGTGTGATTACAGATTATCCTACCCAATTTTTAACCCAATTATATGAGTTTAACGTTTAAATTGACCCACTAAATTGACCAATCAGGAGATAACCATGAAACTTGCAGAAGCTTTGTTACGACGTGCCGATATGCAAAAAAAGCTCGCCAGTTTGAAATCGCGCATTGCTGAAAACGTCAAAGTCCAAGACGGCGATACCCCAAGTGAAAACCCAAATGAACTGCTGCTACAAGCCAATCAAGTCATGAGCGAGCTGTATGCGTTAATCGACCATATCCATCGCACCAATGCCATCGCTGTCATGCCCGATGGTTCAACCATGCTAAGCACTTTAGTCAAGCGTGATGAACTTGCCGAACGCCATCGCCTGCTGCAAACTGCGATTGATAATGCTAAGACGGAAGGCGATCGTTATAGCTATCGAGAAATCAAATGGCAAAAAGTGATTGAACCGGTCAAACTGCAAAAACAAGCAGATGACATAGCGGTCAAACTTAGAAACTTAAATATCCAATTGCAAGCCGCTAATTGGCAGATTGATTTAGTATAAGCTAGTTTGAAAAAACCCTACAATTTGCTATGATAGATTTGAACATACAGGGCGACTATCAGACCTTGTTTGGCGCGCTGTCCACCGAGAGGTTGAAAACAAATCGGGCACAGCTTGCAGGTCTGCGAGCAAGACCATCTTTTTACTTGTCATGCTCAGCACACCTTACTAGTTAAACCCGCTCACAAGGCGACTTTAGACCTGCACTCATTACTACCGGATATTGACTGTATGTTCACCTTTTTTGTCTAAAATCCTCTGTTTGATGGGGGCAAAACTTTTGCGGTGCATGGGCAAAATACCGTAATGTTGTATCGCTTGAATATGGGCGGCAGTGGGATAGCCTTTATGCTGCTCAATGCCATAATCAGGATATAACTCTGACAACGCCACCATGTCTCGGTCACGCGTCACTTTGGCAATCACACTGGCGCCACTGATACACGCATGTTTGCCGTCCCCTTTCACAATCGCTTGCTCATGCGTAATTTGCTGATAATTGGGCAAGTCAAACAACACGGGCAGTTTATTGCCATCCACCATGACGCTAAAGGTCGCCGTTGGGTATTGCGCTAACATTTGCGCCATCACGCCTGCCACCGCTTGTTTCATCCCTAGTAATGTCGCTTGTAAGATGTTGAGCTGGTCTATTAAGCTGGCAGAAATTTTGACAACCTGATGCGCGCTCGCCGTTTGTTCAATCAAGGAAAATAACGCTTCTCGTTTTTTCTCTGACAGTTTTTTGGAGTCGGTTAGCGCGCTTAGGGCATGATTGTGGCTAATACCTACACTATCAGCAGTGTGTAAATCAGTGCTTACGCTATCTTCTTTGATAGATAAAATCGCTTTATCGAAGATGAGCGCACAAACTACCACATCGCCCAATAACGGCCCGCGCCCGACTTCATCCACGCCGATAATAAAATGCTTTGTCATTTAATTTAGATCCCAAAATTTGTTACAATGCCTACCATACGGCTATTTTACATTTTTAAGGAAACAATATGAATATTTTAGTAATTGGCACAGGTGGACGTGAGCACGCATTGGCATGGCAATGCGCCAAAGATAGCAAAGTTAGCACAGTTTTTGTTGCCAATGGTAACGCGGGCACAGCGCTTGAACACAAACTACAAAATGTCGATTTAGACGTCAAAGACCATGCGGCGGTGATTCAATTTTGCCAAGATAATGACATTGCCTTTGTATTGGTTGGTCCTGAAGCGCCACTTGTGGCAGGTATGGTTGATGATTTAACAAAAGCAGGTATCAAAACTTGGGGACCCACGGCGTATTGCGCGCAGCTTGAGGGGTCAAAAGCCTTTGCCAAAGATTTTATGATAAAACACCATATTCCTACCGCCAAATACCAAACTTTTAGCGATGCCGAGCAAGCGATTGCTTATGTGAAAGCCGAAGGCGCGCCGATTGTCATTAAAGCCGATGGTTTAGCCGCAGGTAAAGGCGTGATTGTGGCGATGAGCGAACAAGAAGCCGTTGATGCCATCAATGATATGTTATCGGGCAACAAATTTGGTGATGCGGGCAGCCGTGTGGTGATTGAGCAGTTCTTGCAAGGCGAAGAAGCCAGCTTCATCTGTATGATAGATGGCAACCATATTTTACCGATGGCAACCAGCCAAGATCACAAACGTATTGGCGAAGGTGATAGCGGTCTTAATACAGGCGGTATGGGGGCTTACTCACCTGCCCCCGTGGTGACACAGCAAGTACATGATAAGGTGATTGCCCGTGTAATTCAGCCAGTGGTCGATGCCATGAACGCTAATGGCACGCCTTATACGGGATTTTTGTACGCAGGCTTGATGATTGATGACCACAATGACCCCTATGTGATTGAGTTTAATTGCCGTTTTGGTGACCCAGAAACACAGCCCATTATGATGCGCCTAAAAGGCTCAATGGTTGACTTGATAGCCTCAGGGTTGGATGGCAATCTCCCCAAACAAACCGAGTGGGATGAGCGTCCTGCCTTGGGTGTGGTACTGGCTAGCAAAGGCTATCCAGAAAGCGCGAGCAACGGCGATGTCATCCATGGGTTACCAACGCTTGACTCACAATATGGGCAAACGGATATGGATGTCAAAGTTTTCCACGCAGGCACCAAAGCGTTTGATAATGGTGAAATTATCACCAATGGCGGCCGTGTGGTTTGCGTGACGGCGCTCGGTGACGATATTTTGGATGCCCAAACTACAGCCTTAGCAGTTTGTGGCGCTATTAGCTTTGATGGTATGCAATATCGCCGTGATATCGGTTGGCGCGCTATTCAATCTAGCGCCGAATAACCAGTAACCAATGATATGGCATTTAGACATCTAGCCACTGTGTTAGCCAAGTGGTTACGCTAAGTGTTAATCCGCTTTATTAAAAATCGGTAACAACAATCAAAGCAAATCATGTGTTAAAATGATTTGCTTTTTATTTGGCTTTTTCTTTCAAAAACATTAGGCACCCTGTATGGCAAATCCGCAAAATTACGATAACCAACCGCTTGAACAGCTCAAAACCTCGGCGCTTGACCGTCGGTTATCGATTGCCAAAGCATCGCTCAATATCGGCAGACGATGGGCGACCAATAGTGCCTTTGGATTATTCAAATCAAAAGAAGAAAAAGCGGTACAAAAACAAGCTTTTATGCGTGAGCAAGCCCAATATTTGGTGGATGAGCTGGGTAAACTCAAAGGCTCGGTGGTCAAAATCGGTCAAATGTTAGCCCTGTACGGGGAGCATTTTTTGCCCCCCGAAATCACAGAAGCATTACAGACATTGAACAGCCAGACGACTGCTTTTTCATGGTCAATTATCGAATCAGCGCTGCAAAAAGAATTGGGCGATACCATCCATGAGTTTGATATCGACCATACCCCAATTGGCACCGCCTCACTTTCGCAAGTACATAGAGCGGTTCATAAAGCCACGGGCGAGCAAGTGGTATTTAAGGTGCAATACCCCAATATCGCTGACGCCGTAGACAGTGACTTGGATTTGTTTCGCCAACTGCTTAAAGTCACCAATGTTGTCCCACAAACCCGTCAACTCGATGATTGGTTTGAAGAAATTCGTGACCTGCTGCATCATGAAGTCAACTACCTTCTCGAAGCAGATACCACTGAGCTATTTTTTCAACGTTTTGTTGGCGATAGTCGCTATGTGGTACCGCGCATCCTCAAAGCTTATAGCACTGATCGGCTGCTATGTATGACCTATGAAGATGGCGTATCGATTTTGGATGAGCAAGTATTTGCGCTACCGCAAGAAAGACGGAATGCGATTGGGCAGGCTTCGATTGAAATTATGCTGCGTGAGATTTTTGAATGGGGGGATATGCAGACCGACCCCAATTTTGGCAACTATCTGATTCGCCTTGCACAGCAGCCTGATACACAGCTTGACCAATTGGTGTTATTGGACTTTGGCGCGATTCGTCAGTTTGATGACAATCTGCTACTTATCGCCCGTAATTTGCTGTTGGCAGGGGTTTTTCATGACCGTAGCAAAATGCGCCAAGCAATTGAACAAGCAGGCAAGCATTTTGAATTCTTTGCTAATCTTAGTGATTCGGTGAAAAATGATATGGTCGAGCTATGTTTGCTTGCCAGTGAACCCTTTAGTTTGCCAAGTCATAATCCGACGATTCCACCGAATGTACTGGATGTACATGGCAATTATATTTGGGCGGAAAGTGATTTACATAACCGTGTCATTAAGCTTGCCAGCAAATCAGCGACCTCAAAAGCCTTTAGCGTGCCGCCTAAAGAGCTGATGTTTATTAGCCGTAAATTCATCGGCGCTTACACGTTTATGACTGTGCTTGATGCAAGAACCAAAGCCCATGACTTGATGGCAACATTCACCTCAGAAGATTGGACGTAAATTTGCCGTCAATATCACCGCGCCCAACTTGATAAAGCGTCAAATTTCGTATGGGATTTTTACTGTTTTTTCCACGTCAGCCAATTATCAATCACCGCATTGGCGGGATTGATGTTGCTTTGTTCACGCAGCCACTCTGATGTTTGCCGCAAATCTCGCAGCTGCTCGTTATAGTTTTTGACTTTTAATGATTGCTGTACCACACGGCAAATATTGTCTGGGTTGGCGTCTTCTTGTAGCAATTCTGGTACGATTTCTCGACCTGCCAAAATATTAGGCAGTGCCACATACGGCACTTTGACTAGGCGTTTTGCCAGCCAAAAGGTCATTTTATTGAGTGAATATACCACTACCATCGGTTTACCCAGTAGCATGGCTTCAAGCGTGGCGGTACCCGATGCCAGCAGCACCAAGTCTGACGCCGCCATCACCCGTTGGCTAAAATCCGCTTGTGTTTCATCACAGCTCACTGTCACATGATGGCGCACCTGCGCTGATTGGGCTTCTAGATATTGCTCTACGATAGTCAGTAGATGCTCGTTGACCGTTGGTACGATAAAGCATAGCTTATCATCCATAATCAACAGTTGATGAATGGCTTTGAGCATTTTTGGAAAAATCGCATCGATTTCACTGCGTCTTGAGCCTGGCATCACTGCAATGAGATGACTCATTTCAAGCTCGCCCATTTTGACAAAAAACTGATGATAGGTGGGATTATCCCAAATCAACTCACGGCGAAGCTCGTCCATGGGCGTTGTAAGTAAATTGTCATCAATGGTCTTGAGGAGTGAATGCCCGACACACACGGCGGGATGATCATGTTTTTGGTACACAGACAACTCAAAAGGAAACAAACACAGCACCAAATTGGTCGCGCGTTTGATTTTCTCAATTCGCCCTTCCCGCCATGCCCATATCGATGGGCTGACATATTGCACACAATAAATACCCGCTGATTTTAACCGTTCACCCAATCGTAAATTAAAATCAGGCGCATCAATGCCGACAAAAATATCGATTGAATTTTGTTTAAACGCTGCCAAAATCTCATCGCGTGCTTTAAACAAATCTGGCAAATGCTTGACCACTTCCACCAAGCCCATCACCGACAAACGAGACATCTCAATGACTGAGTTAAGCCCCTGCGCTTGCATCTGTGCGCCACCCACCCCCACCCACACAATGTCATCACGCAAATTATTCATCTGGCGCATGAAGTCTGCACCCAGCGCATCGCCTGAGACCTCGCCTGCTACGATACCAATGACAATCGGCTGAAATTTATTTTTAGCAACGTTTTGCAGCAAGTTCTCTCCACTGATGTTAGAAAAGCTCGCTTCGCTGACGTTAGAAAAGCTGGCTGCGCTTGGGTTAGCAATATCGGTTGCGAGTGTTGCGTTTGCAGCAAGGTCTGAAATGGTTTGTGCAGGGGCGTTAGCGTACATGGGATTAAACAGCCTTGTTTGGTTATCATTTTAAAAAAATATTTTAGGGGTAAACAGATGAAAAGTAAAACCATCAAAAAATTTAATGACAGTTATTTGTTATTTTGTACTAGTATACTGATACAAGAGTTGTTATAATGTTGCTGTAGGATATGCAGATTACCCAAATATCCAAAAAAACTTTGACCAAACAGATTTTGAACATTGACAAAATATTTTATCAACTGCCAAACTAAAAGTAGGCTTTCCTACTGACTCAAGTAATGACATTATAAATTTTTTGGTTTATAGTGATTTTTTAAATTTTTGCCAACAGCCTGTGAGAATTATGACAACTTTTGCCAAAACTGATATCGCTGATGTAGATAATGTGAATATTGAAGCAATTTTACCGCTAGTGACGCCTGCGGAATTAAAAAACGAACTACCATTGAGCCCCAAAGCTATCGAGACGGTGACCAAAGGTCGCGAAACCGTGCGTAATATTTTAGACGGTAAAGACAAACGTTTATTGATGGTGATTGGTCCCTGCTCTATTCATGACGTCAACGCTGCGCATGAATACGCCGATAAACTGTTGGCTTTATCCAAAGAAATTGAAGACAGTATTTATGTCGTGATGCGTGTGTATTTTGAAAAACCCCGTACCACAGTGGGCTGGAAAGGCTTAATCAATGACCCAGACATGAATGATAGCTTTGATATCAATAAAGGCTTGCGTGTTGCGCGCAAACTGCTGCTTGATTTAAATGAAAAAGGCTTACCTTGTGCAACCGAAGCGCTTGATCCCAATACACCGCAGTATATCCAAGATTTAATCAGCTGGTCAGCGATTGGCGCACGTACCACTGAGAGTCAGACTCACCGCGAGATGTCTTCAGGTCTGTCTTGTCCAGTTGGCTTTAAGAACGGTACAGACGGCGGTATGACAGTGGCTGTCAATGCCATGCAAGCGGTGAAATCTGGTCATAGCTTTTTAGGTCTATCTGCCGATGGTCTGGTGTCGATTATCAAATCAAAAGGTAATCCATACGGTCATGTGGTGCTTCGTGGCGGTAATGGCAAACCCAACTATGATGCCACTGCCGTTGCCCAAGCGGAAAATGAACTTGCCAAAGGTAAAGTCTCAGGTAAAATCATGATCGACTCAAGCCATGCCAATTCAAATAAAGACCCTTACCTACAACCGATGGTCATTCAAAATATCGCTGAGCAAATCAAACACGGTAATCGCTCGATTATTGGGATGATGGTTGAAAGTCATCTTAAAGGCGGTCGTCAAGATTTGACCGCGGATTTGAGCCAGCTTGAATATGGCAAGTCTATTACCGATGGCTGTATCGATTGGGATACCACGGTCAAAGCGATGCATGATTTACGTGACGCCATTAAAGATGTATTACCCACTCGCGAGTTGAATGAGTAACTGTTATTTTTTTAAGTGATTAGTAATGAGTAAGTGATTATTAATTGTTAATTGACTCTAGTTTTTCAGATAGCTGATTAAAACGCCCTGTGTTACTTGTTTAGTCGCAGGGCGTTTTTTTATTAAAGCTTTAGCTCACTTGTGCTTTGCGTGCCACCTTCCCCGCGTCGGCTTTTAAGTTTGATTTGCAACCGCAGTTCGTTGGCAGAGTCAGCATTGCGAATTGCTTCATCATACGAGATGGCGCCTTCATCGTATAGATCAAATAAGGCTTGGTCAAAGGTTTGCATACCCAATTCTCGAGATTTGGTCATCAGCGCTTTAATTTCATGAAAATTACCCTTTAATATCAAATCCGCCATCAATGGGGTATTAAGCATAATTTCTACCGCTGCCCGACGACCTTTACCATCTTCTGTACGAATCAAACGCTGCGAAATGATAGCTTTCATATTCGATGACAAGTCCATCAGCAATTGGTTACGACGCTCCTCTGGAAAAAAGTTGATAATACGATCTAAGGTTTGATTGGCATTATTGGCATGCAAAGTGCCTAAACATAAGTGACCTGTTTCAGCAAATGCAATGGCGTTTTCCATAGTTTCAGTATCACGAATTTCCCCAATCAAAATCACATCAGGCGCTTGGCGCAAGGTGTTTTTGAGTGCGTTATGCCATGAATGACTATCCACGCCTACTTCACGGTGGGTGATCATGGATTGTTTGTGTTTGTGCACATATTCTACTGGGTCTTCGACGGTGATGATGTGACCTGCGGAGTTTTCATTACGATGGTCAATCATTGCCGCCAGCGATGTTGATTTACCTGACCCCGTTCCCCCTACGACCAGCACTAACCCACGTTTTTCCAAGATAATTTTTTTGAGCTGCTCAGGTAGTAGCAACTGTTTAAAGTTGGGTATTTCTGCCGTAATGGTACGAATCACCATACCCACTTGTAATTGCTGCTGAAACACATTAACCCGAAATCGCGATACATTGGGCACATTTATCGCAAAGTTGCACTCAAGATTGGTTGCAAATTCTTCGCGCTGTTTTTGGTTCATCAAACTATAGGCAAACAGTTTGGTTTTTTCAGCCGTCAGTGGTTGTTTATTGAGCGGCTTCATGAGCCCGTGATATTTAATACTGGGTGGAAAATCCGCTGAGATAAATAAATCAGAACCACCGATTTCTACCACTTTGGACAGCATATTAAACATGACTGTTTTGGCTTCATGTAACGTTTCTTCGGCAACACTGATTAAAGATTCATTATGACTCATATAGGATATTCCTAACAATAAATGAAAGCAGATTATTTGGTCATAGCACTATGTTTGCTTGATATGCTTGTGAAACTTGTTTGCTATGCTGATGAAAATTGATAGATACATGTACAAAATTTACGTTAAAAAACGACCCGTTTAGCCTCTCATCCTTGCCTATCTTTGACGGCACGCCTTGATAAAGCATTGATAAAGCAGTTTGCGTTTTATATCCATCACGGTCAATTCTTGCAGAGTTTGTTGCTGATAGTCAGATGCAACTAGCTACCATTGGTTTTTCCTATTTAGGGCATTGGCAGTCTATAGCGCATAAAACGTTTGCCATGTTGATAAAAATTTCAATTTTTGTCAATAAAATTAGTAATGCGGCGGTTTATCGCTCAACAAATCAAACGGCTGAATTTGTGAGCCTTGTGTTTGAGTTTCCAATTTTTGATAAAGTAGCTGTAATTGCCGTTGTTGGTCAGCAATCAGTTGGCTTTGCCCGGTGACGATATTATCAAGTTTATCCAATGTATCTTCCATAAACAGCACTTGCGTTTGTAAATCAATCAACGCTTGGGTTAATTTTTCTACCATATTAACCAACCCGTTTTCATCGCTTGCCTGTTTTTGATGATCTTTTTCGCTCATTTAGAATGCCTCATAAGTTTCCCCACAATTTTTTGCCATAAAGTCTGCTACAATAGCCGCATTTTCCTATTATACAAACATTTTTACTAAACTTTGAGAAAGTTATGGCACTGATTCATTTACGAGATATTCATTTAGCATTTGGTATTGCACCGATTTTGGACGGTATTGATTTTAATATCGAACAAGGCGAACGCGTGTGTTTGATTGGGCGCAATGGTGAAGGCAAATCAACTTTGTTTAAGGTCATTAGCGGTCAAGTCAAGGCTGACAGTGGCGAATTCCAAATAAGTGGCAATCTGAAAATTGCCATGCTTGAGCAAGACATTCCCGAAACGTCGGGCAAAGTCAGTGACATCGTTATGGCAGGTGCCGGTGACGTGGCAACATGGCTAACAGCCTACGAGCAAGCCAGTGATAAATGCGCCAGTGGTGACATGAAAGCCTGCGAATTGATGTCAGATTTGCAGCATAAAATTGATGATGCCCATGGGTGGGACTTGACCCGTGAAGTACAGACCATGCTGTCGATGATGAACTTGGACGGCGACGCCGATATTAGTGAATTATCGGGGGGGCGCAAACGCCGTGTACTGCTTGCCCGTGCGCTGATTACCAAACCTGATGTGCTACTACTTGACGAGCCGACCAACCATTTGGATGTCGAAAGTATCGAATGGCTTGAGCAATTTTTGCAAAACGCGCAAGGATTAACCCTGCTGTTTATCTCGCATGACCGCTCGTTTATTGACAAAATCGCCACCCGCATTGTCGAGCTTGATCGCGGTATTCTACGCAGTTATGACGTCACCAAGCAAGCAGGCAATGTCAATAAAGGCTATGCCCGCTACCAAGAACTTAAAGAACAACAACTGAGTGCCGAAGAAAAAGCCAATGCCAATTTTGATAAAAAACTGGCTGAAGAGGAAGTGTGGATTCGTCAAGGCATCAAAGCGCGCCGTACCCGCAATGAAGGTCGCGTGCGCGCGTTAAAGGCGCTGCGTGAAGAACGTAAATCCCGCCGTGAGCAAGTCGGACAAGTTAATATCAGCATGAACGATGGCGACAACAGCGGCAAATTGGTTGCCAATGTCAAACATCTCAATCTAGGTTATGGCGATAAAACCTTGGTGAAAGATTTTACCACCAGCATCATGCGTGGTGACCGCATTGGTATTATCGGTAAAAATGGTGTCGGCAAATCCACGCTCATTCATGCGATTTTGGATATTCCACAGCCTGATATCACCAAATCTGGCTCAGTAAAATTAGGCACTAATCTACAAATCGCCTTTCTTGACCAGTTGCGTGACCAACTTGATCTAGAAGCGACCGTGGTACAAAACGTCGCAGAAGGTTCTGATTTTGTAGAAGTGGCGGGTAAAAAGAAACATATCATCGGCTATTTGCAAGATTTCTTATTTGCCCCAGAACGTGCAAGAACGCCAGTCAAAGCCTTGTCAGGCGGTGAGCGTAACCGCGTTTTGCTAGCCAAACAGCTACTAAAACCTGCAAATATCTTGGTACTTGATGAGCCGACTAACGACTTGGATATGGCAACCCTAGAGCTATTAGAAGAAGCGGTTGATAGCTTTAATGGCACCATCTTACTGATTAGCCATGACCGTACCTTTATGGACAACGTCGTAACATCAACTTGGGTTTTTGATGAAGATAGTGATGGCAATGGTATTGTCAAAGAATATGTGGGCGGCTATCAAGACTATTTGACGCAAAAATCCCGTGAGCAAGCGATTAAACCCAAAGCAGACAAATCAGAAAAGACAGCAGCAAAGCCCAAAGAAGTGATTAACACTGATGCGCCAAAAACTGATACGGTGAAGAAAAAACTGAGCTACAAAGAACAGCGTGAATTAGATAGTCTCCCCGATGAAATCGCGCTACTCGAGCAAGAGCAAGCTGAACTTCAAGACAAATTAGCCGATGGCAGCTGGTTTGTGAGTGATATGGCAGCCGCTACCCAAGCCAGTGAACGTCTCAACGAGATTGATGATTTGCTACTTGAAAAAATGGCGCGCTGGTCAGAACTTGATGATTAAAAATAAGTAAATAATTTATAAAGTCAAGGTTAACAATTAACCTTGCTTTTTTTTATATTTTATATTAGTTAATGTTTACAATAACCAATATAATGTAATTTATAATTGAAAATAGCCTTTTTGCTCCTATATTATAGCTATCAATAAGGAGAAAAATCATGGCCATGCAAAATAGCAAGCAAAATAGCAATAAAACTTACCGACAAGTTGACAAAATCCATGCTGCCCCACGCCCTCATTGGGTAGGTGATGGTTTTCATGTCAACCCGATGTTCAATCACATGGTGGGTGATAAACGCACCGATCCTTTTTTAATGCTCGACTATGCAGCAAAACAATATTTTGAACCCAATGCTCAAGCCCCTCGCGGTGTCGGACAACATCCGCATAAAGGGTTTGAAACGGTAACTATCGCCTATGCAGGTGAAGTCTCTCACCGTGATTCTAGTGGCGGTGGCGGTACGATTAAGACAGGTGACGTGCAATGGATGACGGCAGGCAATGGCGTGATTCATGAGGAATTTCACTCCCCTGAATTTAGCCAAGCAGGCGGTGATTTTAGCATGGTACAGCTTTGGGTCAATCTACCTGCCAAAGATAAAGCCACGCCTGCCAAATACCAACATCTTGCCAATGATGACATGGCGGTGGTCAGTCTGCACGATGATGAAGGACTGCATGCAGGACAAATTAAGGTAATTGCTGGGGAGTTTACCCCTACTATCAATACTCACGCCCCCCAACAGGGTGACAGTAAGGCACGCGGCATTGGCACGACTTTTACCCCCATTAACTTGTGGGATATCAGTATTGAACCCAATCGCTCGATAGAAGTCGCGATTTCTCGCACCCACAATTTGTTGTTATTGTCGATGCAAGGCGATGTGATCATCAACGCTGATCACGACCAGCAAGCACACGCCAATCAATTAATCACTTTTGAGATTGAAAGTGGCGATACCGGCGAAGATTTTGTACGCTTAACGGCGGGCAAAGCGGGAGCGAAAATCTTGCTGATGAGTGGTGAACCGATTAATGAGCCTGTGGTGGGTTACGGACCCTTTGTGATGAATAGCCAAGCCGAAATCCGTCAAGCCATCTTAGATTTTAATGCGGGGAAATTTGGCGATATTCAATAAATTTTTCGGCTAAAAAAAGCGATATCATGGATTTGATATCGCTTTTTTATTACTTACTTTATCTTGATTATTTATCTTGGTAGGTGCAAAGATAAGCCGTTTCTTCGTCAATTTTTACCTTGAATTTTTGGTTGGCATCGACGGTAAAGGTTTCATTGGCTTTAAAAGTTTGCCAGTCAGTTTGGTTTGGCAATAGTGCTGAGATAGCCCCGCTAATGACGGTCATGGTTTCAAATTGACTTGTGCCAAACTCGTATTCGCCTACTTTCATCACACCCACGGTCGCAGGTAGGGTGGCTGTTTGAAAACCGATTGATGCCACATTGCCATCAAAATATTGATTGACTTTTAGCATAGTTACTCCTCAAAATTAGCTACTATAAACCGATTATCATAAACTTTTTTGACCAATTATCAATCCTATTTTCCAAAAACACTGGCAAAACTGCCAAAATTTGGCAAATACTTTGAGCGTAATTTTTGTAGTATTTTTATATCAATTATTCCTTAACAACTAAAACTTCCTATTTTTATGCTATATTCATTTTTTTACCACAGTTGTTATGTTTGCACGCACTTGGCTTGTATTAATTGAGGTTATTGCTTTATGTATGTTAAATATTCGTCGTCTATCGTCGCTTTATCGCTCTGTTTGTCGCATCGTTTGGTTGGTCAAAAACTGGCATTGCCTGTCAGCTTAGCGGCATTGTTGGCAGCCTGTTCATCAGCACCTATTCAGACCCAACCCCAAAAACTACCAGGTACCTTGCCGACTTCCCCTGTGGTGATTACGGCACCCCCGAAAGTCACGCCCGTGCCACCTGTGACTGTTCCCACCAATCAATATAGTAGCTTTTATCAGTGGAAATCGGATTTTATTGAACGCGCCGTGCAAAAAGGTTACCCCCGTGCTGATGTTGAACGCTTGCTGTCAAGCGCCAACTACAGTGAGCAAGTGGTGTCACTGGATAAAGGACAGCCTGAATTTGCCAAAATGCCTTGGGAATATATCGATGGTGCCGCATCGAGTGGTCGTGTCAGTGGCGGTCAGCGCAATTTTGCCAGCCAAAGCGCGCTACTTGAGCGCATTGAAAATCAGTATGGTGTGCCGGCCTCTATTGTGACTGCCATTTGGGGCATGGAATCTTCTTACGGTCAAGGCACAGGCAACTCATCACTGGTTAATAGTTTAGCGACCCTGGCATATGATGGTCGCCGCCGCAGTTTTGCAGAGGATCAGCTACTAGCGCTGTTGTCGCTGCTTGAGCGTGGTGATATTGATTGGTCGCAACTGCGCGGCTCTTGGGCAGGTGGGATGGGACATACCCAATTTATTCCCAAAACTTGGCTAGATGAAGCAGTAGATGGCAATGGTGATGGTCATCGTAACCCTTGGCATACCGCTGATGCGTTAGCCTCTACCGCAAGCTATCTCAAAAATGCCGGCTGGCAGCGTGGCATGGGCTCGTACTATGAAGTACGATTACCAAATGGTTTTGATTATCGCCAGGTTAGTACCAAAAAAACCATGGCAGACTGGCAAAATTTAGGTGTTCAATTTATTACCCCAAATGCGCCCATGGATGCGATGGCAGAATTGTGGCTCCCTGCGGGTAAAGAGGGTCCTGCGATTTTATTAACCAAAAATTTTGATGCGATTAAGGTCTATAATAACTCCTCGAATTATGCCATGGGGGTAAGCTTACTTGCCAAAGCCATTATCGGTCAACCAGGCTTACAGCAATCTTGGCCACGCTATGAGCAGCCACTTGCTACTTATGAAGTACGCCAACTGCAACAGCGTTTGACGGCAATGGGTTATGATACCAAAGGGTCAGATGGCGTCGTAGGCACCAATACCAAATTGGCATTCCAGCGCTGGCAAGCAGACCACAACCAAATCCCAGATGGATTTATCTCAAAACGCTCGGCAAGTGGGCTGATTAATTAATATATTTCTTCATAAAAAAGCCACCGAATGATTCAGGTGGCTTTTTTATTTAATTATCCATACTAAATTCTTCAGCGTAGCTATTCCAACCCAGTTTAGTACGGCAAGCTTCAAAAAAATCCACCCCAGGTGGGTGTAATAACGTGAGTTTGTTAGGATGCTTGTGAATCACTAAGCGCTGGTTTTGGTTGAGCGGCACCGACGGTTTGCCATCTGCACTCACCATCGGCTGGGTGCGGTTATCTTTATGGATGCGGATTTTGATTTCGCTGTTACCACTAACCACAATCGGGCGGCTTGATAAGGTATGTGGATGCATGGGCACCAGACAAATGGCATCCATACTAGGATGAATAATCGGCCCGCCACCTGATAGCGCATAAGCGGTGGAACCCGTCGGTGTGGAGGCAATCAGACCATCACTGTGCTGACGATAGACATTCAGCCCATCAATTTTTAAATGAAAATCTAGCATATGCACTGATTTTCCTGCATGCAGCACAATGTCATTTAGCGCCATATCTTCATAAATCACATGCGCACCTTGACGGATTTCCATCTTTAACAAGAATCGATCTTCAAGCTGATAATGACCTTGTAAAATACTGGTCAATTTTACGTTTAAATCATCAGGGTAAATGTCAGTTAAAAACCCTAAACGTCCGCGGTTTACCCCCACTACGGGCACTTTGTGTTTGACCAGTACTTGCGCCGCATGTAGCAGCGAGCCATCACCACCGACCACAATGACCAAATCACAAGCACCGCCGAGCAAACTGCGCTCAATAGTAGCAATGTCACCCAAACGTGCAAAACTCAATGCCGGCAACCGTGCCGTCTGATGGTCAATTAATAAAGGCAACCCTTGCTCATGAAAAAAGTCACAAATTTGGTAGATACTTTGAATGACACTTGGCTTGTTGGCACGACCCATAATGCCGATACGCCCAAAGGCAGGATTGGGAATAAGTGTGGACGTCATAGCAGAAAATTAACTGATAAAGATTAAGCTATTTTATCACAGCTTACTGGCTCACGTTATGCCCAATCAGTATTTTATATTACAAAATTGCTAACCTTCGTTGTGCAGTTAATGTATACAAACTCATTGCTATTTGCTAATTTAAGGTAATTAACATATAGCTAAATTTTGAAATTTTTTAACGCTTGGGAGCAAATTTTTATGGCAAATCCGATTATATCTCGTGCTGAACTTGCGGTTAGTACGACACCGATGACGGTCAAAGGGGTCATTCGAAAAACCTCTTTTCTGCTAGGTCTGACGACGTTATCGGGTGTTGGATTTTTTGGCTATTGCCTAGCTAGTGGCGTCACTTCAGGTTTTGTTAGTGTAGCGGCTTTAGCCAGTATCTTGGTGGCTTTTGTATTGAGTATGGTAATTATCTCAAAACCCCACATAGCTAAAACACTGGCAATTCCTTATGCAATTTTAGAGGGCATCGTGATTGGCGCGATTTCTCTCTTTGCTAGCATCAAGTTTCCCACAGTTGCGCCGACGGCGTTGGTCGCAACTTTTGTAACCGCTGCAGTGATGCTGGCGCTTTATCGCAGTGGCGTGATTAAAGTCACCCAAAAATTTCGTTCTGTGATGATGTCTGCTGTGATTGCTATTATGCTGGTGTATCTGGTACAAATCGGGTTTAGCCTATTTGGTAGCTCACTGCCGTATTTGTTTAGCGGTGGCGTGGTGGGTATTGGTTTTAGCTTGCTGGTGATTGTGATTGCATCACTGAGCTTGTTATTAGATTTTGATAGCGTTGAGCGAGCCTATGCCGCAGGGGTGGATGAAAGCTATGAATGGGTACTAAGCGTTGGTATCTTATCAACGCTGGTGTGGATGTATATTGAATTTGTGCGTTTACTACGTTCCCTACAAAACTAAGTTTTATCAAATAAAAGAACACGGTTTAAAGTACCGTGTTTTTTATGGCTTGTAGTTTAAGGTAATAAGCGTTCCATCACCCATTGCTCGTCATTTAGCGAATAGACGATGCGGTCATGCATACGATTGGCTCTACCCTGCCAAAATTCGATTTTTTCTACCGTCAACAGATAGCCACCCCAAAATTCTGGTAAAGGGATTGGGTTGTCCCCATACTGCACAGTTAATTGGGCAAATTTGTCTTCCATTACCTCGCGGCTAGCAACCACACTGCTTTGTGGTTCGCTGACCCAAGCAGCTAATTGGCTATCACGGGGACGGCTATGAAAATACTGAGCGGATTGTTCACGGCTAACCTTTTGTACAGCGCCGGTAAGACGGATTTGTCTTTCTAAGCTTGGCCAAAAAAATAATGCTTCAGCATTGGGGTTGGTCGCCAAATCACAGCCTTTGGCACTGTCGTAATTGGTATAAAACACGAGGCCAATGCCCGTGTTATCCAATTGGATAATTTCACGCATCAGTAAAGTGCGCACACTTGGCTGCCTATCACGTCCACAAGTCGCCAGTGAAAACGCATACGCTTCTCCTTGCTTGCTATCAATCGCTTGCTGCACCCAAGTTTGTAGCAAGCCAAACGGCTGCTCCGGCAAGTGTGATTCGATAAGCTCGCCTTGTTCATACGATAATCGTTGACTGGTAAAATCAATACTCATTTTTTATCCTTATGAAATGTCAACTTTACGCCATCACTTGGCGTACTTTTTCAGCAAGTTCATTGGCTAGCATATCGCACTCAATCTCATCATCGCTTTCGACCATCACCCGAATTAATGGCTCTGTACCTGATTGACGAATCAGTAAACGACCCCGTCCTGTCAATTTTTCTTCGGCAGCTTTAAACGCATTTGCCAATTCTGGGAAGGTATAGGGATCTTGTTTTTGCGCCAATCTGACATTGACCAATTTTTGTGGGAGCTGGGTATAACCCTTCATCAGCTCTGATAATGATTGTTTGCTCTGCGCCATCACCGCAAGCACTTGTAGACCTGCCACAATGGCATCGCCCGTACTGGCTTTATCTAGCGTTAAAATATGACCCGATGACTCACCGCCCAGTACCCAGCGATTTTTCTCAAGCCCTTGCATGACATAGCGGTCGCCAACTTTGGCGCGCTCAAAGGCAATGCCCGCTTTATCAAACGCTAATTGCAGACCCATGTTGGTCATCAAGGTACCTACCACGCCATCGACTTGTTGCTCTGCTTGGGTGGCTAAAATATATAAGATGCCGTCACCATCAACCAACTCGCCTTTTTCGTTGACCATGATGATACGGTCGCCATCGCCATCTAAAGCAATACCCACTTGGGCATCATGGTCAAGCACCGCTTGTTGCAAGTTTGCCGGATGGGTAGAGCCGACATTGTCGTTGATATTAATGCCATCGGGTTTATCGCCAATGGCAATTACGCTAGCACCTAACTCACGTAATACACGGGGTGCGACGCTGTATCCTGCGCCATTGGCACAGTCAACGACAATTTTTAGGGCATTTAAATTTAGGTTGTAGGGGAAAGTGCCCTTACAAAACTCGATATAGCGACCTTTGGCATCCTCCACACGATAACTTTTGCCTAGCGCTTCTGGAGTGTCAATGACGACATTGATATCTTTGATTTCATCAATTTTTTCATTGATGGCTTGCTGAATTTCATCTGACAGCTTTTTGCCTTCATTGGAGAAAAATTTGATACCGTTGTCATAAAACGGATTGTGGGATGCGGATATCACTACGCCCGCATCAGCGTGAAAACTTCGGGTCAAATGCGCGATGGCAGGAGTTGGAATAGTGCCTAGCATATGTACATCTACGCCTGCGGCGTTAAACCCTGCTTGCAGACAGGCTTCAATAACATAGCCAGAAAGCCGTGTATCTTTACCAATGACGACATTGGGACGATGATTTTCATTCGGGGCTGCTTGGTTGGCTAGCAGCACTTTACCCGTGGCATAGCCTAATTTGATTAAAAACTGCGGATGTATCGGAAATTCCCCAAACTTACCACGAATACCATCAGTACCAAAATAACTCATTTAATTCTCCTTTATCGCCCATTGTTGTTATCACAATATAAAATTTTAGCATAGCAAAATTTCACGCATGTTGCGACATCTGTTTGTTTTTATGGGTGATGGCGCAACACGTTACTTTAGGCTATAAAAACTTTGGGCAATAAATTGGGCTATAAAAAAACTGGGTAGTTAACCCAGTTTTAGCGCAATCAACCTATCACTTAGTTTACACGGTAATTAGGGGCTTCTTTGGTGATTTGTACGTCATGTACGTGAGATTCTTTCATGCCGGCCGAAGTCACACGCACAAATTGTGGTTTGCTACGCATTTCTTCAATATTGGCACAGCCTGTGTAACCCATTGACGAACGTAAGCCACCGGCTAATTGGTTGATGATACCATTCATTGGACCTTTGTAAGGGACGCGACCTTCGATACCTTCGGGTACCAATTTTTCCACCCCTTCTTTGGCGTCTTGGAAATAACGATCGGATGAACCGTTTTGTCCTGACATCGCACCTAGCGAACCCATACCACGGTAGGCTTTGTAGTAGCGACCTTGGAATAGCTCCACTTCCCCTGGCGCTTCTTCGGTACCGGCAAGTAGCGAACCCACCATGATACAAGAGGCACCCGCTGCTAACGCTTTTGCCATATCGCCTGAAAAACGGATACCACCATCGGCTATCAGAGGAATGTCATTTTTTAGCGCATCAGCCACGTTGCTAATCGCTGAAATTTGCGGCACGCCAATACCTGCGATAATACGTGTGGTACAAATAGAGCCCGGACCGATACCCACTTTGACCGCATCGGCACCCGCATCACGCAACGCTAGTGCCGCATCAGCAGTGGCGATATTACCGCCAATCACTTGGATGTTTGGATAGTTGTTTTTCACCCAAGCCACGCGATTAATGACGCCTTTTGAATGACCATGTGCGGTATCTACGACAATCACGTCGACATCGGCAGCGATGAGCGCTTCAACGCGGGCTTCTGTGTCCGCCCCCGTACCTACTGCCGCGCCAACACGTAAGCGACCTTTGCTATCGCGGCAAGCATTTGGGTTGTTTTCAGCTTTGGTGAAATCATTGACAGTAATCAAGCCTTTTAATTGAAAATTGTCGTCCACAACAATCACTTTTTCGATGCGGTGTTCGTGTAGCAAACGTTTGATATTCTCTGTAGGCTCGCCTTCTTTGACTGTCACCAATTTTTCTTTTGGGGTCATGATATTGCGAACAGGCTGGCTTAGGTTATTTTCAAAACGGATATCACGGTGAGTGACGATACCGACCACTTGGTTACCTTCTACCACAGGCACACCGCTGATTTTGTTTTCTTTGGTGATACGGAGCAGTTCTCCCACACTGGTATCGGGTGATACACTGATAGGATCAACAACCGTACCGGCTTCAAATTTTTTCACCCGGCGTACTTGCATGGCTTGTAAATCAATGTCCATGTTTTTGTGCAAAATACCCATACCGCCAAGCTGAGCAATGGTAATCGCCATTTGCGATTCAGTCACAGTATCCATCGCAGCAGATACGATGGGTAAGTTTAGCTCAATACCGCGTGTCAAACGGGTTTTTAAATCTACCATCTTAGGCAAGACTTCAGAATAAGCAGGTAGTAGCAGCACATCATCAAAGGTAAGTGCTTCATCAACGATTCGTAACATAAAGACCTCGGAGTAGTTAAGCGTAGTTAAATAGTAATTAAAATTTTGTCGTGGTGAAAAATTTGACAGCCAAAAAACCGCAAAAGGCTGAACAGTTCCCTGCCCAGCCTTGTGGTTTAGTCTGTTGTCAGCTTAAATCGCAATTGACACCATCTTTTATTTAAGTTTTAAATTAACCGCCTATTTTAGATAAAAAACATGTCTATTGCAATCATTTTTCTAAATTACACCGAGATAAAGCGCATATAAGCTTACATAGCGGGCGGTCTTGGCAATCGTCACCAACAGCAAAAAGCGCCAAAACCGTTCACCGAACACACCGGCAAACAACGTAATCGGATCACCGATCATGGGTGCCCAGCTAGCAAGCAATGACCAAAACCCATATTTTTGATAGACACGCTTGGCTTTGGCAAGCTTGACAGCCGATACCGGAAACCAAGGCTTGTCATAAAAGCGGTCGATCTGACGCCCAAGCCAAAAATTGACACACGAACCCAATACATTACCAACGCTTGCCACCACCAATAGCAGCCAAGCCTTATAGTGTCCCTTGGCCAATAAGGTGACAAGCACCGCCTCAGATTGCATGGGCAATAGGGTTGCCGAGCCAAAGGCGGCTAACCATAGGAACCAATAAGCCAATTACACGCGGCGCCATGTCGTGCCATTTTTACCGTCTTCTAGCTCAACGCCTTGCGCCTTCAAATCATTACGAATTTGGTCAGCTTTGGCAAAGTCTTTGTCCGCTTTGGCTTGCTTGCGCGCTTCGATGAATGCTTCAATCTCGCTATCACTTAACCCGGCCGTTTCGCCCACTTTCGCTTGTAAAAAATCGGTTGGATTAAGCTGCAAGATATTGAGCGGTTGTGCCAAATCTTTTAGCAATGTTGCCAATGCTAGCGCCTGGGCATTGCCTTCAGCGGTTTCGAGATTGACCGCTTTGTTGATTTCACGCGCTAGACTAAATAATACGCTCACCGCCCCTGCACTGTTAAAATCATCGCACATGGCTTGATTAAAAGGGGTTTCAAATGGGGTTTTATCAATCTCACCCGCTGGTTGGGTCAGGTTTTCTACAGATTTTAAGACTTGATATAGACGCGTGAGGCTAGTTTGGGCTTCTTTAAGCGCGCTATCCGAGAAATTCACTGGACTGCGATAATGACTCGATAAAATAAAGAAGCGAATGGTCTCTGGGTGAAACTGCCCCATCACATCGCGAATGGTAAAGAAATTACCCAGTGATTTTGACATTTTCTCACCGTCAACATTGATAAAGCCCACGTGCATCCAGTTGTTGGCATAGGTTTTACCGGTTGCGCCTTCAGATTGGGCAATTTCGTTCTCGTGGTGCGGAAATTGCAAATCATGCCCGCCGCCGTGGATATCGAAGGTATCGCCCAAGCAGCAGGTACTCATCGCCGAGCATTCGATATGCCAACCTGGGCGACCCATACCCCAAGGCGATTGCCATTTGGTCTCAGATGGCTCTGTTTGTTTGGCAGATTTCCACAATACAAAGTCAAACGGATTTTTTTTGTCTGTCTCAACATTCACCCGCTCACTGGCACCCGCTTGCATATCGGATAGGCGACGTTTTGAGAGTTTGCCATACTCAGCAAAATTTTCGACCGCATAATAGACATCGCCCGTTGCGCCTTGATAGGCTAACTTTTTGCTTTCCAGCGTTTGGATTAGATGTTGCATCTGTGGGATAAAATCCGTGGCTTTTGGCTCACTGTTAGGACGCTCACAGCCCAGATTATCAGCATCTTCATGCATGGCTTTGATAAAGCGGTCTGTCAACTGATAGATACTTTCGCCATTGTCCTTAGCACGGTTAATAATTTTGTCATCAATATCGGTAATATTACGCACATAGTTGACATCATAGCCAATATGACGCAGCCAGCGCACAACCACGTCAAAGCCGACCATGACCCGTGCATGACCAATGTGGCAATAATCATACACCGTCATCCCACATACATACATGCCAACTTTGCCTGCTTCTAAGGGCGTGAATGGGCGTTTTTGTCCACTCATCGAGTCATATATGGTAATCGGCATGGGCTGTGTCAGCTGGGTCATGGGATAGTCACCTGTGCAAGTTGGATAAAAAAGACAATCGGTTATCATACCGAAATTTTGTTAAAAGTGCTATGATTTGGCATATTTCACACTTTAAGGTCTCTACAATGGGCAATCGATTATCAAAGATTTACACCCGAACGGGCGATGACGGCACCACTGGCATGGCGGATGGTTCACGGGTGTCTAAGGCAGACTTACGCTTTGACGCCATGGGTAAAATTGACTTATTAAACTCCCAAATCGGTTTATTACGGGGCTATCTTAGTCAAGATAACCATACTCAAAACAGTCAAAACCAACCTAACCATGTTCAACCCAACCACGCCCAATTTGATGCTAAGCTAAGCCGCTTGCAGCACCAGCTTTTTAATCTAGGGGGCGAACTTGCCATGCCTGAATACCGCGGGATTTTGGCAGAGTATGTGACAGAGCTGGAAAACCAAATTGATGAGTGTAACACCCATTTACCACCCCTCAAAGATTTTATCTTGCCTGCAGGCACCATTGTGACCAGCCAAGTGCATATCGCTCGCTGCTATTGCCGAGACGCTGAGCGCCTACTCGTGGCATTAAATTCGCGGGATGATAATGTCTCACCAATTAGTCTGCAGTTTATCAATCGTCTGTCCGATTGGCTGTTTGTATTGGCGCGCGTCGTTGCTCGATTGGATGCCGGTCAAGAAGTGCTTTGGGATAAAACCACCCTGTCATAACCCTATCACTGTACTTTAAAAACGCTATCCGTTAAAAACACTATACTTTAAAAAGCTATGCTGCAATTTGACCAACTGTCTTACCAAATCGACAATCGAACACTCATCAATCATGTTTCAGGTGAAATCCATGACCATGACTTTATTGTCATCACAGGGCAGTCGGGTAGCGGCAAATCGTTACTGCTAAAGCTACTAGCAAGCCTATTACCTATGTTAGCAGGTAACATCACCTTAAACGGCAAAAATTTGACCGATTTGACGCCGGCTATTTGGCGCTCACAGGTTGCCTATATTGCGCAACTAAGTGAAATGATTGAGGGCAGCGTCTTAGATAACTTGAACCTGCCCTTTAGCTTTGCACTTTATAAAGACAAAAAACTCGATGTATCTTGGCATGAACAGCACCTAGTTAACCTTGGCAAATCACCGCAGTTTTTACAGCAAGATAGCCGCAGCTTATCGGGTGGCGAAAAACAGCTCGTCAATTTATTACGCACGCTACAGTTGCACCCGACCATTTTATTACTCGATGAGCCTACCGCCTCCCTTGATACCACTACCACCCAGCAAGTCGAAACATTGATTAACCACTGGTATCAATCCATCCCCAATGCTACCGTCGTGTGGATCAGCCATGAACCGACCCAAATTCAGCGCTTATTGGCGATTGGCACTAGCCACTGGACGATGGCTAATGGTCAATTGAGCAATCACAAGTTAACGGTGGATAGCAAAGTACGCGCATCCGTATCACAAGGCAATCAGCCATGATGATGTTAGCCATCACCATGCCCGCTATCTCCTACCTACAAGTAGCGCTGGCAAGCCTGGCATTATTACTGGTGATGGCAATCAGTGTTTGGTTAAAATTGGGTATCGTCAAATCCCTGCTCATTGCAAGTTTTCGCACGGTGGTTCAACTAAGCTTAATTGGACTGGTACTTGCGTGGATTTTTGCCAGAGAGCAATGGTATGAAGTGTTGGCAATTTTGACTTTTATGTCGATTATCGCTAGTATCGCTGCCAAAAATCGGGTTAAAAAGCCTTATCAAGGTTTATTTTGGGATACGGCGTTGGCGGTGTTTGTCAGTAGTTGGGTGGTAGCTATATTTGGTGGTGGGTGGGTGCTGTCAGACAACGCAGCTACATGGTTTCGTCCGCAAGTCATGATACCGTTATTGGGGCTGATTTTAGGTAATTCATTGACCGCTGTCTCACTCTCTATGAACCAACTTGTCAGCAGTTTTCATCGCGAACAAAGTATGATTAATACCTATTTGGCATTGTCCGCCACGCCTTGGGAAACCGCAAAACCCTATGTCATTGCTGCCATTCAAAATGGTATCACACCGACGATTAACAGCATGATGGTGGTGGGGTTAGTGAGCTTGCCGGGTATGATGACAGGACAAATTTTGGCAGGCGCAGACCCGCACCAAGCCGTGCTTTATCAAATTATTACCCTGTTTTTAATTGCCACCAGCAGTACATTAGGGTGTACAATAGCGACTTTGCTGATTTTTCGACGGTTTTTTAACCCGCAGTGGCAGTTTGTCATTCCACCCTCTGCCAACACTTCTCATTAACCGTTAATTGGCTATCTTTCATTTATTTACTAAAAATTCTAATGACCCTGCAAAATTTCTTATTTTTTTTAATCAGTACTTGCCTTATCTCGGCAGCGCCTGGCTCTAATATGCTGTTAGCGTTCCAATTTGGTGTCAATTATGGCATCAAAAAAACCCTGTGGACGTTGGCAGGGCTGAGCATGGGTTTATTTATTTTATTGACAACGTCACTGTTAGGGCTAGGGCTTATCAGTACCAACGCGCCTGTTTTACTGACCATTATCAAAGTCGTGGGCGCGCTGTATTTAGCCTATCTTGGGATAAAATCTTGGCGCCAAGCTGACAGCGAATTGCACAGTGACCAGTTACAGGTGATACCGACCCCCGCGCAACTGTTTAAAACAGGGGTTTGGGTGTCGTTGTCCAACCCCAAGGCGATTTTGTTTTTTGCCGCATTTTTCCCCAAATTTATCAACTTTTCCGCGCCTCTACTGCCGCAATACCTCATGCTCACGGTGGGTTTTTTTATGATTGAGATAACTTGGCAACTGGTTTATACCATGAGTGGCAAAAAACTGTCGGATTGGCTGCAATTGGGCAATCGCTTGATGTGGCTTAATCGCTTATGTGGCTTGATATTTATTATCATCGCCATCGCGCTTATTACTGAGATTTTTTGGCATTAGGTTCAAAAAAAATAGTGACGGGCGATATCGACAATCAATTTGAGCGCTATGAGGGTGAGTAGATACGGCAGGATTTTTTCTAGCCAGTCTAAACGGATTTTATGGCGCAGTCGGGTACCAAGCCATGAGCCTACGGTTGCCATGATGACCATCATCACTAGCAATTGCCAATAATCGGCAAACACAAATCCCATCGCCACATAAACTATCAATTTAGCGGTATGCACCACCGTCATCATCAAGGCGCCCGTAGTAACGACGACATTGTTATCATCATAGTACTTATTGAGCATGGCGATATTGAGCGGACCCGGTGTGCCAACAAACACGCCCAAGCCCGTTTGTGCAAATCCTACTAAAAAGAAACTTTCAAAACGGCGAATCACTCGGTTAAAAGTGCTTGACCAAGTTATTAGTAAGATATAAATGCCGATAAATAACGGAATAAGCTCTAAATGGATAAAGCGAACTAACACGCCAAATACCAACAGTCCCGTCAATGAGCCCGCCAAAAATTGCCAAAAATAGGTAAAGTCTAGGGCATCCCGACCAAACCAAGCGCGCGTGGCATTACTGACAAGCTGGGTCACGCCATGCACTGGCACAATCGCTGCTGCAGGCACAAAAAATGGCATCAGTCCAATGAGTATCATGCCGCCGCCCACGCCTGTGATAGCGGTTAAAGCAGAGGTTAATAAATTGGCTAAGGCGAGTAAGCTATCATTCAGCATTTTTTGCCCTAAAATAAAAAACCCGACGTCACATCGGGTTTTTTGATAAGTGAGGGTTAGGCATCGTATGGGTCGCGTAGCACGATGGTTTCAGCACGGTCAGGGCCTGTTGAGATAATGTCAACGGGGCACTCGATAAGCTGCTCAATGCGCTTGATATAAGCTTTGGCATTTTCAGGTAGCTTGTCATACTCTGTCACGCCCACAGTGCTCGTTTTCCAGCCTGGCAAAGTTTCATAGATAGGTTTCACGTTCTCGTAAAACTCCGCATCGCTAGAGCCGCAAACTTCCCCACTTGGCAACTCATAACCTGTGCAGATATTGAGCTGTTCAAGGTCATCTAACACATCAAGCTTGGTCAAGCAGATACCAGATAGGGAGTTTAGTACCACAGCACGGCGTAGAATCGCTGCATCAAACCAACCACAACGACGGGCGCGGCCCGTGGTAGCACCAAATTCTTGACCGACAGTACCGATGTGCTCACCGATATCATCAAATAGCTCAGTTGGGAAGGGACCCGCCCCCACGCGTGTGGTGTAAGCTTTGGTGATACCCAATACGTAGTCAAAGTACAAGGGTCCAAGACCGGTGCCCGTCGCCACGCCGCCAGCGGTGGTATTTGAGCTGGTAACGAAGGGATAAGTGCCGTGGTCAACGTCAAGCAATGTACCTTGCGCGCCCTCAAACATTAAGTTTTTGCCTTCTTTGCATAGCTTGTCAAGCTCGCCCGTCACATCAGCTACCAAGTCTTTTAGCGCATCACGCCACTCTTCTGCCAACTTTAAGGTCGCCTCAAAATCGACTGCGTCCACCCCATAGTATTGGGTCAAGGCAAAGTTATGGAACTCAAGGTTAGTTTTTAATTTATCGGCAAAATCAGCTCGCAACAAGTCAGCAAAACGCAATGCACGGCGCGCTACTTTATCTTCGTACGCAGGGCCGATACCACGACCGGTCGTGCCAATTTTGTTGTTGCCGCGTTTGATTTCACGGGCTTGGTCAAGCGCTACATGCTGTGGCATGATCAGTGGGCAGTTGGGCGAAATACGAAGTCGCTCACGCACAGGCACGCCTGCTTCAACCAGTGATTGCATTTCTTTTAATAGCGCATCTGGGGCTAGCACCACGCCATTACCGATGTAGCAAGTGACACCTTCACGTAGAATACCCGATGGAATCAAATGTAATACGGTTTTTTTACCGCCAACGACTAAAGTGTGACCAGCATTATGACCGCCTTGATAGCGCGCCACCGCACTGGCTTTTTCAGTCAATAAGTCAACGATTTTGCCTTTACCCTCATCGCCCCACTGGCTACCAAGGACAACGACGTTTTTTCCCGTATGTTTCATGATAAGTCACCTTTTATCAAAGTAATTGCTAAAAACAAGTTTACAACAGCTTAAAAATTAATTTTCTGCCAAATGCTCTAAGTACCAAACCCCATTCGCTACTTGCAAACGATGGGTGGTTTGCTCAGGTTCATCGGTTTCATCCAGCGCAATCATCACCCGATGCCCTTCTTGGCGTAGTGAGTCAATCGCTTGTTTGAGCGCTGGCGCATCAGGATGATTGGGTACATGTAAAATAGTTTGTACATGGCTATAAGGTACCACGGTAAAAGGCTGCTCATGTACCTGGATATGATTTTGCCAACGGTTTAGCTCGCAGCTAAAGCCAACGCCGGAACGCACGGCATCGGTATTATCAACTTCATGATGAAAATGGTTGCTAAAACGACCACCACGAATCAGCGGCAATGACTCATCTGCCACGTACACATTAAAGACAACGCCTGTATGATAGTGATATCCCAATCCTGTGACATCGACACTGACGTTGGCATCCCAGTGGTCTTCAAGATAGCTCACCAAATAAGTCAAATCAGACAAGGCTTTGGCAATGATAGCATCGTGTTTGGCTTGAGTTGAGAGCCGTTCGCTCAGTTTTTGCAAGTCATTACCTGCCTCGCCTAGCACATAAAAATCGTTGGCAAGTTCGCCAAACTGGCTCATTTTGCTGGTCAAAAGTTTCAGCTCAGGTAACGCTTTATTGGCATAGAGCTCAATGAGTTTTTCTTGCAGATACGTAGGTACACTGGCAAGCTGGCAAAGCTGCTGAAAAATCGCCACATGACCAATATCAATATGCGAGCGTGCAATCACATCCGTGCTATCTAACAAGGTAAATAGCACATCTAATAGCTCCACTTCACTGGCTAGTGAGTCGGTACCAAAAATCTCAGCCCCCAACTGTAGCGGGGTGCGCGAACCAAATAAGCCCTTTGGCATGGTATAGATTACATGCCCTGCATAACAATAGCGGGAAATTGATTTTGATGGGTTACTAGTGTCTTGATTATTGTGTAGACGCGCATCAATCCGCGCAATTTGTGGGGTGATATCTGCGCGTACCCCCATGAGCCGACCGGTTAGCTGATCAATGATTTTAAAAGTTTGTAATTTAACATCTTCAGACGCATAGCCGAGCAAGCTTTCGGTATATTCAATCATAGGCGGGCTAATAAATTCATAGCCATGGCTGATTAAAATACGGGTCAATTGATAACGCAGGGTTTCTTGCTTTACCGCTTCGGTTGATAGTAAGTCGACAACCCCATCGGGTAATAGCCAAGTATTTTTTGTATTAAGATAAAAAGCAGACTGATTTGCCACATTTGTGGAATTTGATGCTAAATTTGACACAATAAATCCTAAGGATGATTAAATGATATATCACTAGACATGACAACAAGCGGCCATATGAAAACATAGACCATGAATTACCATGTAAAATCATAGAATAATCGATGAGAAGGGCACTTACAAAAATAAAATAAGCAAAGAATAAAATAAGGGCACTTTTCCTTTTCATTGTATCATAGCTTCACTGGGGTTAGGCATTTTTTTATTGCCCAATTTTTTATGCTAAACTCCTATAAAATTTTTTGAAACTTATTTATTAAAACTTACAGCCATGCAACCAGTATAGGGAAATCCAATTCACCCATGAAACTCTTTGTCTCAACTACTTCCCCTTTCGCCCGTCTCGTGATGGTCGCCTGTTTACGCCAGCAAATCGATGCCGAGCTTATATTTGTCATGCCTTGGGAAAACCCACAAGAATTATTAGCGGTCAACCCTTTTAGCCAAGTACCTGCCCTGCTCACCGATAATCAATTACTCATCACCGAAAGCAGTGTGATTTTGGCGCATCTGATGCCGCAAATTTTCGCTGATGAAAAATCTGCCGCTTTAACAAGCCTGAGCCTTGGCATTATCAATCAAGCTGTTCGCGCCTTTGCCACCGAGCGCTTTCAGCCAGCAAGTGCTGCCCCACATCCATTTATTGAGCGCTCAACTAGTCTATTGTCGAATTTACTCCCCAATGCACCACAGCTCGATGCACAAAGCGATGCGCTCGGCCAAATCTTTTTTGGCATTGCCTTAGGGTATTTAAAATTACGTTTGGCTGAGGTGTTTGACAAGGCAGTCACTGAGGCAAACAAAGCGGCACTGGAGCAATTTTATCAGCGAGATTTTATGCAAAAAACTCAGAGTACTGCTTTAGAAAAACTACCAACATTTATCTCTCAACTTTAGCCAATCATCCATCTAGCCCAATCAAAACGTAAAAAGAGCTCACTATGTCCTATCATCCAAAAGCTGAATTAAACCAAACCAATGTACTGGGTACCGCATTAGCGAGTTGCTGTTTTGACCCGTTAACAGGTTATTATCGAAATGGTTTTTGTCATACTGGCGCTGGTGACGTCGGCTTACACACGGTTTGCGCCAAAATGACCCGAGAATTCTTAGAATTTTCTGTTGCCAAAGGCAATGATTTGGTGACGCCTTTACCCGAATTTGGTTTTCCAGGGCTGCAGCCCAATGATTTTTGGTGCGTGTGTGCCCTGCGCTGGGTGGAAGCATTGGATGCGGGGGTTGCGCCGCCGCTAAAACTTGCCGCATGTCATGAGAGTCTCTTAGAGTTAGTAGATATAGAGACACTGCAGCAGTATGCTATTTAAGCCGATAGTGAAAAAATGACCGTTGCTAAGCCTATGGTTAACGAGATTAATCTAGGTTTTAGGGGGCTTTCACGTATAATTATCTTGAGATTGTCATTTTTCACTGTTATCATTATCCATCTAATTTTAGCCGTATGATTGCATTGTCAATGCATGACTTCTTTTTTATTCGTTTAAAAATCACTGAGAATTACAAAATAGCAAGAACACACAGGCGCATTTGCCTACTTTGATGTTTACTTGCTGTTTTGTGGTTGCTACCTTTTAGTACTTTGATAACGACTGGACACATTTATTCGATCTGATATAACTCTTTCAAATCGTGATAGCGAGGTTTTTGGTTATGACGCCACCCCACCAAAACAAAAATTTATCTGAACGCAGCGACGATTTATTAGAGCACCCCACTCAGACGACCCAGCGCGTAACGCCGCCTTTAGCCTCAGCGCTTAATCCGCCACATGATATGTCTGCAGATGCTTTTACCCTTGCCAATGCGGATTTCATGTATGATGAAATCACTGATGAAGAACTCGATTTGCACGGTGATGATAGTTATATCTATGGCGAAGATTATGATGATGATGGCACTGTCGAAGTCTATGCACCGACCGATGTACCACCCCCTGAGTACAACCCTGAAGCTGAAATCACCGAAGATCGCTTTAAAGGGAAAAATGAGATTGCCAACTGCTTTGCCTACTCTCGTAAATCTGGGGAAAAAATCGGCGAGATTGAACTTGATGATGTGCGCCGCGAATTATCCAACAACAACGTATTTGTTTGGGTAGGACTGCATGACCCAAGTATCGAAACCATTCGAGAAGTCCAAGAGGCATTCGACTTACACGAACTTGCCATTGAAGATGCTTTCGCTGAGCATCAACGCGCCAAAGTTGAAAGCTATGGTAATGATAGCGTGTTCGTGGTGGTACGAACCGCCAAATTGACCGAAAACACCATTCGTTATGGCACTACGGCTATCTTTATGGGCAAGCAATATATCATCACTATTCGTCAAGGTGCCTCTCATAGCTACCAAAGTGTGCGAGATTTTTGCCATCGCCGACCAGAAAAATTACGCCTTGGACCCATCTTTGTGCTGCACGCCATCTTAGACTTTATCGTCGATAACTACTTACCTGTCACTGAAAAATTAGGACGTTATTTGCGCGAGCAAGAACGGGAAATTTTCTCTGAAAACTTTAACAAGCATACGCTGCGCAATTTGTATGAATTAAAATCACAGCTCGTACATATGCGTGCTGTCATCTTACCCGTACAAGATATCTGTAATTTTTTTATCAATCATAAAAAGACTGATTTGATTCCAAGTTTCCCTAGCCAAGCCAAACCGTATTTTCGCGACGTCAATGACCATCTACTGCGTGCGCTCGATGCGGTCAATGGACTCAACGAAATGCTCAGTGTTGCCATGGATACTTACATGGCAGTGGTAAATACGGGTCAGAATGATGTGGTACGAAAACTTGCCGCTTGGGCAGGTATCCTCGCGGTTCCGACCGCGGTCGCAGGGATTTATGGGATGAACTTTGAAAATATGCCTGAACTAAAAATGCATTATGCCTACTATGTCTTATTAGCCGTTATTTTGACCATTTGTTTCACGCTTTACTATCGCTTTAAAAAGGCAGGTTGGTTATAAATTTTATCTTTAATTATAAAAGCTTAACAGATGATGCTGTTAGGTTTTTTTATTATTGGTTTATAAATTTATCAATTAAACACTATTCTCTAAACAGTAATTAAATTAAACAGCTCATCAATTTCTGCTTTCAAATGGTACATTTCGGTGTCATTCCATTTTTTGGATAAATGGCTGATGGGCAAAATCACACAGTGTAAATCGCGATAAGTAATGGCGTTAAATGTATTTCTCACAAGAGTTTTATTGGCTTCTCGCTCAAAATATTTAATGACATCCATATTTTGGGTAATGATTAAAACAGGTTTGAGAATACCATATAGCCAATCAAATAGATGCGTACGTTTATGCTGGGGGCTTAATAAAGTCTTTTTGGGGGTGATAACACTATAAAGGTAAGTTTCAATCACAGGATGATTTGAGATTTCATCAATCAAATTTTGCTGAAATATATGGTTGCGATTCCACTGTAAATCATCATTGTAGCTAGCGATGTCATAATGTTCAGCAAACGATTCACGATCAAACCCTATGTCATCATGCCAAATATTTGCATCAAACACGTCTAAATTAACTTCGCGAGCTGGATTGTAGCCGACCATCATAATTTTGCAATTAAGGGGTGACCCTGAACAGATAAAGGGACGTACTTTCACATTGTCTAGTTGCTGCTCGCTAAGCCGCTGCTGCATTTCTGTACGGAATTTTTTTAAATCCATTTTCACGATTTATTTCCAAAAAATTTACTACCAATAAAATCCCACAATTTTTATTATATTACCTAGTCGCTATACAACAATCAATATACTTTTAGCGATAATTAAGTCACTGCTTAACGAGTAAATAGCAAATAAAAAAACCTCAAAAAGCATGAGGTTTTTTTATATTTATCGCCTATATATTTATCGCTTAGTAGCTTATGATAGCGGCAATTACAATTTGCTAGTTAGTTCTGGCAAGATTGCAAAAATATCACCTTCTAGGAAATAATCAGCCACTTGAGAGATAGGCGCTTCTGGGTCATTGTTGATGGCAACGATAACTTTTGAATCTTTCATACCTGCCAAATGCTGAATAGCACCTGAGATACCTGCGGCGATATATAGGTTTGGTGCGACAATTTTACCCGTTTGACCCACTTGTAGGTCGTTTGGCACATAACCTGCGTCAACTGCGGCACGTGATGCACCCATCGCAGCGCCTAGTTTATCAGCGAGGGGCTCAATATATTTGGTGAAGTTTTCACCGCTGGCTAATGCACGACCACCCGATACAACAATCTCTGCAGCAGTTAATTCTGGACGATCAGATTTTGCCAGTTCTTCACCGACAAATTTTGATTTACCCGCATCTTCGCCTGCGCTTACTTGTTCTATGCTGGCTGCGCCGCCTTCTGCTGCCGCTGCATCAAATGCAGTAGTACGAACTGTGATGACTTTTTTGCTTTCAGTATCTTTAACGGTTGCAATGGCATTACCTGCGTAGATTGGACGTTCAAATGTCTCTGCATCAATCACAGCGGTCACATCAGTTAACATATTTACGTCTAACAAAGCGGCAACGCGTGGTAAGAAGTTTTTACCCGTTGTTGTCGCTGGCACCACGATATGGCTATAATCACCTGCAAGCGATACGACGAGTTTAGCAACGTTTTCAGCCAGTTGATGTTCAAAAGCAGCGTTACTTGCGCAAAGCACCTTTGATACCCCCGCTACTTTAGCGGCTTGTTCTGCCACGGCTTCACAGCCAAGACCTGCAACTAACACAACGATATCGCCACCGATTTTGCTTGCTGCCGTTACGGTGTTGAGTGTTGCTTTTTTCAGCTCTTTATTATCATGTTCTGCATATACTAAAATTGCCATGAGATTTTCCTTAATATTTGATAATCGCTATCGTTAAATGACGAATTAAATTGAAGGTAGTTAAATGATTAGATAACTAATAATTAGATAACTTTAGCTTCGTTTCTTAATTTATCGACTAACTCGTCAACCGATTTAACTTTAACACCCGCTTTACGCTCTGAAGGTGGCGTTACTTTTACGATTTGAATGTTACTAGCGGTAGAAACACCATAATCTTCTGGTTTTTTCTCTTCTAATGGTTTTTTCTTCGCTTTCATGATGTTAGGCAGTTTGGCATAACGTGGTTCATTTAAACGTAAATCAGTGGTGATAACCGCAGGCAATGATAACTGAACGGTTTGTAAGCCACCATCGATTTCACGTGTTACATTGACGCTACCACCTTCGACTTTTACTTGTGATGCAAAGGTTGCTTGACCTACATCCATCAATGCCGCTAGCATTTGACCTGTTTGGTTGTTGTCATCATCAATCGCTTGTTTGCCTAGTAAAATGATGTCAGCAGCTTCAGCTTGTGCAATCGCTTTTAAAATTTTTGCGACTTGTAGTGGACGCACAGTGTCAGTAGTTTCAACTAAAATACCACGATCTGCACCCAGTGCCATTGCGCCACGGATTTGTTCTTGTGCTTCTTTTGGACCGATAGATACAACAACAATTTCAGAGACGACGCCCGCTTCTTGTAGGCGTACAGCTTCTTCCACAGCAATCTCATCAAATGGGTTTACAGACATTTTAACATTGGTTAAGTCAACACCAGTGTTGTCCGCTTTTACACGAACTTTTACGTTATAGTCAACTACACGTTTAACAGCAACTAATGCTTTCATACGTTCCTCGTTTGTTATATGAATTAAAAAAGGAGGATAAATCCAAGTATCCCCAGTCATGATAAAATGAACACCCTATTCTTCTTAACTTAAACTAGCTTGGTGAGCTAACTTAGCAAGCTAAAAAGAATAGTTATACTGTGAATACTCACAATACCCATTATCTTTGTTAATAATATATGTTGCGATAACTTACCCAACAAATCAAGAAAATCCTATGAATTTTAAGTCATAAAAAAATGGTTGGAAAACATCAAAAATTCTTGAATTTTTCGAATATATCATAACTAAAATAATTAGGGAAATTTTTTAACTAAATATTCAACATACAATGTCTTGTGCTTGATATAAACATTGAACACAAAACAAACGCGCAAAAAAAAACAACCTATCGTCTGGTTGTTTTTCTTTATTGCAAGCTAATTAAGATAAGCAGTTAATAAACAAACAATTAAGCTTGTAGTTATTATTATTGTGCTTCGATTTGTTCGGCTTGTGGGCCTTTTTGACCTTGGCTCAATACGAAGCTCACACGTTGACCTTCTTTAAGTGTTTTAAAACCTGAACCTTGGATTGCACTGTAATGAGCAAAAACGTCTTGACCGCCATTGTCTTGAGCGATGAAGCCGAAACCTTTGCTCTCATTGAACCATTTTACAGTACCAGTAGCTTTATCTGACATAAAAAATCCTACATTAAAAATTAACTATGTTATCTATAACGCTTGCAATTACTTAGGTAAATACAGGGTGTTATAAATTGTCATCGCCAAAAGTTTGTTAAGTGTATTTTAGCGAATAATGACAGTATAGCCTAGTTTTAGCGTTTCACCTACTATTTTTTGATTTTTTTACCACAAAGTTACAATTAAAAAGGGATTTCAATTGACTTTATTAAGCTAGATTAAAGGCGATAACACCGTTCATCAACATATTGATAAATATCGCAATGCTGGTCACCGTAATCACCAGTGAAAATGATAGGCTATAGTCCATATATTTGATGGGCATACTCATGTCATCGACATCTTTAATATCGCCCGCCTGGTCTTTGAGTAGATAAAATCCGTAAATCCAACCAAATATGCTATACAAAATATAGGCAAATGGCACGACTTTGGCAATGCTACTAAATGCGCCATAATATACGGCAACCACAGATACCATGAGCCACACAGTTTCTAATATGGAGCTCACGCTAAATAACGTTGATTGCGGCAGTTTTCCTAAATTTTTCTTCAAAACAATGGATTCATAGGCAATCAGTAGGGCGACAATTAACGTACCGACCAGATAAATTGCTTGCCAATTTAACGTATAGCTATCCCCGATGAGGTAATTCAAAGGATTTGCCAATGCAGGCAAAGCACTCATGCCGCTAAAAGTGTTTAACAAAGTTGCAGTGGATAACTGCCAAACAGACGCTATATTCAAAACATATCTCATAAAGTTTACATCGATACCCATTATTTTATACTAAAAAACCCTGTCCATGTAACTTTACACAGCGCAGGGTTATTGTCATTTTATTGTTTTTACCAAATGGGTATGATGTCATTGGTCAAACTAACTGGGTGCAAAACTAGTTCTTCTCTTTGTCGATGATTTTGCTTGAGGTAATCCAAGGCATCATACCGCGAAGTTTGGCACCTGTTTTTTCGATTTCGTGCTCAGCGGTTTGACGACGGCGCGCTGTCATTGATGGGTAATTTGACATACCTTCAGCGATAAACATTTTTGCATATTCGCCTGATTGGATACGTTTTAGGGCATTACGCATCGCTTCACGTGATTGGTCATTAATAACTTCTAGACCTGTCACGTATTCACCGTATTCTGCGTTGTTACTGATTGAGTAGTTCATATCAGCAATACCGCCTTGGTACATCAAGTCTACAATCAATTTTAATTCGTGTAGACATTCAAAGTACGCCATTTCTGGGGCATAACCTGCTTCAACCAAGGTTTCAAAGCCCATTTTGACCAGTTCAACCGCACCACCACACAGTACCGCTTGCTCACCAAATAGGTCCGTTTCAGTTTCGTCTTTGAACGTTGTTTCGATGATGCCTGAACGACCACCGCCGACGCCCATCGCGTAAGACAATGCGACTTGTTTGGCTTGACCAGAGGCATCTTGGTAAACGGCGATTAAGTCAGGAATACCGCCGCCTGTGGCAAATTCGTTACGCACGGTATGACCCGGTGCTTTTGGCGCAATCATGATGACGTCTAGGTCTTTGCGTGGTACCACTTGGTTGTAATGGATTGAGAAACCATGGGCAAATGCAAGCGTGGCACCTTGTTTGATGTTTGGCTCAATCACGTCATTGTATAATTGTTTTTGGAATTCGTCAGGGGTCAAAATCATGACTAGGTCGGCTTGCTTGACTGCTTCTTCTACTTCAGCCACTTTTAGACCGGCATTTTCTGCTTTTTTCCAAGATGATGAATCTTTACGAAGACCTACGGTGACATCAACACCGCTGTCTTTTAGGTTTAATGCGTGGGCGTGACCTTGTGAGCCATAGCCGATAATCGCAACTTTTTTGCCTTGGATGATTGATAGATCACAATCTTTATCATAAAAAATGTTCATAACTATTTCCTTGTGTAAAAAACAACTACTATTAAAAGATTAAAAGGTTGGTAAATTTAGACGCTGAGGATTTTTTCACCCCGAGCGATACCAATAACACCAGAACGTACTACCTCTAAAATGCGTTCACGTCCCATCAATTCGATAAAGCCGTCCAATTTTGCCGTGTCACCGACAATTTGAATGGTATAGACATTGGGCGTGATATCAACAATACTTGCACGGAAGATATCCGCACAGCGCTTCACTTCTTCACGGTTGCTACCCGTGGCACGCACTTTAATCAGCATGAGTTCGCGCTCAATATGTACACTATCGGTCAGCGTGGTTACTTTAACGATTTCAATCAGCTTGTGCAACTGTTTGGTCACTTGCTCAATCTTATTTTGATCGGTATCTGTGGTCAAGGTCAAACGCGATAAAGTCGGGTCATCGGTTGGCGCGACGTTCAATGTCTCGATGTTGTAGCCACGTTGTGAAAATAAGCCAACTACACGAGACAGTGACCCTGATTCATTTTCCATTAAGACAGAAATTAAATGTTTCATTAGGTACGCTCCCCTTTGGCTAACCACATATCACGCATTGACTGACCTGCTAATTGCATTGGATAAACATGCTCGTTTTTATCGACGAGTACATCGATAAATACCAATCGATCTTTGAGGGATAAGGCATAAGCAAGTTGTTCATCAAGTTTGGCTGGGTCAGTGATTTGGATACCGACATGACCGTAAGCTTCTGCAAGTTTGACAAAATCTGGTAATGAATCCATATAAGAGTGCGAATGGCGACCTTCATAAATCATATCTTGCCATTGCTTGACCATACCCAACTGGGCGTTGTTAAGATTTAAAATCTTCACTGGTAAGTTATATTGTAGGCAAGTTGATAGCTCTTGGATATTCATCTGAATTGAGCCTTCACCGGTGATACAGACCACATCACGCTCTGGGTTAGCAAGTTTGGCTGCCATTGCATAAGGTAATCCTACCCCCATGGTGCCTAACCCACCTGAGTTTAACCATTGACGGGGTTCGTCATATTTATAGTATAGGGCGGCAAACATTTGGTGCTGACCCACATCAGATGTGATGATAGCTTTACCATGCGTTAACTCATATAAGCGCTCAACAACGTGCTGTGGTTTCATGCCATTGCTGTCGTCTTTGTCATAGCGTAGACCATGACGTTTACGCCATTCATTGATTTGCGCCCACCAATCATTTAGCGCGGCTTGGTCAAGCTGTCCGTTATTTTCTGTTAATACGGCGAGCATATCGCTTAGCACATTTTTTACATCACCGACAATCGGGATATGTGCGTTGATGGTTTTTGAGATTGATGCAGGGTCGATATCAATATGGATAATTTTAGCGTTTGGACAGAATTTTTGCGTATTGTTGGTCACACGGTCATCAAAACGCGCGCCCACAGCCAAAATCACATCTGAATTATGCATGGTCATATTGGCTTCATACGTCCCATGCATCCCAAGCATACCTAAAAACTGTTTATCCGATCCTGGATAAGCGCCCAAACCCATCAAAGTATTGGTCACCGGTAAATTAAGTAAACGGGCTAATGCGGTTAATTCTGCACTTGCGTTTGACGCAATCACGCCACCCCCTGAATATAGAACAGGGCGTTTGGCAGCAATTAAGGTTTCGATGGCTTTACGAATTTGTCCTGAATGACCGCGAACCGATGGTTGGTAAGAACGCATACTGACCGACTCAGGGAAATGGTAAGGGAATTTTTCGTTAGGCGCGGTTTTGTCTTTGGGTACATCAATCACCACAGGACCTGGGCGACCAGAGCTTGCGATATAAAACGCTTTACGCACGATTTCTGGGATTTCGCTGGCATGACGTACTTGAAAACTGTGTTTGACGACCGGACGTGACACACCAATCATATCAGTTTCTTGGAACGCATCATCACCGATGAGGCTTGAAGGCACCTGACCTGAGATGATAACCATCGGAATGGAATCCATAAACGCGGTTGCGATGGCAGTAACCGTATTGGTGGCGCCTGGACCTGATGTCGCTAATACCACCCCTGTTTGACCTGTGACACGGGAATAAGCATCTGCCATATGACCCGCTGCTTGTTCGTGACGCACGAGGATGTGCTCAATGCTATCTTGTTTGAACAAAGCATCATAAATATGCAACACGGCGCCGCCTGGATAGCCAAAAATGTATTCGACACCTTCGTCAATTAGCGCTTGCACCAGCATTTCTGCACCAGACATCATCACAGGTTCACCTGCTGAGGCTTTGGCGGTTTTTTTGTCAAAATTGGGTGCAGCGTGAGCCGTTTGGTTTTCTCCCGTCATATTGGGAGCTTGGGTAGTTTGAGTCACTGTCATCACCTTTTATGGTCGTCTTCAAAAATGATACTGGGAAGTTGTTTTAGATAAAAATTGCTAAATGATTAGCAAGAATCTTCAACACTGCCATAAGGTAACAGTGAACAAATCAGACGAGGGCAAAAAGCATGATAACCAAAAAAGAAAGCATCACAAAAATTACGTAATGTATAAATTGATGGCTACTTTTTGTCTTTGTTGACCGATAAGTCAGGGTTGTTAGATTCTTTTGTTTAGATTCATAAACAACAACAACGGTAAAAAATGCTCTCATCCAATTGTAGAGCCTAATCAGCGGATAGCGCCAATTAGCTTAGATTTTACCAATTAGTAACCAACGATAATTGTTACTAACGACCAGTAGAGGACTTATGATGTGAGTTTTTTTAACACTTGTCAATAAAAAAAAGCTACTAGGATTTATAACTTTTAGTTATAGATAAATGAATTGTCTGAAGCTTGATTTTAAGGCTTGGTTTTAAGGATTGATAAACTTTAAAATCTCAGACTGATTGAGCCAGTCATTTTTAGAAAATTACCTTTAGGAAATTAAACGATTATCTTGTCGAAATTTACTGCTAAAAGCTATCAAGCTGTGATAGGCTATCGCATAATTTTCTCGTTTCTTGCATAGGAAAAACAATGTTAAAGCCACTGTTTTTGTTATCACTCATGTTATCACCATTCGTTATGGCGAGTTCAAATGCAGCCACTTACTACAAGTGGACTGACAAAAATGGTGTGCCGCATTATAGCCAATATGCGCCGACCAATGGTGTTAATTTGCGACAAGTGCAAGTGGTTAATACCCGTGAACTTGGACCTAGTAGTCTTGCACCTGCAACCGCTGGCAATACTACAGGTGCTGCATCAGGTGTATCACCAACGCTGACAGCTGATCAAAAACGCGCTGCTGAACTTGAAGCACAAAATCAGCAACTCAAAAAACAGCAAGATGCGGAGCGCTGTAAAGCCTTACAAAGTACCCTTGCCAACTTAAACCAAGGCGGGCGCGTCTATGAGATGGATAATAAAGGTGAACGTAAATATTTAGATGGTCGTGAAATTGAGCTACGCCGTCAGCAAGTCGCGCAAACAGTGAGCCAATACTGTAAATAACTTTGCATGCTATATGACTTTAGCATTCAATTAAAATTAACGGTGTGTAAAGGTTAAAGGTGAGTGAATTCTCACCTTTTTTCTATTGAACCTTCTTAACCTGCCATGATTTTAATCTTGCGTGAATTGATGGATGATGTCACCGATTGCCGATGCCATGTGATTGGCTTGCAACGCATATTCACCCATTTTTTCTGCTAACGTATCACCCGCTTTGGCATGTATGAGCACGGAGGCTAGCATGGGTGCGGCAATTGCTTGCCCCAATAAGCCCGCCATCAGACCTGCCAAGCAGTCGCCCATGCCAGCCGTTGCCATACCGGCATTACCCAAGCCGCAAATATCAATGCTGTCACGCTCAAGACTGTCACCTTCAAGCACAATTGTTTGCGCCCCTTTGATAAGCCAATTGCCCCCATATTGGTGAGCTAATGCCCGAATCGCGCTGATTTTGTCTCGATCGATATCAGTATAGGGCTGATTGAGCAAACGTCCTGCTTCCGCTGAATGCGGCGTTAGGTAAAACCGTTGGTTTGACTGTCCCAATCGTGGTTGAATGGGAGCATTTAAACCGTCACTCGTGCTTGCCCAATCTGCTAAATGGTATAAACCATCAGCGTCAATGACACATAGCTTCTCTGATTGCTTGATGGCCATAAGATACTGGTTAAATAAATCAAGCGTTACTTTATCCCTACCCAAACCCATGCCGATGGCAACCACATCCACCGCGTCAATCAGCTCGATGACGCTAGCGATATTGTGTAAATCCGCGGTCATGGCATTGGGCAAAGCGGTGACAATGGCTGGATGAAAATCACGATGACAGGCAACAGTGACTTTGCCTGCACCACTGCTCAATGCTGCATTGGCGGCCAATATCGCCGCCCCTGCCATGCCATGCCCATCCTGTAACCGATTGCCACCGATGATGAGTACATGACCATACGTACCTTTATGGCTCACCTGCTGACGTTGTGGTAAGTTAGGTAGCGTGGAATGCAACAAGATGCCTGATTGCTCAATAGGGAGCAAAGGCACATCGATAACGCTGCCAACATAATCTTTACTACCCCCGATATGCAGTCCGACCTTTCGCCCGATTAAACAAAGTGTCTTGTCTGCTTTAATCGCAATGTCATCGTACACTTCGCCCGTAGCGGCATTAAGTCCGCTGGGTACATCGATGCTGATGACTTGACAAGCGTGAACTTGCTTGCGGTATTGATTAATCCAATTGATGATTGTCTGATAATCATCGCTAGGCTTGCCATCGAGTCCAATCCCCAACAACCCATCAATCACCACATCATACTGATAGCTTAAACCAAGCTCATAGAATGGCTGTAAAAATGCTGTCAACGTCAAGTATTTTGCCGCATTTGGACAGTTTGACAGGTACATGTGCTTTGCTGTTTGGCTGTCGAGGGTGCTAGGCGCTGCGACTTGTACTACGGTAACTGACCAATGCGGGCAAAGCTGGTTGACATAATGCGCCACCAACCAAGCATCGCCGCCATTATTACCAGCGCCGGCTACTACCAATACCGATTTTTGAGGGTGACTGCTTTTTTGAAGGTGATTGCTTTTTTGAGGGGGACTGCCTTTTTGATTGCTACTTTCCTGCTTGATGATGTGTGCAAGTTGCCATGCAGCTTGTTGCATTAAGGCAAAACTGTCATTTTTGCTAAACCAGTTTTTTTCAATGTCATATATTTGTTTGGGGCTATATAAGGCAGTGGCGTTTTGCATCACAGTATTTTTATCCGTCTGTGCATTACTTTGCATAAGATGATCCAATGATGTGGTAAATGTTTATTTTGTTATAATAGCATTTTAATTTTATCTGGTTGTTGGCATGTTGGACACTACAAACGAACTCAATGCACTCAAGGGCTGGATAAAGGCGCAAGCCAAGGCGTTGGGGTTTGCTGATTGTGGCTTTGTCCATCCCGCCAATCCCATCTTTGTAAAACAGCTTGATGCCTTGCAAACTTGGTTAGCACAAGGTAAACATGGGGATATGCTGTTTTTTGAAGACAATCATGATAAACGTGCTAACCCTGCGTTGTTAGTTGACAAGACCCAAAGTATCATTAGTGTGCGTTTAGATTATTTGGTCACGCCGCCGCCCAAACGCAGTGTACCAGACAACGAGCGCCCCAACTCAGCGATTATTGCCCGCTATGCTCGAGGACGTGATTATCATAAAACCATGCGAGGGTTATTAAAAACCCTAGCCAGACTGATTCAAGACAAACTAACCACCGATTATCCGCAATATGCCAACGACTTTGTATTTCGTCCCTTTAGCGACTCCGCGCCTATATTTGAGCGCGCGTTGGCTGAGCAAGCAGGTTTGGGCTGGACAGGCAAACACACTTTGCTGATTCATCCACAAGCGGGGTCATTTTTTGTGTTGGGGGAATTATTCACCAGCTTGCCTTTGGCAGAGGATAAAAAGCAAATCGAAACCACATTATCGCATTGTGGCAGTTGCCGGGCTTGTATTCATGTGTGCCCTACCCATGCCATCCGCAAAACACCCACCGGGCATTATGATGTCGATGCACGGCTGTGTATTTCGTATTTAACCATTGAATTAGATGGCAAAATCCCTGTAGAACTTCGTCCCAAAATTGGCAATCGCATTTTTGGCTGTGATGATTGTCAGTTGATTTGTCCTTGGAATAAATTTGCCAGATTAGCGACGATTGAGGATTTTAATCCGCGTCACCGTTTAGATGAGATGTCACTACTTGAGTTATGGGCATGGGATGCACAGGATTTTTTGACAAAAACTGAAGGCTCGCCGATTCGCCGCACGGGCTACGACAATTTTATGCGCAATGTGGCGGTAGCCTTGGGAAATGCACCGTTTAGCCAAGCAATTATTGACAAACTGCAACAAAAACGCCCAATGCTAAGCGAAAACACACAAGAACATATTGATTGGGCGATCCAGCAACAACTTAATAAAAGTTAAAATGACGAGTTGGGTTGTTGCAAAAAGGCGATTTCCTCATCACTGGATTGTCTACCCAAAATCGCATTGCGGTGCGGATAGCGCCCAAATCTTTCAATAATGGCTTGATGCTTATATTCAAACGCTAATGTATCGTTACTGGCGTATTTTTTAAACAGTGGCAACGCCTGCTGATGAATGGTTGCCGATTCTGCATGCATAAAAGGCATTAAAGCAAAATTGCGTTCGTCTTGATTCAACTTGTCAAAATCTGGCTGTCTGACGATTTCTTGCGCCAATACTAACGCCATGCCATCTTGGGCAAAAGCTTGTGAAGAATCTCGAAAAATATTGCGCGAAAACTGGTCCAATACAATGATTTCTGCCAATCGCCCTTTTGTACTGGCTCGCCAATCCCCTAACTCGCCTCGTTTGGCTTGCTCAAGTGTGGCTAAAAATTTAGCCGTTACAGTTTTATCAAAATCCTCATCTTTGGCAAACCAAAATGGCTTAGTATTTTCCTGCAACCAAAAATCTAATACCTTTTTAGCGTCCGCTGATAAGGGTTGCGCTGCTACCTGTGATTGATTGGTCATTTGCTTTCCTTTTGTAGGGTAATTATAGTGACTTGTTGGGTAATGATAGTGACAAATTTTGCTAAACAAGCGCGATTTACCTATAATGTGGCACAAATTTAGATTGAGAACAACCATGTATCCTTTTTTACGACTTGGCACCCATGCCATCAAAAGTGCGATTAAACAAAAGCAAGGTCATTCGCTTCAATTAACCGATACCAGCGAAATCACCTTGACTGCTAATATCAACGACATTGACAATTTTTTTGAAATGAACAACGGGCGTATTTTTACGCTGTTTGATTTGGGACGAAATGATCTTGCCATTCGCTCTGGGCTTGCCAAAAAATTATTCAAGCATCGCTGGGGGCTGGTGGTCGCTGGTAGCACCATCCAATATCGTAAGCGTGTTCGTTTATTTGATAAGGTCACCATCAAAACCCGACTGATAGCAGTCGATGAGCGCTGGTTTTATATTGAGCAAAGCATGTGGGTCAAAGGTCAGCCGACTTGCTCTGCGCTGCTGCGCACCGGTATCACCAACATCGTGACTGGCAAGGTTTTGCCGACTGAGCAAGTGCTCAGCGCATTGGATTATAAAGATATCAATATGCCACCTGATGACTGGGTCAAAGCTTGGTCAGACGCCGATAAAATCCGCCCATTTCCTAAAGCCAATGTCCACTTTGCCAAAGATTCTGCTATCACCGAGTAACCCACAAATGCCTTTAACTTTAGATGATTTTGATTATCAACTGCCCGATGAACTTATTGCCCGCTATCCGTTAGCGGTGCGCTCCGCCTCTCGATTGCTGTATTTGCCTGCCCATGGTCAACCCAAAGACCAACAATTTGTGGATTTGCCAGAGTTGTTAAATAGTGGTGACTTGGTGGTGTTTAATGACACCAAGGTCATGAAAGCAAGGCTGTTTGGGCAAAAAGCCAGTGGCGGCGCGGTCGAAGTATTGGTTGAGCGTATTTTGCCCGATGATGCTACTAGCAGCCAAAAGCACACAGCGTTGTGTCATGTACGCGCCAGCCGCAGCCCAAAAGAGGGGCAAACGTTGAGCCTTGCCGATGGTAACATTCATGCCACGGTAATGGGGCGTGAGGACAATTTATTTTTGCTAGAATTTGACCAACCGATATTGCCTGTGCTTGAACACTATGGTGAACTGCCAATTCCGCCCTATTTTGAGCGCCATGCCGATGACAATGACGAAACCCGCTATCAAACGGTATTTCATGACCCAACCAAACTTGCCAGCGTAGCCGCACCGACAGCAAGCCTGCATTTTGATGATAACGTATTGGCTGCACTCAATTCCAAGGGCATTAATACCGCCTTTGTCACGTTGCATGTCGGTGCAGGCACATTTGCCCCTGTCAAGACAGAGGATGTTTTGCGCCATAAAATGCACTCAGAATATGCCGAGTTGCCCCAAGCGACTGCCGATTTGATTAACCAAACCAAAGCCCGTGGCGGGCAAGTGATTGCAGTCGGTACCACGGTGACACGGGTGCTAGAAACGGCGTTTCAAAAAACCGCTAACTTTGAAAACCCAGTGCTATCGGCTTGGTCAGGTGACACCGATATTTTTATTTATCCATCATTTAGGTTTGGGGTGATTGATAAGCTCATCACCAATTTTCATTTGCCAAAATCCACGCTATTGATGCTGGTGTCAGCTTTTGCAGGCAGTGAGCCTATCAAACAGGCTTATCAACACGCCATCGAGCAACGCTATCGTTTCTTTAGTTACGGTGATGCGATGCTCATTGATTCAATTAAAGTTTTTTAAGGTGTGAAATGTATCAATATTTACCAAATGTTTGTTATTACTGCGGTATTAAATTACAACCTAACACCTTAACAAAAGAACACGTTCCGCCCAAAGTCTTTTTCCCTAATACCGATAGAGATAACCTTATCACTGTTCCATCCTGTCACTTGCATAATTCTGGAAAATCAAATGATGATGAATATTTATTTCAAATGCTTTCAATACAAATTTTAGCTAATGAAAAGGGGCAAAACTTAGGAACAGAAAAAGGTGTGGCGAGTATTCGCAGAAATCGAAAGTTTATGAAAGAACTTGCAAAGAATGCGAGTGTAGTTTACGTTGATGAAGAAAAAAATGGAAAACTAAAACCAACATTTGCTTTTAATATCGACGACACTCGGATTTCTAACAGCATTCAAGCCATAGCAAGGGCTTTGTATTTTTTTGAATTTAATAAGGTATTCTTAGGAAAAATTACTGATTACAATGCGTCACTTGTTTCCCTAGATGAAAACAACTCAATAGAAATTAACCAGTCACTAGAAAACACAAGAAAAGTGATAGAAAGAAACTTTCATCATGTTGAAAAGAAAGGTTCTAATCAAGAAATTTTTTACTATCAGTTTTTAGAAGTTTATCCATATTTAGGTTTTTCATATGCTCTAAAATTATGCTTTTATGAAGGCATAAATTTTGTTGTATTGTTTAGAGAAAACTTAAAAACTAAAATTAAGCCTTTGATTATTAGTTTGAATAAAATGCTATAATATTTTATTTTTAAGAAAATCTACCATGCAATTTACCTTACACAAAACCGCTGTAGGCGAGAGCCGTGCTCGCCGTGGTACGGTTCATCTCGCTCATGGCGATGTGCAAACCCCTGCCTTTATGCCTGTCGGTACTTATGGCACCGTCAAAGGCATGCTGCCGCGGGATATCCACGAAATCGGTGCCGAAATCATCTTAGGAAATACCTTTCATTTGTGGCTGCGCCCAACGACCGATGTCATTGACAAATTTGGCGGCTTACATGACTTTATCGGTTGGAACAAGCCGATTTTAACCGATTCCGGCGGTTTTCAAGTCTTTAGTCTGGGTGCAATGCGTAAAATCAAAGAAGAAGGCGTCTATTTTCGCTCGCCCATTGATGGCGCAAAGGTGTTTTTATCCCCCGAAATATCGATGCAAATTCAATACTCACTGAACTCAGACATCGTCATGCAGTTTGATGAATGCACGCCTTACCCTGCGACGCCTATCGAAGCGGATACATCGCTTGAACTATCACTGCGTTGGGGCGAGCGCTGTAAAAATGAGCATGAAAAACTGGGTAACAAGAATGCTTTGTTTGGTATCATCCAAGGCAGTATGTATCGCAACCTTCGCGAAAAGTCCCTAGAAGGGTTGCTCGCTATTGGCTTTGATGGTTATGCCATTGGTGGACTGTCAGTCGGTGAGCCAAAAGAAGAAATGATGGCGGTGCTTGATTACTTACCCGATGATATGCCCGCCGACAAGCCCAGATACCTGATGGGCGTGGGTAAGCCTGAAGATATCGTGGAAGCGGTACGCCGCGGTGTTGATATGTTTGATTGCGTGATGCCAACACGTAATGCACGAAACGGTCATTATTTCACCACTTTTGGCGCCGTTAAAATTAAAAATGCGGTGCACCGTTTTGACCAAAGTCCGCTTGATAGTGCGTGTGATTGTTATACTTGTCAGAATTTTAGCCGCGCCTATTTGCATCATTTGTTCAAGTGCAATGAAATGCTATCGGCACAGTTGGGCACCATACACAATTTACGTTACTATCAGCGCTTGATGGCAGATATTCGTCAGTCTATTGAAGATGATAAGTTTGATGCGTTTGTCGATACTTTTTATCAGCAGCAAAACTTACCAAAATCTGATTTGCATTTGACCTAAAAACCACCTAAAAAAAAGAGCCGATTTGGCTCTTTTTTACTTTTCAGATGCTGCTGTTGATACGCTAAAATACGCTAAATAGCAACGCTATCCTTTCTTACAACCTTATCTTACCACGTTATCTGACTAAACCACGTTCACTATGAATCAGGGAATCCAATAGCAATTGTACCAAAGGTTCTTGGGGTAACAGTTGCTCGCTCACCGCGACAATGGCTTCTTCTTTGGTCAATCCTGAACGGAAAATCACCCGATAAGCTTGGCGCAGATAATCGATGGTTTGCTTTGACCAACCTTTGCGGCGCATGCCTTCGATATTAAGACCATGGCTTTTGGCAGGGTTACCCGATACCATGTTAAAAGCCGCAACATCTTTTAAAATCAAGCTTGCACCACCAATCAAACTATAATCATCAATGCTACAAAATTGGTGAATACCTGAATTACCACCGACAATCACATGGTTACCGATGCGGACATGCCCCGCAATCCCCACATTATTAGCCACAATGTTGTCGCTCCCAATCACGCAATCATGCGCAATATGGGTATTGACCATAAACAGATTACGGCTACCAACGCGTGTGATGCCTTTATCTTGTACCGTGCCGCGATGAATGCTACAGGCTTCGCGAATGCGATTGTCATCACCAATTTCTAGCCACGTCTCCTCGCCTTGGTATTTGAGATCTTGGCAGTCTTCGCCGATGCTAGCGAATTGAAAAATCTGGTTGCGCTCACCGATACGGGTAAACTTGCTAATGACGACATGGGGGTGAAGCACGGTCTGCGCCCCAATTGTGACATGTTCACCAATAATGCAATACGGCCCTATCTTGACCGACGGGTGTATCGTTGCAGTGGCATCAATAATCGCCGTTGGGTGAATCGTCATGAAAAATCCTTATACCAGCCCACTATTCAAGGAGAACTAAAAATACAGGTTTAGCTGAGACCATAGGCAAAGCTAACTATAAACAGCAGGTTAAAATAAAAACGACATTATAGCATTTTTACTAAAGTATGCCATTTTTATCAAGGATTTTGCTTAACTTAAACAGATTTTATCGGTATAGCTTACCCAAACGCGCCTTATTCAAGCCATGTAAAAATGATGTTAAAGTCATGACTGGTGATATTGGGTACGCTGCTCTGCAATGGTGATTTCGGCACTGGCTGCCAACTCATCACCCACGCACGCTGTGCAACTAAATTTATAGATACTGTGACGCTCCATGGTCTTTTCGGCGCGTAAAATGAGCTGATCACCGGGGATGACTTGACGTTTAAAACGTACTTTATCGACCCCAGCAAACAGATAAATATAACCATCTCTTGGTTTGACATTTTTGCTGATAAAACCCAGTACACCCGCTACCTGCGCCATGGCTTCAATCATTAACACGCCTGGCATGATAGGCTCTTCAGGAAAATGACCATTAAAGAAAGGCTCGTTAATGGTGATGTTTTTAACACCGGTAATCCACTCATTGGGTTTTACCGCAGTGACTCTGTCTAATAGCATAAAAGGATAACGGTGAGGCAGATAATCACGTAACACAACGGCATTGAGAGGTAATGTCACCCCAATCTGTGCAAGGCCAGCGATGTCTTCATCAATCAACTTATCAAAATCCATGGATATATCCTTTATACTTTTAAATCATCTTTATCAAAAAAATAGATTTGTGAGAAATAGCTATTGTAACGGTTTTAAGATTGAGTTTACAGTTGTTTTCTCAAATTATTTGATGGATAAAGGTAACGATTAACTTTTTGGTTTGCCAAGTTGCTTAAAATTAATATACGCTCTTTTCCATAAGCTATTGGGCATCACTGGCATGCCTGAAGAATATACCCCCGGTTGGTGAATCGATTTGGTTACCATCGTCATGCCAGTAATCGTGACATCATCACAAATTTTGATATGACCTGCAAAACCTGATGCCCCGCCAATCATGCAGCGTTTACCAATTTCTGTACTGCCAGCAATCCCCACACACGCTGCAATCGCCGTGCCAGCACCAATTTTTACATTATGGGCAATTTGCACCAAATTATCGATAATGACATGATTACCGATAACCGTATCATTCAGCGCACCACGATCGATACAGGTATGGCTGCCTACGCTGACATGATCGCCCAGTATCACTCGCCCCAATTGGTGAATTTTTTGCCAACCTGCTTCATCTGTACTGCCTTTAGGCGCAAAGCCAAAGCCGTCATTACCAATGCTGGCATGACTGTGCAAGCTGACATGTTTACCCAATACACAATCATGCCCGATATAGACATGCGGCGCAATTAAGCTACCTTCGCCAATCACGACATTGGGCTGAATATTGACTTGGGCATCAATCTTGACGCCATCACCAATGACGCAGTTATCACCAATTTGGCTATACGCCCCAATACGCACGTTGTCGCCCAATTGCAGATTGTTACCCAAAATAGCCGTCGGATGAATCAAACTAGCGGATAAATTAGGGTTGACTGTCTGATGATACGCTTGCGTCGGTTCAAACAATGCCGTCAGTTTGGCATACGCGGCATAAGGTGATTTGACCACGATGGCAATGCTATGGTCTGGGCATTTTTCCTGCAAGGATGCGGGGACTAGCACGGCACCAGCGCCCGTGGTTTGCAATTTTGATTCAAATAGAGGATTGGCGATAAACGTGATATCGCTGTCGGTGGCATCCTCAAGAGAGGCGATTTTGGAAATTTGTTTCTGCAAATTTTGGTCGGTTTGCGCATCCCCTTGGTCAATGACGTCACTAGCTAAAAAATCCAAAATTTGTGCGATGGTGAACGCCATTTGATTACTCCAATCGTTTGCTTAAAATTTGCCTTAATTTTACACACAAAATAAAAAACGCAATAGTCGAATATTGCGTTTTTGATAAAACCTCTGCGCTTAAAAAATATTATTTTACTTGATCGTTAATCGCTTTGGTAAAATCTGCCGTTACATCCCATTCAGGTTTGACATAACTAACGGTTCTATCACGATTATCAATGAGCACATCAATATTTTTTTGACGCACAATATTTTCTTTAATGGCTTGGATTTTGGGGACAATTCGCTGCATCACTTCTGACTCATTGGCATCAATGATGGACTGGATTTGACTGGCAACCTGTTCATAGTTTTGTAGGTTGGTTTGAATTTGCTTACGCAAATCATCCTTTTGTGCTTGGGTCATCTGAGCGTTTTGCGTGGCATATTGTTTTTGCAAACGCTCAATGGTCGCTTTATAGCTGTCAAGCTGCTGCTGCTTTGGTTTGACCGCCGCTTTCACCACGCCAATTTTGGTTTTGGCGATGTTAGTATTGTTGATGGCAACTTGGGAATTCCAAACCGCAACGGTATTGGCAAACACTGGCATTGCCAATACACTCAAAATACTCGCTGTGGCTAACTGAGTCATTATTTTCATATACATAGACCTTTTAGAATGTACGTCCAATTTCGAACTGTACATTGTCGATTTTATCTTTATCTTTATCGTTGAGCGGAACGGCATAGCTTAATGAGATTGGACCAATTGGGGTAATCCAAGTGAAGCCTGCACCCGCGCTAAAACGCATGTCATTGTCTTTTTCATTTAATAGCGATACGGGATTGCCACCCACTGTGACTTTTTGGTCATATTTATTGGTGGTGTCAAACACTTGTGCCCCTTCAACAAATAACACGGGACGGATTTGGTATGCCCAATCGCCTTTAAACGGCATCGGCAAGATTAATTCAGTACCCACTTGCGCGAGTGCATTACCGCCAATCTCTTCTGGGTAATTATCGACCCCATTATAATTCTTCACTGGGTAATAACGATTACTGGTAGGACCTAAAGTGGCATTCTCATAACCACGCACTGAGCCATAACCCCCTGCGAAGAAATTTTTCCAGAAAGGTAAATCGTTACCATATCCTAACTTGGTATAACCGCGTAGTACGGTATTTTTTAGGAATGGGCGATAGTAGTTTCCTTGATAGACCAGTTTTTGGTAAGTGGCATCGCCAAAGGCCAGTTCTAAATTGACGTTATGGGACATACCTTTGGTTGGAAAACGTCCACGGTCAAGCGTGTTCATATTCCAGCCTAAATTTAGGCTCGCGGTATTAAATGGGTCTGATTCGAATGATTCATTGCCATCGGAGTCTGAACCTATTTCAAGATTGCCCTCGTCTTTTAAGTATTGATAGTTTGATACCGCTAACAAAGCGCCTGCTTTGATTTTGGTACTATCAAGTGTGAGACCAGCACTTAAACTCTTATTTTCATCAATCGGGTAGCTAAAACCTAAGGTGCCACCATACGAGTCTGTTACATAGTTTGAAATGTTTTTTCTGTCATATTTGGTTTTGCGTGTATAGATACTGGCACTTTGCGATATCCCATCTGGGGTAAAGTACGGGTTGGTATAGCCCAAATTATAACTATCTAACGTCTCAGAACGCGATAACGAAATATTGACTTGATTACCTGTACCCAAAAAGTTGGATTGACTTAAACCTGCTTGGAAAGTGATACCACCACTTTGTGAATAACCAGCCGCAATGGTACTGGTACCTGATGGCTGCTCCTCTACTGCGACATTGATATCTACCTGATCGGGGGTGTTGGGGACAGGTTTGACATCCATGTTGACAGTTTTGAAGAAGCCTGTACGCATCAAACGCGTGCGCGACAAATCGATTTTTTCATTGGCGGCCAATGCGCCTTCCATTTGGCGCATTTCTCGGCGCAATACTTCATCTGCGGTTTTATTATTGCCGGTAAAATTGATACGGCGCACATACACAGGACGCACAGGATCAATAAAGAAATCGACATCTACCGTGCGAGTGTCCTCATTGATACGGGGCACTGGGCGGATTTGGGCAAAATAGTAGCCATCGTTACCATACAGTGTGCCAAGATTTTGTAAAGTTGTCGTCATTTGACGTTGTGAATAACGCTCACCTGGCTTAAATGCTACTTGCTTACGAAGCTTGTCGGTATCGTAGTTGGGCGTACCCATAAAGTTGACATTACCAAATTTATATTGCTCACCTTCAGTAAGATTGAGCTCAATAAACACTTTGTCTTTTTCTGGACTTAAATTAATAGTGGCATCATTGATGGTGAATTTGACGAAGCCCGCGTTTTGGTACATGGCGGTGACATTTTCTAAACTTGCCGCAAGCTTTTCTTTGGCATAGCGGTCAGATTTGCTAATCACATTGATCCATGAGCTTTCTTTGATGCTCATCGCCTGTCTGATTTCTTTGTCGCTAAAATGTTTGTTACCAATTACCTTGATATCGACAACACGCGCCGCTTTACCTTCAACAAAATTAAATTTAAGCGCGACACGGTTATTATCTAAAGGCGTTTGGGTCACTTTAACTTCGCTATTATAATAACCTTGCTGATTGTATTGCTGTTTTAACTCATTTTGCACTTGCTCAACTGTCGCCTGTTTTAATACATTGCCTTCTACGATGCCAATACGTTTTAGGCCTTCGGTCAATGCTTCTTTTGGAATGAGTTTATTACCCTCATAAGTGACATTTGCGATAATTGGGCGCTCTACCACGTCAAATACCAACTTATTGCCTGATTGGGAGGCTTTAACGTCTGAGAAATTACCCGTTTCATAGAGGGCTTTGATACTAGCTGCGATATTGGCATTGTTTGCTACTTCACCGGTATTGACAGCAAGCACGGGATAGAGGTTATCAGCGGATACCCGTGTCAATCCATTAAATTGAATATCACTCACGGTAAAATTTGCCGCTTGTGCATACGAGGTAACGAGTGCTAACGGTGCAACCAAAAATAACGCTGAATTTCGCATATAACTTGTTTCCGAATTGACGACTGCCCAAAGATAATGCATGAAACCTGTCACTTTTAGGTATCCAAAATTAGTTAGCCAAAGGTATTTATCTAGGTTTGTATCTAGGTTTGGTAATCTAAATTTAGTTCGCTAAAAATGACAACTGCTATCAAAAAGGGTGACTTGATTAAACTTCTAGTAATAGTTTGTCTTTGATGGGTAACTTGTATTATCAAAGTACAAGAGATCCGTAAATAAATTTTACTGGCATAAGGTAAGCTAAATTTTGCGTAAAGTCTAGCGAAAAAACAAAACTACAAATCAATATTTTAGCCAAATTTGGGTCGGTTAAAACAAGCGTGAGATATCGTTACCAATCGCCAACAGCATGAAACCTGCAAGCAAAACTAAACCAATATTCATTCCCATCATTTGTACTTTTTCAGGCATAGGTTTACCAAAAATAGCCTCATAGGCATACATGACAATATGACCCCCATCAAGCACAGGTACGGGTAATAAATTGAGCACAGCAAGGCTTAAACTGATAATCGCCATAAATGACAATACCGCTTCCCAACCGATGCTAAAACTTTGATTGGCGACTTTGGCAATGGTAATGGGACCTGATAGGTTTTCAACCCCAATGGTGCCCGTCAACATTTTACCCATTGATTTGAGGGTCATGGCACTTAAATCGACAGTTTGATGCACGGATTTTTCGACCGCTTGGATGGGGGTATATTGAATGGTTTTTATATACTCAGGTGGCGGCGTAATCTTAGATGCCGCTGCAGCTGCGCCAATTTGTCCAAATCGATTGCCCATGGTATCTTTTTTTGCTTGTGGCATGATTTGTAAGGTGATGATTTTGCCTTGGCGCTGCACTTCAAGGGTTAATAACTGCTCGGGGCTTGATTTGACAACCTGTGAAAACGCCAGCCAATCGCTCACCGGTTGACCGTTGACACGGGTGATGGTATCACCGACTTGCAGACCTTGACGGGCAGCAGCGCTATTTGGGACAATTTCACCGACCACCGCCGGAATTTTTGGTTGCCACGGAATCGCACCTAGACTATCAATCGGATTGGTTGCTTTACCCGCTTCTGCTTTCATAAAGCGCTGTATCGGCACGGCGACATTGGTTTGACCTTGCGCGCCATTCACCGTTAAATTAACTTGCCCCGACTCGCCCATGCGATCGGCTAACGCATAGTTAATATCCTGCCAACTTTGGATGGGTTTATTATCAACCGCAACAATTTCGTCACCAACTGTGAGACTGGTTTGACTGACGGGTGAATTGGGCAAAATACTGCCGACTTTGGTCGCCAATACTTGGGTTGGGGTGATAAATAACAGCCAATACAAAAAAATCGCAATCAGTAAGTTCATCACCGGACCTGCTGCGACGATGGCGATTTTTTTCCAAGGTTGTTGGGTATTAAAGGCTAAATGACGTTCGGCCGGGTTAACTTTGCCTTCTCGCTCATCGAGCATTTTGACATAGCCGCCAAGCGGAATCGCAGAGACAGCGTAATTAATCCCCGTTTTTTTACTTGTCCAGCTTAGCAGCTTTGGACCAAACCCAATTGAATAGGTCAATACCTTGACACCGCATAGCCGAGCAACAATGTAATGCCCCCACTCATGTAGCGCAACCAAAGGTCCTAGTACCACAATCGCAGCTAAAACGGTCAAGATGAAATTCATGGGTATCCTTTTGACAAAATCACAGGCTAAAAATAATTTAACTATCGGTATATTAATAAGTTATGTAGTCATTTTTAACGATTATCAACCAGTGTTGCCCACTATTTTTAAGCCTTTTTTAAGCACTGTTTAAGCTTAAGCGTTTAAATCGGCAATACATTGGTGTGCTTGTTCACGGCTTAGTTTATCGACCGCCAAAATCGCTTGCAATGACCCAATCGGCTGTTTTTCGGCTTGCAAAAGCACTTTTTCATTGATATCAGCAATATCGGTTAAACGGATTTCGCCATTTAAAAACGCTTGAACGGCTATTTCATTACTGGCATTCAAGGCGATACACGCATAGCTACCTTGTTGCATGGCTTGATAGGCCAACCTTAGGCATTTAAACTTTGCTAAATCAGGTCGGACAAAATTTAAATTACTTAACTTAAAAATGTCTAATCGCTCCACCCCACTGCTGATACGATTGGGGTATGCCATGGCATGGGCAATTGGGGTACGCATATCGGGACTGCCTAGCTGCGCTAAAAAACTACCATCGTTGTATTCAACCATAGAGTGCACGATGCTTTGCGGATGAATGACCACTTCAATCTCAGAGACTGGTATATCAAATAAAAAACTTGCTTCAATCAGCTCCAAGCCTTTATTCATCATGGTGGCACTATCTACTGATATTTTTTGACCCATGGACCAGTTAGGGTGTTTGACAGCCTCTGCAACGCTGGCGCGTTTCATATCATCGAGTGTTTTGTGTAAAAATGGCCCACCTGAGGCGGTTAACCAAAGCTTTTTAATACCATGGTTATCATCATGAATGGCATTGCGCTGTTGTTGCACCGCAGTAGGCAAACATTGAAAAATGGCATTGTGCTCACTATCAATTGGGAGCAATTTGGCATTTGACTGCTTGACGGCTTTAATCATCAGCTCACCTGCCATGACTAACGCTTCTTTATTGGCAAGCAAAATCGTTTTACCCGCGTTAGCCGCTGCCAGCGTTGATGGCAAGCCTGCAGCGCCGACGATAGCCGCAACCACCATATCCACTTCTGCTAGCGTGGCAAGCTCAACCAGACCTTGCTCACCAATCAAAATCTTGCAGCTTAGCTGAGCCTCGCTGAGCATCTGCGCAAATGTTGTTTCCTTTTCTTTAGCAACACAAACATACGTTGGCTTAAATTGCTGGCAAATACTCAGCAGTTTATCCAGCCGTGAAAACCCTGTCACCCCGACCACGTTATACAAATCAGGATGCTGGCTAACGACCGATAGCGTACTATCGCCGATAGAGCCTGTTGCGCCCATAATAGCAATGTTTTTTTGCGGTATAGTGTGAGTTGAAGATAGCATTACAAAGACCTAGTAAGTTGCGGGCAGACGGCAGTTAAACCTAACATTTTGCTTTTACAGCGGCAAATTGCCACTGTGATAAGCATATTAACACGCGAGAAGATTTTTAAGCATCAATCGACAAGCAGTTGCGCAAAAAAAGATTGAATGAAACACAAGCTTGCATTGATTAGTGAATTAAACAAATTGATATTGGCTAGATTGGTATTGAACAGATTAATATTAAGCAGATGTGAAAATTTTTGAAAGCTAAACCCAATGTAGCATTAAATTAAGCCGTAAAATTTCATCGCCCAAAATCCCAACGCAAAAATTGGCACGGCTGAAAGCTGCGAATCAATACGATCAAGAATGCCCCCATGCCCTGGTAATAATGCCCCGGCATCTTTGACGCCTGCATGGCGCTTTAGCATACTTTCAAATAAATCACCGAACACGGACATGATGATAGTGAGCAACGATAACAGCAAAAACAATCCAATAGCCGTCATCGACCAATCGTTTAACAACCCAAACGATACGCCAATCACCACAAGCGTACCCGTGGCAAGTCCACCAAGTAAGCCTTCCACACTTTTATTGGGTGAGACGTGCGGGGACATTTTGCGTCTACCAAGTTTTCGTCCGACAAAATAAGCACCGCTATCCGCGCACCACACCAATACAAACACATATAGCAGCCACCAAGCTGAAAGTGACCACAGATAATACATCGCAGTAATGGCAGATGACAGTATAATCATACCGATGACGTATAAATGCTTACCATACCAAGCTTGCGTATTGTTGGGATAACGGCGAATCCAGCCAATCGCTACCAACCAAATCAGCGCCGCAACCATCCAAAAAAACACCCAAGAGGCTATACTGCCAGTCAGCTTTGCTATCGCCAATAACACACTGACAACCCCTAGCATTAAAAGGGTATACATATAATCGATTGGTTTGGCAGGTTTGGTGGGAATTTGGGTGGTAGGCGGCACATAACTGCCGGGATTTTGTTCAAGCGACGGCATGAGCTTTGACCACTCAAAAGCCCCAAAACCTGCACCGACTAACAATAGCGGCAACATCAAAATAGGCTCGCGGGTAGCAAACATTGCAACGCCAACAATCACTAACAAAATAATGGCGGTTCTAATGCGTTCCCACATGACAATTCCTATTGATTAATTAAAAGCCCAAACCTAATAATTGCTCGCTGGTCTTACCAAATCGACGCTCACGACCCATGAAAACATCAATCATTTGGTCTAATTCAGCCGCCTTGAAATCTGGCCAAAGCGTTTCGGTAAAAAATAACTCAGCATACGCACATTGCCAAAGTAAAAAATTAGAAATGCGGTAATCACCCCCTGTACGGATTAACATATCAACGGCTGGTAAATCCGATAGTGACAGGTGGCGTGCAAAATCGTCTTGGGTAATGGCATCGGCAGTAAGCGCGCCTTGTGCGACTTGCTTGGCAACTTGGCGGCAGGCATTGACGATGTCCCATTGACCGCCGTAGCTGATAGCAATCACCAAACTCATTTTAGTAAAATGGGCAGTTTGCTCTTCTGCATCTTGCATAATCGCGCGTAAATGCGGCGTCAAGGCATCCCTATCGCCGATAAAGCGCAAAGAAATTTGATGACGCAGCATCCGCGGTAATTGGTCATGGACGGTTTGCTCAAGCAGCTTCATTAATAGCGCCACTTCATTGGCTGGGCGCTGCCAATTTTCGCTAGAAAAAGCAAACACCGTCAACGCACGTATACCAATATCCATGCAATGCTCAACCAAAGGGTCTAAATTATCTTTGCCGGCAATATGCCCGCCACCGCTTGGTAGCCCATGTGCTTTTGCATAGCGGTTATTGCCATCCATAATGATGGCAATATGTTGTGGCATTGCTACCTTTGACTCAACCATGACCTACTTCTTATGAATTGGTTCTTTTATTGGATAAATAACGATTAAACGGCCATTAACTCTGCTTCTTTGCTAGAGAGCATTTTATCAATGCTATCAATGTATTTATCAGTCATTTTTTGGATGTCGTCATTGGCGCGGCGTTCATCATCTTCTGAGATTTGCTTGTCTTTTACCAAGGCTTTTAAGGCATTGTTGGCATCACGGCGGGCATTACGCACAGATACACGGCGCTCTTCGGCTTCATGACGTGCCAACTTTTGCATATCTTTACGGGTTTCTTCTGTCAATGCGGGTAGTGGTACCCGAATCACTTCTGCGCTCATTGGGTTGAGACCCAAATCTGATTCACGGATTGCTTTGTCCACTGCCTGCACCATGCTACGGTCAAAAGGCTGCACTAACAGGGTACGCGAGTCTTCAACGTTGATGCTCGCCACTTGATTAAGTGGCATCTCAGAGCCATAGTAAGACACCATCACACCCTGTAAAATACCAGGATGGGCGCGCCCTGTACGTAATTTACTAAAGGCATTTTCCAAGGCTTCAATCGCCTTTTTCATTTTGTCTTCACCTTGTTTTTTAATATCGTTAATCATGTTGCATCCTTTTAAAACTCTGTATGTCAAATTTAGAAATTAGTAATTGATAACTTTGGTGCCTTCTGCCTCGCCCATCACCACATGAAGCAGCGCGTTGGGTTTTGCCATATCAAATACTTGCAGCGGTACGTTATGCTCACGCAGCAACGCAATCGCAGTCAAATCCATCACCCCCAATTTTTGATCTAGCACTTGGTCAAAGGTGAGTTCGTCGTATTTGACGGCATCGTCATGGTTATTTGGATCTTTGTTATACACGCCATCGACTTTGGTGGCTTTTAGGATTAAATTGGCTTCAATCTCGATGCCACGTAAACATGCTGCGGTATCCGTGGTAAAAAACGGATTGCCGGTACCTGCGACAAACACACACACTTCATTGTTTTTTAAATAGCGAATGGCATTGCGGCTGCTGTAGTTTTCAGTCACTTCACCAATTGGCAAGGCTGACATCAAACGGCATTTGATATTACGGCGCTCTAGGGCGTCACGCATCGCCAAGCCATTCATCACGGTCGCAAGCATACCCATTTGGTCGCCTGTGACACGGCCCACCAAGCCTTGTTTTTGTAGCGCAGCGCCACGATACAAATTGCCACCACCGACCACGATACCCACTTGCACACCCAATCCTACCAAGTGGGCAATCGCAAGACTCATGTTGTCTAATACGCCTGAATCAATCCCCATATCATTTTTGCCTGCCAGGGCCTCGCCAGAGAGTTTGAGCAAAATACGTTGGTAACGGGGAGCTTTATCAGACATGGTTGACCTCTTGTTGGCTGTTGGATAACAAATAATGCAAATGGCGAAATTTTAACAAAATTAACGGTTTTTAGATAGTGTAAAGATAATTTCAACAGTCATTTTAATTTTTACCTTATTCTAACCTTAAAAATTCAATCGGCTTTAGTCATCAAACTATCAAGTCGCTATATTAATGTGTAGATTATTAATGCGTGGCTGAATGAGAAAACAGATTAATCACAATCACACCCAATACAATTAGGCTCATACCCACGATAGCAGGTAAATCCAGTTTGTTACCCAAAATAAAATAACCAATGATAGCGGTCAACACAATACCTACCCCTGACCAAATGGCATAAGCAATCCCCAGTGGTATGATTTTGATGACTTGTGAAAGAAGATAAAAAGCAATGCCAAAACAAATCACGGTGGTGATAGTGGGCAAGGGTTTGCTAAATCCCTCTGATTTCGCCAAAAAAGTTGAACCAGTAACCTCACTGACAATCGCAATCCCTAAAAGACCATACGCTAACATTGATTGAGACATGACAATCCTTATCTTTATAACAATTCACCTGTAAAACTGGCAAAAAGGTCATACTCATTGGCTTCATCAATGGTGACGGTCAAAAATTCACCGACTTTAACCGATGCATCAATATTATCTACATACACGTGACCGTCAATTTCTGGCGCATCGGCATAGCTACGGCAAATGGCGATATTTTCTTCTTCATCAATCTCATCTACCAGCACTTTTAAGGTTTTACCGACTTTCTCAGCCAGTTTTTCGGCACTGATTTGTTGCTGTAGCGCCATCAGTCGTTCATAGCGTTGTTGTTTGATAGCTTCTGGCACAGGGTTCGGCAAATCGTTTGCCACCGCGCCTTCTATTTCTGAATAGGTAAACGCCCCTACTCTGTCTAATCGCGCCTCTTTGAGCCAGTCAAGCAAATATTCAAAATCTTCTTCTGTCTCCCCAGGGAAACCCACCACGAAGGTGGAACGAATGACAATATCGGGGCAAATCGAGCGCCAAGTTTTGATGCGCTCCAGTACGTTTTCGCTATGCGCGGGGCGCTTCATGGCTTTGAGCACATTGGGGCTGGCATGTTGGAATGGGATATCAAGATATGGCAGTAGCTTGTCCTCACTCATCAGTTTCACCACAGCATCGACATGCGGGTAAGGATAGATGTAATGCAAACGCACCCAAATGCCCAGTCGATTGAGTGCCTCGCACATATCGTAAAATTTGGATTTGATGGGCATGCCATTCCAAAAACTGGTTTTATATTTAAGATCTACCCCATAGGCTGAGGTATCTTGCGAGATGATTAATAGCTCTTTGACGCCTGCGTTTTTGAGCGCAGCCGCTTCAGTCATGATACTGTCAATCGGGCGACTAACGAGGTCACCACGAAAGCTTGGGATAATACAAAATGTGCAACGGTGGTTACAGCCTTCGGATATTTTGACATACGCATAATGTTTTGGCGTAAGCTTAATGCCCGCATCATTGATTAGGTCAATTTTTGGGTCGTAAGTTTTTGATGGTGCGGGTTTTGGCACATAATGCGACACGGCATTGACGACTTCTTCATAGGCATGTGCGCCAGTCACCGCAAGCACGGCTGGGTGCATGGTTTTGATTTTTTCGGCATCTTTGCCAAGGCAGCCGGTGACAATCACCTTGCCGTTTTTGGTAATCGCCTCACCAATGGCGTCAAGCGACTCTTGCACCGCAGATTCGATAAAGCCACAAGTATTGACCACCACCAAATCTGCGCCATCATAGTCACTGGCGACTTGGTAGCCATCACGGCTAAGCTCGGTGATAATGCGCTCGCTATCGACCAAGGCTTTGGGGCAGCCAAGCGACACAAAACCAATCTTAGGCGCTTTTGTCGTTGCTATATCTTGAGCCAGTTGGTGCGCCGTTTGGCTGGCGCTTTGACCTACAGTACGGTTTTCATTATGATTGGCTTGGTGGTGGGTGGCGGGTTTATTGGTAGCTTGGGGATTAAAAACTTGCGGTTGGCTTGGCATGACTTTCACTTTTAAAAAATTTAATCTGACTATTTTACTAAGTTTTGCTGTTTTTACCAAATCAACTTTTTAATTTTTCATCGACTCAAATTAACTGTATAGGTAAAAATTTCAAATGCTAAAAAAATCAATCTATTGTTCATAACCTATTGTTCGTAAAGTCCCTATCAACTGTAGCACTCCCCATCATGACTATTCAATATGAACCATACCCTGAAAAAACACTATTGATGATGATTTTAGTTCAAACAAATTTTAGAAAAACTATTTTAAATCAATATTTTATAAAAAATCCGCCAAATTTTGACGGATTTTTTGTTTTAAATATTCAACTCATCCCACAATTTTTCTAGGCGTTTATCTGATACAGGCACGCGGGTTTTCATCGGCTGGGCAAACAGCTGAATCCGAAACTCCTCAACCAACCAACGATACGGCATAATTGTCTCATCATTACCCTTAACAGATAGCCTTTCCATGTGTTTATCAAGTTGATACACGGCATCAAGATCGGCATCCAAATTGTGCTCAAGCCTATCAAGACGCACCAACAACGCCTGCAAATAACGCGGATATTGCTGCCAATCTTGATAACTCATGCGGTACACAAAGTCCGACAAACTCAAATCATCGAGCTGGTCTTCGATATCTTCGATACTTTCTTCAAAAATATCACGGTCAAGTAACAGCAGTTTTTGGCGAACCTGCTGCCACTGCTCATACACCGATTTTAGCTGGGCTAGTACACTTTGCCCAACGCTCAAGAAATTGGCAAGCACCACGGCTTTGGCTTGGTTAAATTCATCTAACGTCAAAGGCAACTGATTGATGGCAATCACCAACTCTTTATCATGAATCCCTGCCGTGAATTTTTCATGGTCAAACTCTGCAACAAATTTTTCAAAAGTGGCATCAAGCGTGGCATGAATCAGCAAATCTTTGAGTCTATCAAGCTCACCAAGCGGCGCAAAGGCAAGTTTAAAGTTTTTATCAATTTGGCTGGTAAGCTGTCTGGCTTTTGCTCCGAGCTCATTGCCGATTAAAGCAAGCAAGCCTTGACGGTGTTTGTTGAGTGCCACACTGACATCGGTAAATTGCTGAATAGACACAGCGTTTTTATCGCTATAGCTCGGCTGTCCATCGGCAACCAGTGCCGAAAACTGCTTGATCATCACGCCTGCACTGTGGCGGTTTTGCATAAAGTTAAAATGCTCGGGAAACTCGCTATGTACGCCTTTGCCACTGGCTACAGCCTGACTTGTGGTGACTTGATGACGCAGTTTTAATGCGTCAATATCTCGCCCTTTTTCAATCAGGCGGTTTTTGTCATCCACCAGCGCAATTTGTGGCTGCAAATAGGTTTCAACCTCGCTTGGGTTAAAGTCTTTTGGCGCTACAAATTGATTGTTTGCCCCACGTACGCCGCGCTGGTTTAAGGCATCGCACAGTTGCTTTAGCAGTCCGCCATGGTGGTTTTTTTCTAGCATGTCAAAAATTTGTTTGGCGGTATCGGGCACGGGCACAATTTGACGGCGAATATCTTTGGGCAACGTCTTTAATAGCTGCAAAACTAGCTGATAGCGCCACCCTGCAATACCCCACAGTAATTCAACCGCATCAACCTGTGGTAAGGCAACGAGCGGGACTTTAATGGTCACGCCATCATCGTCGCTGGTCGGGTCAAAAACATACGACAGCGGTAGTTTCAGATTGCCCAGTTGCCACGTTTCTGGGAAAGCTTGGGTAGCGGGTGCTTGTTCGTTCAGTACATCTTTATCACTAAAAAATAAAAACTGTGGCTCCGTCTTTTCTACTTCTTTTCGCCAATCTTCAAATACTTTGCGACTAGCGATATGCTCAGGCACTCGCTTGGCATAAAAGTCGTATAATTGCTCTTCATCAACTAATAAGTCTCGACGTCGCAGCTTATCTTCAATCAACGAGACATCAGCGACTTTATCTATATTATGCTGCAAAAATGGCGGCAACTTGCCCTTTTTACCATCGCCTGTAGACGGGGCATTTAAATTGCCTAAGACCAAGGCATCTCGCAAAAAGATTTCTCGAGACTCGCTAAGGTTGACCCGCTCATAATTCATCAATTGTTTGTGTACCACAATCAGACCAAATAGGCTGATTTGGGCGTATGCCTTGACATGCCCCGTTTTGGCTGACCAATGCGGCTCAAAATAATGGTATTTGAGCAAATCCCCTGCCATCGCCAAAATCCACTCTGGCTCAATTTTGGCAGCGGTACGCATAAACACCTGCGAGGTCTCAACCACCTCAAACGCCATCACCCATAGCGGATTTTGCTTAAACAAAGTACTGGCAGGAAAAATCTTGGCTTTGTGCTGACGCGCGGTGACATACTCGCCGCGTTTGGCTTTGATTAGCTTGCCGCTTTTGTCGACATCATTGACTTTTTGGGCAATAAACGATAGCAGACCCGTGAGCAATGCTCGGTGAATAGGCACATAACTGGCGGGCTCTTGGTTGATGGTTAATTTTAAGCCATCCACCATTTGCAACAACTGGCTATGGGTTTGTTGCCATTCACGTAAACGCGGCGAGCTTAAAAAATGTTTTTTGGCAAAGCTTTTACGTTGGCTGTTGGTTAATTTGTCGTTTTCATACGGGCTTTGCGCGATTGGTGTGGCTTCATCCTCTAGCGTTGCATTTTTTTGACGGTCAAGATCACTGCTTTTAAATCCACTGCTTTTGAATCCACCGCTTTTAAATCCACTGCTTTTAAATAAAGCCCCATGAATTGCCTGCCAAAGACTGAGATAAAATAAAAAATCGCTGTCGGCTTGGCGAAATAATGCGTGTTTTTGGTCGGCTTGGGTTTGCTTATCGCTCGGGCGTTCTCGAGGGTCTTGCACTGACAAGCCCGATACAATCACCAATAGCTCTTTGAGACAACCGTATTGCTCACCTGCAATCAGCATACGTGCCAAACGAGGGTCTATGGGCATTTTTGCCATCATTTGACCGACTTTGGTGAGTTGATTGGGATGGCGTTTGGATTGACCTTTGCCTTTGCCATTGTTACTGTCATTAGCTATGCTTAGGCTATTTTCAGGTTTTTTGGTGGCAATCGCACCCAATTCTTCTAACAGTTTACGCCCATCATTGACCAGTCGATTGTCGGGGGGCTGGATAAAATCAAAGTTTTCTACCTCGCCCAGACCCAAGTTTGCCATTTGCAAAATCACCGACGCCAAATTGGTACGCAGAATTTCAGGCTCGGTAAATTCCGGACGGCTGGTAAAGTCTTCTTCTGAATATAAACGGATACACACGCCCGCCGCGATACGTCCACAGCGACCTTTTCGTTGATTGGCGGCAGCTTGGCTAATCGCTTCAATCGGCAGACGTTGTACCCGCGAGCGATAGTCATAGCGTGACATCCGAGCAAACCCCAAATCAATGACGTAGCGGATATTGGGCACGGTCAAGGCGGTTTCGGCAACGTTGGTGGCGATGATAATGCGGCGACCGCCTGTCGGGTGAAAAATCTGCTGCTGCTCGGCAAAACTTTGACGGGCGAATAACGGCAAAATCTGGGTATGACGGGGCGCATATTGGTTTAAAATATCTGCCAAATCATGAATTTGCGCTTCTGTTGCCGCAAAAATCAAAATATCCGCTTGGTCAGCATGCCCTTTGCTGGCAGCGTCTTGGTAGCACTCTTCCACCGCTGCGGTAATCGCTCGGGGCAAGTTTTCTTCAACATCATCAAAGCTGTCATCATCCGAACCTGTGACAATCTCCTCCGTCAACGGACGGTAGCGCACTTCCACAGGATAACTGCGACCTTCAACCACAAATACAGGCGCGGGCGTCGCTTGTTTGGTTTTACCATCAACGCTAGAAAAATACTGGCTAAACCTTGCTGTGTCGAGCGTTGCCGATGTGATAATCACCTTTAAATCGGGACGTTTTGGCAATAGACGCTTGAGATAACCCATGATAAAGTCGATGTTAAGACTGCGCTCGTGGGCTTCATCAATGATAATGGTATCATAGCGGCTCAAAAACTTGTCATGCGCCATTTCGGCAAGCAAAATACCGTCGGTCATCAGTTTGACAATAGAATCGGCTGAGCCTTGCTCAGTAAAACGCACTTTAAAGCTGACTGTCTGTCCGAGTGTTTCTCTTAATTCTTCAGCAATGCGATTTGCCACACTACGCGCCGCTAAGCGTCTTGGCTGTGTGTGTCCGATTTGCCCTGTTACCCCTCGCCCGGCGAGCATGGCAATCTTAGGTAATTGGGTAGTTTTGCCTGAGCCTGTCTCCCCTGCCACGATGATGACTTGGTGGTCTTGGATGGCTTTGATGAGTCTATCGGCTTGTTGGCTGACAGGCAAATCTTCGTTGAGATGTATGGTTGGCAGACTGGCGATACGGCTTTGCACCCTGTCTTGCGAGTGTTTGAGTTGTTTTTGGTAACGGTCAAATCTTGACGTATAGTCTTCGCTTTCTTTGTCTTTGATTTGTTTTAATTGTTGGGCAAGGCGTGACAGATAATAGCTGTCTTTTGCCATGACAGGTAATTTTACACCATGGTGCTTGTCTGTTTGGGGCTTGTCTGGTTGATAATCATTTAATGGTACAGCAGTCGATATAAGTTCTTTCATTCACTTAGGCTATTCTTATGGTAAACATTGCCTAGATAATGTGGTATGAATAAGCTAAAATCAAGCGTTATCCCTATTTTTAAGCTATCGGCTAATTATTTTTATGACAATTAATTTTTATGACATTTGTGTTTCACATGAAAGGAGAATTTATGAGTTTATTAAAAACGGTTGAAGTCATTCACAACCCTAATAACTTGCCGATTGACAGAGCCGTGATTTGGCTACATGGACTGGGCGCAAATGGTCATGACTTTGAACCGGTCGTCCCTGACTTAGGACTCGATGGCAACCATGGCATACGGTTTGTGTTTCCGCATGCTCCCGCCATTCCTGTAACCATCAACCAAGGCTATGTGATGCCAGCGTGGTATGATATTTTAGAAATGTCACTGGACCGCAAAATCGACACCGCACAGATTGAACAATCCGCCCGCGCGATTGGAGAATTAATCAAGCGTGAAGCCGAGCGAGGCGTGGCACCTGAGCATATCGTAATTGCTGGATTTTCGCAAGGTGGTGCGGTCGCCTATCAAACCGCGTTAACCTATGACAAACCATTAGCCGGACTATTAACCCTGTCGACTTATTTAGCGACCAAAGACAGCCTAACTTTAAGTGATGCCAATAAAAATCTAAACATTGCCATTCATCATGGCACACAAGACCCTGTTGTCCCAGTACAGCTTGGGCAAGAAGCCAAAGCATGGCTTGAGTCAAAAGGTTATCAGCCGCAGTTTTACAGCTATCCGATGGCGCACCAAGTGTGTATGCCGCAACTCAAAATTATCGGTAAATGGCTAAATGATGTGTTGGCCTAACGATGTTTTAGCATAATTTTTTAGCCAAAAAAGAGCGTACCTGACTTAGGTACGCTCTTTTGGCAATTAGCCATTCATCTTTGGTAATCGTTTGAGTAAGATAAATAACCAATAATTCACCAAACCCAATAAAACAAAATCCACCAACCAAACCGCCATCAATCCCCAATGATTTTGATAGCCGTATTTTAGTGCAACCATACCACTGCCCCCCAAATATACAAAAGTGAGCATACTTAAAAGCAATAGCGCGTATGGGCTTTTGCCTTTGACGATATAAGGCGTTGATAAGAGCGCGGGTATCAACCACAAAGCTTGCCAAGCAATTCCGCCGACCATAGTAGGCTTTGCACTTGCCAACCAATGTGTCAATAGCGGTACTGCCAGCAATCGAAACCCCAGCCAAAGCCACCAGACTATGGTTAAGCGTCGGTGGATGGGATATACGGGTTTTGGCGCAGATAGTGAGTGCGTGGCTTTTTTTCTCATAACGCTTGTTTTCTCACAACGCTTGTAATGCCTTGGCAATTTTGGCTAGACGTTGGCCTTGGGCGATGGCTAACGTTTTTTCATCCGCGCTCATGATGTGGTCATGCTTTGCGCCACTGACATGGCTTGCACCATACGGGCTTCCACCTTGGCTCGTGGTATTGAGCGCAGGCTCACTGTATGAAATTCCCACAATCACCATGCCATGATGCAGTAGCGGCGTCATCATGCTAGTTAATGTCGTCTCCTGCCCACCGTGCATGGTGCCCGTACTGGTAAATACAGATGCTGGTTTGTTTTGCAAATCCCCCGCGAGCCAAATTGTGACGCTATTATCCCAAAAATACTTCATCGATGCTGCCATATTGCCAAAATGGGTGGGGCTGCCGAGTGCCAATCCCACACAGTTTTTTAAGTCATCCATGGTGGCGTACAGGTCACCCTCATCAGGAATACTTGGCGCAACTTTTTCAGTCTCGCTACTGACCTTGGGTACGGTGCGAATCCGAGCGGCTATGCCTGTGCCACTATCTTCAATACCTTGTGCGACCAGATACGCCAAATCTTTGGTAGAGCCATTTTGGCTGTAATACAAGACTAAAATATAAGGTTGACTCATGGTTTTTTCTCACATCAATTTTGATAATTGTTACGTCAAGCTAGTTTGGGTGAATAAATTTTGATGAATGAATTTTGATGGCAGGGTCAAGGCAATTTACTAGCCAGATTGCCAATTGCAAAACACCAAAACTGTTCACAGTAATTCAATAAACAATTTTTTTGAATATGATACCATACTGCCATACAATCACTGCCTTTTTCGCCGATTTGATGGTCAAACTTTGAAATTTTTTATCAATAAGAACTACTATGAATGAACTCATTGCCAAACTAAAAAAATTATCCATTTTTAAACATAAATGGGTGCAGTTTTTGATGTATCTTATCAAAAATTTTATTGATGATAATTGTAGTCAAAAAGCTGCATTATTGACTTATACCACGCTGCTGTCTATTGTGCCGATTTTAACCTTGTTGGTGGTGATTCTCTCCACCATTCCGCAGTTAGCAGAAGCGCGTGAGCAGATTCAAAACTTAATATTTAGCAATATTTTGCCCAGTACCGGATTACAGGTCACCAAGTATCTCAACCAATTTACCAGTAATTCCTCCAATTTAACCATCATCGGTGTGGGTATCTTATTTTTTACCACCATTTCCACTTTAATGACGATTGAAACCGCGTTTAACCAAATTTGGCGCGTTGAAAAAAAAGAGACCAGTTGGCTCAATCTTGTGCGTTATTGGGTGATTATCACCCTGTTGCCTATTGTGCTCGCCGTAGCAATGATTGTCTCGAGTACCGTTCAAAGTTTGAGTTTTTTAAACCAAAAGATTGGTGGTTATGGGATTGACTGGGCGATTTGGGTACAAATCGGCTCCATTGCAATTATGCTGATGGGTCTGGTGGCCATGTATTGGTTTGTACCACGCTGCCAAGTACGTTTTAAACATGCGCTGGTTGCAGGTGTCGTGGTTGGGATTATCTTTGAAATCCTAAAACTCACCTTTGGCGCAATTGTTGACAACTTTACCAGTTATAAAGCGGTGTATGGGGCGTTTGCGATTTTGCCGTTGTTCTTACTTTGGATTTATATTTCTTGGAATATTATCCTGCTTGGCGTACAAATCAGCTACTGTTTGACCATTTTTGAGACCAAAGAAATCTTCCCGCGTCACGCCTTGTTTAGCTTGATGGATATGCTAAATGTGTTATATCGTGAGCATAAAAAAGGTAATGTCGTCACGGAAGCCGGTCTGCGTGATGTGCTAGGTCGCCAAGAGATGCCAAATTGGTACACTTATATTAGCTTTTTACAAGATAACAATCTCATCACCACCAGTGACAAAGATGAATATGTGCTCAAACGCTCGCTCGATGATTATAGTTTTTGGGATTTTTATCAAAATATGCCCTATCCTTTACCGCATGAAAAGGATTTGCGAAAACTTAAAAATAACGCCCCTTGGACTGTGCAATGGATTAATACCTTAGCCCGTGGTGAAGCCATGCTCAAATATAATTTTGATATATCGATGGCAAGTATTTTTGATAGTATCGCACCGCGTCAGACCCCAAATGCCGAAGACATCGAGCCAGATACAGGAAAAAAAGATAAAGGGAAAGGTAACAAACTAGCCGGTCAACGTGAAGGCTCAGGGCTATCAGGCGGTCAAGTCAGTGACGTGGTCAATGAAGATAAACGCATCAAAGAAACTGACGCCGAGCAAGCGACTGGCTTTGATGGTACGCTTGACTTTAAAGGTCAGGGTAGCTTATCGAATCAACCGCGTGATTTTAATGCCTTAAATAACGATGAGTTATCGGATGAATTATCACATGAATCCTCAGTTGCTAAGCAAGGTCATGATAATCAGACACGCTTGTCAAATGATGAGAGAGATGATAAACGTCCACTAAAAACGCTTGAAGAAAGTAACAGTGAATACGACAGTCATGGCGAAAACAAAGCGATTCTCTCATCTACACAAAATGGCAATGCCACAGACGAGCATAAATTTGCGATTGATAATTATTTGAATGCCAATAATTTTGACAATATGCGTTGGGACATCAGTAACCTAGACGATACGAGTTTTAGCAATGAAATTACCACCACCCAAACAGTCGAGTCAAAAATCCTAGCGGATGAGGACAAAGCGAAAGGTGATAATACAGCGGTAATGGCTAAAATTCGTCAGATTGTCCCGGCTAGTGTACTTAACAGCCCATACAATCCTTTTAACTTTATCAAATCAAAAATTGCAGCCAATGCGAGCAAAAAATCCCCGCGTATCATTACCGAAAAAGATAAACCAGATAGCTAAACCAGACAGCTAGTTTTGCGAGTAAAAAAGGGCAGATTCTGCCCTTTTTTTATCAATAGCTTAAGCCTGTGTTATCTTTTTACCCAATAACCCTTTGGCGCGCATATTGCGATAGACCACCACCACAATGACGATATTGACTAGCAGTATTAAAATATTAAGCCAATTAAACCGATGGCTAAATAACTCATAAACTTCAAGCGGCAAAAACACGCCATAGCCCAAAACACTATACCAATACGCCCATATCTTATCTCGATAAAGACCGTAGGTTTCCACAAAACGCAGCAGCGCATAGCCCACGACTATCCAAAAGGCTTTTTGCCAATTTTGGTTGGCGACCCAAGCATAGTGATTTAGTGCCTCTATTTGGTGATGCAGTGCCATGCCCATGATACGATGCAGCGCCTGTGAAACCACCCGCGCAATCCATTGCAATTTATCATGCCCTACAAAAATAATAGCCGCCACCCCTAGCGCTACCAATCCTTTTACCAGCTCATAGATAGCGACCATAATGATGGCGTTCTTGGCATGATGGCTATTAGGCACTGTCGGGGCTATCTGCTTAAACGCCTTTGGCATGATTCATTACCGTATCCAATCTTGAAACAAACTTAAAACAAACTTAAAACAAGCCTAAAAATAGACTTGCTCGACTTTCCCTGTCAGTTCACTATTGATAAATGGCGTATTTTTACCTTGCGATATCATCGATTCTTTTGTCACCGTCCAAGTCAAACTAGGGTCAACCAGCACCGCCCCGCCCGTTTGATGATAGCTAGCTTCAATGCCAGCGATTTTAGCAGGATTGAGTGCGATTTTTTCTACTAGCTGCTCTGGGGTCAAAATACCTTCTTTGACCAATTGACAAGCTAGCCCCATAAAAGTATCAAAGTTGCTAATACCGGGTTTACACTCCGCAAATGGCGCTTGTTTAGCGGTTTTTGCCAATGGCTCATGGTGGCTACAAATCGCATCGATAGTGCCATCTTGCAAGCCTTCTTGCAGCGCTTTTTTGTCTGTATTGGAACGCAGGGGCGGCAACACATACGCCAAGGCATTAAAACCAATCAGGGCATCATCGGTTAAATGTAACTGGTGCATCGCCACATCGCAGGTCACGGGCAAGCCCCTTTGTTTCGCCCAGCGAATCAAATCAATCGATGATTTGGTGGTCAGCTGACCAAAATGTGCCGATACGCCTGTTTCTTCAACAATCAACAGCTGCTTGGATAACGCCACCGTTTCAGCAATCCAAGGAATCCCTGCCAAGCCATGATAAGATGCGATGTAGCCATCATGGGCGACGCCGTTTTTGGATAAACTGGGTTCATCAGGGTAAAAAAATACTTTGATGTCATAAGTCGCTGCATAATCCAGTGCTTGCAGTAGTACGTCATCATTGGCGAATTTGCGACGAGCATTGCTGACCCCGATGATGCCACCTTGCTTCAGCCCAAGCATATTGGCGGGTTTTTCACCTTCAAGACCTGCGGTCATCGCCCCTAGCACATGCAGATAGATGCCACCATCTTGATAAGCCCGCTCTCGCAAGCCTGCTAGTAACGAGCCATTCTCAAGTACTGGGTTGGTATCAGGTGGTATAACGACATGCAAAAAACCGTTTTTTCGAGCCGCGGCGCCTTCTGATTTTAATGTACCATGCGACTGGTGCCCAGGTTCACGCAAACGCGCACATAAATCCACCAGCGGCGGTAATAGCCATTTGCCATCGCTGTCGATAGGGTTAAGCTGCGTGGTATCAAATTGCCAGTTGGCAGGTAAAAGATTTTGAAGCGTCATGGTTTTGCCTACTTTGGTTTTGCCTACTTTGTCATTTTTTTTGCTAAATTTTAAGATGCGCTGCGTGCGGCACGTTGCCCTTGCATGGCCAGTGCCAACACCGCCATACGTACCGCAATGCCGTTATTGACTTGTTTTAAAATCACTGATTGCTCACCATCGGCAACAGTTGATGAGATTTCAACACCGCGATTCATCGGTCCTGGATGCATCACAAGCGCGTCAGGTTTGGCAAGGGCAAGGCGTTCGGTAGTGATGCCATACGCTTTAAAATACTCGGATGTCGATGGCAACAAAGGCGAGCCAATACGCTCATTTTGAATACGTAGACCAATGATGACATCACAGTCAACTACCGCCGCGTCCAAATCGTTATAGACATTGACACCATAACGCTCAATGCCTTTTGGTAATAATGTCTTGGGCGCCACAACGCGAATTTCTTTAACTCCCAAGGTTTTGAGTGCTGCAATGTCTGAACGGGCAACGCGGCTATGCTTGATATCGCCGATAATCGCTACCGTTAATTCCTCAAACGGTCTTGGCGCTTCACGATAAATCGTGAGCATATCGAGCATCGCTTGGGTCGGATGCGCGTGCCAGCCGTCACCACCGTTGATGATGGCAATGTTTGGGGTGACTTCGGTTGCCATAAAATGCGCAGCCCCACTCGATGAATGACGCACCACAAAGATATCCGCTGTCATCGCTTCAAGGTTCCACAGCGTATCCCGTAAGCTTTCGCCTTTTTGGGTGCTGGATTTGGCAATATCGATACTGATGACACTAGCGCCAAGACGTTTGGCAGCCACATCAAAGGTGGTGCGGGTACGGGTAGAGTTTTCAAAAAACAAATTCATCACCGTACAGCCTTCAAGCTCATCACTATTGCGAATGCTGTTGGGGCGACCGGCATTGTCGGTTAAGTAACCATTGGCTTTTTCGATGATGGCCATCAGCTGCGTTTTGGATAACCCTTCTACGCCGATAAAATGCCGCAAATCACCTGCTTCGTTCATTTCTGGCTTTGCCATCGCTTGATCAAGCTTGCTCTGTAGCGCTTCGTTGGATAAAGTTTGGGTGTTTAAAATATTCATCAGCCACCTAGATTTGTTGTTATTTGTATAAATTTTGCCTATTTTACCGTAAATCGGCTGGAATAAATACGCCAATATTTTGCGATTATCGCTGATAAGACGGCTCAAAAAGTGCTACAATTTGCGGCAAATTGTCTATATTTTTTTTAATTCATGAGGTCTAAATTCACCTTGCTTAATCGTATATGATTGGCTTAGGTTGTTAATTTATAATTTTATAATAAGGTCTACTTATGTCAAATCTTGAAACTTATCTTGCCGCGCAAAACGCCCAACCTGCCATTGCCGACATCATTACCACCATTACCAAAGTCGGTATTCAAATTAGCGATTTGCTCAAACGCGGCGCTCTCGCAGATATTTTGGGCGAAGCGGGTAACCAAAACGTGCAGGGCGAAGAGCAAAAAAAGCTCGATGTCATTGCCAATGATTTGTTACTAGACGCTTTGAGCAGCAATCCACACTGCGCGGGTGTGGCCTCTGAAGAATTAGATAACGCCACCCCTGCCAATCAAGATGGCGACGTGTTGGTACTGTTTGACCCGCTTGATGGCTCATCCAATATCGATATTAATATGGCAGTCGGTACAATTTTCTCGATTTTACCCTACCACCGCCAAGGTCACCCTGCGACGGATGAGGACTTTTTGCAAAAAGGGACTGAGCAGTTGGCATCGGGTTATATTTTGTATGGCACCTCAACTGTGATGTCAATCACGCTTGGTAAGGGTGTCGCCATGTTCAGTCTTGACCCAGACACCAAAGCGTTTGTGCAAATCAAAGACCAAGTGCAAATTAGCGCAGACACCAAAGAGTATGCGATTAATGCCTCCAACTATCGCTATTGGTTGCCACCGATGCAGCGTTACATTGATGAGTTTACGGCAGGTAAAACTGGCGTGCGCGGTAAAGACTTTAATATGCGCTGGGTGGCGGCGATGGTGGGCGATATTCACCGTATTTTGTGCCGTGGGGGGATTTTTAGCTATCCGTTTGACACCAAACACCCTGATAAACCGGGTAAACTGCGTCTGATGTATGAAGCCAATCCGATGAGCTTGCTGATTGAGCAAGCGGGTGGTATGAGTACCGATGCTATCAATCGTATTTTGGATATCGAGCCGACCAGTATCCACCAACGGGTGCCTGTGGTACTGGGGGCAAAAAACGAAGTGACCTACGTCAAAAAGCTGCATGAAGAAGTCAAATAATGCTTATCACTTCAAAAGACAACCCAACCATTAAAACTGCCCATGCCCTTCTCACTGCGTCGCGCCAGCGTAAAAAACTGGGGAAAACCGTGATTGAAGGCACGCATTTGCTTGAAGCGTACCTCAACGCCAATCTCACGCCCGAAACCGTGATTGTCAGTGAAAGCGGTTTGCACAATGACGAAATCAATGCCTTATTAAACCGACTTGAAAATGTTAAAACGTTAACGATTAGCGATAATCTTTATAAAGAGATTCGCACGCTGGGCGAGAGCCTGCCCATCATGGCGATGATTGATATGCCGCATTTAGACTTTAATCAGCCCATTACCAGCGATTGCTTAATCATCAATGGTGTCCAAGACAATGGCAATCTAGGCACGCTATTACGCACCGCCTCAGCCGTGGGAATTAAAACCATTGTCTGTACGATGGGCACCGCATCGGCGTGGTCGCCCAAAACCTTGCGAGCGGGCATGGGGGCAAATTTTAGTTTAACGATTTATGAAGGCATCAGCGTAGATGAGATTTTGATGAAGGTCAAAGTGCCGATGTTTGCCACGAGCTCACATACCGATCATATTATTTATCAGACTGATTTGAGACAACCGCTAGCCTTGATTATGGGGCATGAAGGACAAGGCGTCGATGAGAGGTTACTTAGTCAATCTGCCCCGATTGCCCTACCACAGCCCAATGGTCAAGAAAGCTTAAACGTGGCGATAGCAGGGTCACTGTGTCTGTATGAAATGTTACGGCAAAGACGCTACGCATGATTGCCATACATGATTGCCATCAATGAACGAGTGCGACATAAATAAATGACTAGACAGCCTGTGTTTAGTCTTTTTTGTCGTCACTATCGCTTGGTATCACCGCTTTAGCGACGGCTACCGTGCCTTTGACCACCCCTTTGGTGGTCTTATAGGCAACTTTGACAGGGACAGTGACAATTTTATGCACACACCCTTGTAAGATAACAGCGGTAGTCAGCAAAAAAAGCAGGGTGGTTAGTTTTTTCATTCGTTACCTTTAATTGACTTTAAGATTGACTTTAAGATTGACTTTAAGAACGATAATCAGCATTGATTTTGACATACTCGTATGATAAATCACAGGTATAGACGGTATCACTCGCCTGCCCACGACCCAATTCAATATGAATGGTAATTTCAGGACGCTTCATTACCTCACTACCACGCGCCTCGGTATAGTCATGTGCCAAGCCGCCGCGCTCGCAGATACGCACATCATCGAGTGATACCGCCACTTTTGACTGGTCAAGCAGTACGCCCGCTTTGCCTACCGCTGCCAAAATACGCCCCCAATTTGGGTCGCTAGCAAAAAATGCGGTTTTTACCAGCGGTGAATGCGCCACTTCATACGCGATTTTGGCACATTCTTCAGAGGTTTCACCGCCTGTCACTTTGACCGTGATAAATTTGGTTGCCCCTTCACCATCGCGTACAATCAATTGAGCGATTCGAATCATCACATTTTTAATTGCCTCATAAATCGCTTGATAATGCAGGTGATTTTCGCTGTCAATCACATCCCCAACTTGTCCTGTGGCAATCAACGTACAGCAGTCATTGGTCGAGGTATCGCCATCCACTGTGATGCGGTTAAATGACTGATTCACCGTGTCGGTCAAGATATTTTGTAGCAATGATTTTTCAATGTTGGCATCGGTTGCCACAAAGCCAAGCATAGTCGCCATATTGGGGCGAATCATGCCCGCTCCTTTTGAGATACCTGTCACGGTATAGGTGACGCCATCAATCGTGACTTGTTCGCTATGTCCTTTTGGTGTGGTATCGGTAGTCATGATGCTGTGGGCGGCGCCAAGCCAATTATCGTCGCTTAAATTGGCTAAGGCGCTGTCTAACCCCGCGATGATTTTATCCGCCGGCAAGGTTTCCCCAATCACCCCGGTGGAGTAAGGCAATACTTGCTCGGCTGCGACACCAGTTTTTTCTGCCAATGCCACACACGTTGTTTTGGCACGCTGTTTACCGTCTTCACCCGTGGCAGCGTTGGCGTTGCCTGTGTTGACAATCAAATAACGGGGACTGTCTTTAGCGATAAATTCTCGCAGCAACTGCACAGGCGCGGCACAAAATTGGTTTTGCGTGGTGACAACCGCGGTATTTGCGCCGGCTATGATGTCAAAAACCGTTAAGTCTTTGCGCCCTGCATAGCGCACGTGGGCTTCGGTGATGCCAATTTTTATCCCTTTCACTGGGTTTAATTTTACAAGTTCAACATTGCCAACTGGCATGAGAGCGCTCCTTACTGTTGTTTAATTGATTAATCCAAAAAATCTGCCCAAATCGGGGCATGGTCGCTGGGTTTTTCCATGGCACGCAAATCATAGCTGACGCCTGCACCGTTGAGCTTATCTGCCAAATCGGGCGTCATCAAGATATGGTCAATGCGCAGCCCACGCTTTGGCTCATCGTCAAATCCCTTGCTGCGATAATCAAACCAGCTCAAGGCTTGACCGTCGGCATATAACGCCCGATAAGTATCATGCAAATCTGTCGCTAGCAGGGCTTGGTACCACTCTCGCTCCTCTGGCAAAAACGAGCACGTGCCATTTTTTAGCCAACGTTTGACACTATCCTCGCTAATGCCAATATCAAAATCAAGCGGCGCAATATTCATATCCCCCATCAAAATCATACTGCGATTTTCTGCTTTAAGCTGCAAGATATAGTCGGTTAAATCGGCATAGAATTTGCGCTTCATCGGAAATTTGGTTTCATGCTTGCGATTTTCACCTTGCGGGAAATAGCCATTAAGCACATCAATATATTTGCCATTAAAATCATAGCGCGCATGGATAAATCGTCGCTGCGCGTCGTCGCTATCGGTTGGAAAGCCTTTTTGTACAAAAATAGGTTTTTGTCGTGATAATAACGCCACGCCATAATGAGATTTTTGCCCAAAAAACTCGACATGATAGCCCAATTGCTGCACGCTCTGTAGCGGAAATGCATCATCATGTACTTTGGTTTCTTGTAGCCCAATGACATCGGGTGCGATGATATCGCGAATGGCTTCAAGCTGGTGTGGGCGCGCCCGCAATCCATTGATATTAAAACTGACAAAACGCGGCATGTGTTTTCCCCAAATTGATAAATGTGGCTTGGTATTGATAAATGTGGCTTGGTATTGATAAATGTGGCTTGGTTAAGCGTTAAATGCCGACTATATTAGCGGATATTGCCCGCAAGCTCAATTTGAAAGCAAATTGGCTCTGCAACACTGAGGTTATGCAGGACGAACGCGCAAATAGCAGGTGAAGTTTAAAAAAATTTTGGTATAATCAAAAAACCTTGCACTTTAATCACTGCCAACTTTGCAAAATATTTTTTCAATTTTTTCTGGCGACGTGCTGACCCTAGACTTAAAAAGACAATATAATGGCTCGAGTTTCTTCTATTACCCGTGTTTTAAAAATCATCGAAGCCGTGTCTGCGGCACAGCGTCCTTTATCCCCGCTGGATTTGTCTGAGATTTTGGATATTCCAAAACCGACCATGCACCGACTGATACAGCAGCTGCAAGAAGAAGGCTTTGTGCGGGTCGATATCAATGGTACGATTGTGCCTGCATCGCGTACGCGACATATGGCGATTCATCTTTGGCAAAGCCAGCAAGTGGCGATTCAGCGGTTTGCGATTTTGCAAAGACTGGTCGATAAAATCGGTGAAACCTGTGGCATGGCGGTACCCTATTACGTCAACATGGTATATACCGACCGCGTACCTTGTCCTTCTGCCTTACAAGTGTATATGCCCACTGATTCGCAAGCACCCATTTGGTGTACGGCGGCTGGTAAAATCTATCTCAGCACGCTCACAAAGGATGATAGGGTGACGCTACTAAAAAATTTATCGTTAACCGCTATCACCCCTGCCACGATTACCGATAGGGATGTACTCAATCAAAGCCTTGAGCAGGTAGCCAAGCTGGGCTATGCAATTTCTGATGAAGAGTATATTGCCCAAGCGGTTTCAATTGCTGTGGCAATCAATGACACCCAAGGTCGTTACATCGGCTCACTCTATACAACCGCACCTAAAACGCGCAAATCCGTCGAGGACTTGATTGGGTTTGTACCTGATATGCAAAAGGCTGCCGATGATATTCGTGATGCGTTTTTTGGGCAAATTTAAAGGTTATCTTTGGCACTTTTGATAAGGTAACGTTAAAACGCCCAAAGCACTTTTACTCATAAATTGTATATAGCATGGTGGGGCTTAGTTATTTGATGGCTCATCCATGTGGCAACAAACCCAAATGTTGTAAGCCTTGATAGATGCCATCTTCCCACGCAGTCGGGCATACATAGTCAGCCGCCGCTTTCACATCGGCATGAGCATTCCCCATCGCCACGCCAAAGCCGACTGTCTGTAACATTTCGATATCATTCACCCCATCGCCGAATGCCATGGCATCTTCAAAATCCAGACCCAGTTTATTGAGCGCCTGCGCAATGCCGCGCGCCTTCGAGCCTGTCGCATCTAGAATATCGATACCGTTTTTATGCCAGCGCATGATTTTTAAAGTCGAGGGAAATTCAAAATTTACCTGCGTGTTGTCAGGATGAAATGCCACAACTTGATAAATAGGTATCGATAGATCAATGTCATCATGACGGGCAGTACGGTAAGCTATTTTAAGCGAATTCAAAGCTTCTGACAGCGCATCATCTTCCGCTAACGCGATAATTTCCGTATCGGTCATGTAGGCATAGGATAAATTGTTTGATTCAAGATAATCGGTAATCAGTTTAATTTGCGTAGTGGTCATCGGATAATGCGCTAACAATTCACCTTGGTGGTGACTGCATTGACCGTTGATGGTGACCAGCACATCGATACCCACGGTTTCAATGAGCTCATACACAGCTTTGGGAAATACCGCACGACCCCGACCGGTGGCGATAGCGACCATAATGCCTTGCTGCTTTAATTTTTTAAGTGCCTCAATCGCGGATTGCGGCACCCTTTCTTGCTGCTTGATGTACAACGTGTCATCAATATCAAAAAAGACAATTTTCGGTTTTTTGGGGCGTGCTGTTGGCTTAGACATAATAAAACTGATGCGATAAATTGGGATTGACGCTAATTCTACCCTATTTTTGGGTTAACTTTTGAATTAACGACTAGAAAAAAGCCAGAAAAAAATCCTAGCTTTTTACTAAACGCCAAAACTTATTGCAGAACGTTCGCATCATAATGCGCCATGATGCTTGAGAAATCCTTATCTCCATGTTGCTCGCTATGTTTGCTATACAGAGCCGTCGCTTGGTCAGCCATTGGTGTCACCACCTGGGTATCATTGGCTGTTTGTTTGGCAAGGTTCATGTCTTTGAGCATGAGTTTGCTCATAAATCCACCTGTATAACCACGGCTTGATGGCATGGCATCACCAACATCGGGATGCGGATTACACACTTCCAGCGCCCAGTTACGACCGGTGCTGGCTGACAAAATACTGGCTAAGACTTTTGGGTCTAATCCGTTTTTGGCGCCCAAATTCATGGCTTCGGCTGTCCCTGTCATAATCACGCCAAGCAGCATGTTATTACAGATTTTGGCGACTTGACCTGCACCGACCTCGCCCGCGTGAAAGATATTTTTTCCCATCGCCTCTAAAACGGGTTTGACCTGCTCAAATTGCTCAGCTTGCCCGCCCACAATAAAGCTGAGTGTCCCTGCTGCTGCCCCTGCCGTACCGCCTGATACGGGCGCATCCATAAACTGAATACCTTTTTCTGCCGCGACTTGCGCAACTTCACGCGCATCACTCGCTGCGATGGTGCTACTATCGACCAGCAAGGTATCTTTACTCACCACATCGAGTAAGCCTTTATTACCATCTTTACCCAGATATACCTCTTTGACATGTTGACCTGCAGGTAACATGGTGATGACCATATCTACCTCTTTGCTTGCGTCCACAGGTGAAGTCGCCACGTTTGCCCCTTGTTTGGCAAGGTCGTTTAGCACGGCGGTGTTTAGGTCAAATACGTTGAGGGCAAAGCCATTTTTGATAAGATTTTCTGCCATCGGTTTGCCCATATTACCAAGCCCGATAAAAGCAATTTTTTTAATGGCTGTTTGTTGATTATTTGGCATATACATTCCTTGTATGTTGTGGTGTTTGTAAACTTTATACAGCAAGTTTGGCTAATTTTGCTGAGAGCGAATCGCTACCCAACCAAGCCTCAAATGGATGTTCGCTATTGGGAAAAGCTGGCGCAAGATGTGACTGGATATAGCGGGCATCGCATTCATCAAGGGTTTTACGCCATTTTGGCGATTTGTCTTTATCAATCAGTAACGCGCGTACACCCTCACGAAAATCGGGGTAATTAACACAATGTAGCGACGCATTCATCTCTATATATAGCACTTGCTCAAGCGATAATTTGCTGGCATGTTTAAACATCTCAACCGTTAATGCCGCACTAACAGGGCACCCGTGCTGATAAGTCTCGACCGCTTTGGTGAGCCATTTATCCGCTTCGCCGTTGACTTTGGTAAAGTTGTCATCGCGCAACGCTGCATCTATATCATGCACTGAGCCTTTGTTTACTAGCGTTTGGATGGTATTAAAATGCATCATCAAATGACTGTCTGCTAAATGCTCGGTATGATGAATTTTGGCTAAGGCTTGGCTTGCGATATCATGTAAATTGTTGTCAGCTTGCCAATTGGCTTGTTTTAGCGCGTCAAGCACTTTGTCATATTCTGTACTTGCCACGGCATACTCGGCAAGGCTAGAGAAAATCGCATCGTTGGCGTTACAGTTCGCCCCTGTCAAGCCCAAAAACAGCCCAATTTTGGCAGGCATACGCGCCAAAAACCACGAACCTGTGGCATCGGGGTATAAGCCGATGGTAATCTCTGGCATGGCAAAACGGGTGGTTTCGGTGACGATACGATGGCTACACATCGCCATCAAGCCCATACCACCGCCCATGACAATACCGTTACCCCACAAGATAATCGGTTTTGGGTAAAAGTGCATTTGCCGGTATAGGCTGTATTCGTTTTCGAAGAATTCAACCCCGTACGGATTAGGCTGCTGCATAGGCACTTGGGGCGGAGTGTCGATCATGCTGTCGTACAGTTTGCGGATATTGCCCCCTGCACAGAACGCCTTGTCGCCACTTCCCTTTAGCAAAATGGCGACGATGTTGTCATCGGTTGCCCATTTTGCAAGCTGATTTGCCATCAGTTTGCACATATCAACGCTTAGGGCGTTTAGGGCTTTCGGGTCGTTCAATGTCATCGTGCCGATGTGATGACCGCAGTGGGTGGCTATCGTTTCAAATATTACAGGTTGTTGATTTTCCTCGCTCATTTTTATTTTCCTATTATAGTCCGATATGTACTAAGCATTTATTTGGGTTATTTTCAACAATTTGACAAAACTCAACTAATTGATAAAGTTGCGTTAAAACAGTGGATTTATCAAAAGTTTGAGTTTGGTTAAAACGGTTTAAATCAAATGTTTGGTTTGCATTTTCAAAAAGTACAATCCAAGCCAAAATTAACTTTTTAAAACTAGTGATTTGATTTGGATAAAGCGTATTCACACCTTCAAAATCTAATCCTTGATAAACCACGTCTTTATCATCAACACTAAAGTTAACCCATGCTAAACTATCGGCTAAATATCTAAGTAATTTATCATCAATATAAGTGTAATGATTTTTTATTAATAATTTATTTTCCCATTCTTCATTTAATGGGTGCTCATATGCAAAAACTAAATTGGTAATATCGGTTATGAAGAATAGTTGAATTTCACTCATAAATAGTTTTTGTTTATTTCCACTCTGGCGAGCGTTTTTCAAGGAACGCATTGACGCCTTCTTGTTGGTTATCGCCATCAAATAACTTGATAAATAACTCACGTTCCTTTATCCAGTTAAAACTTGGTGGCTGATAACGTGCCGACATAATCAAGGTTTTACTCGACGCAATCGCATCGGGGGATTGCTTCGCCACTTTTTGAGCCAATTCTAAAGCCGTTTCTAACCCTTTGCCACTTTCCACGACTTCTTCCACCAAACCAATTTGCAGCGCCTTATCTGCCTTGATACGCTCACCGCATAAAATCATACGTTTTGCCCAGCCTTCACCCACCAGCCACGGCAAATTTTGCGTACCGCCTGCACACGGCAATAAGCCAACCGATAGCTCAGGGAGTGCCATTTGGGCATGGCTCTCAGCAATGCGGATATCACACGCCAACGCACACTCAAGCCCACCACCCATCGCATAGCCGTTGATACAGGCTATCGACACGCCACGAAAATTGGACAAGGCTTCAAACGCTTCACCAAACGCCATTGCCATCTCCGCTGCTTGACCTTTGTCACCACTGGCAAAGCTGTTCAAGTCCGCCCCTGCGGAAAAAAACTTTTCGCCATCGCCATGTACTACCAAAGCGGTGACTTGCTTGTTGGCATTTAAGTCGCTAATAAGCTGCTTTAAACTGGCTAAGCTGTCCTTTGTCCAAGTGTGGGCAGGCGGATTATTGAGCGTCAAAACCGCAATGTGATTGTCGATTGTTAATTTTAAATTGGTGTAATTTGACATGGTAAATTCCTTTTAAAATGCCTTTAAATTCATTGCAATCTTGCCAACGCCCCATCTTCCATCATTTTGCGAGACACAATCATCCGCATCACTTCATTGGTGCCTTCTAGGATTTGATGCACGCGCAAATCGCGCACATGACGCTCTAGCGGATATTCTTGTAGATAGCCATAGCCACCGTGTAGCTGCAACGCTTGGTTGGCGATATCAAAACTCAAATCCGTGGCAAGGCGTTTTGCCATCGCACAATACGCCGTGGCATCGGGCGATTTGCTATCCAAATGATACGCCGCCAATCGCACCATCTGCCGAGCCGACACCAGATGGGTGAGCATATCGGCAAGTTTAAACTGCACATTTTGGAATTGGTCGAGGGTTTTACCAAACTGGCTACGCTCCTGTACATACTGCACGGCACGGTCAAGGGCAGCTTGAGCCGTACCCACCGCGCAAGTGGCGATATTGATACGCCCACCATCCAAGCCTTTCATGGCAAAGGTAAAGCCCTGTCCTTCTTCACCCAGTAGATTTTCGGCAGGGACTTTGACATCGGTAAAATGTACCGCGGCGGTCGGTTGGTTTTTCCAGCCCATTTTATGTTCATTTTTGCCGTAGCTGATGCCATCGCTGTTGGCATCGACGATAAAGGCAGACACGCCTTTTGCCCCATTGTCCGAGGTGCGCGCCATCACCACAAGCACATCGGTCGCCCCTGCCCCAGAGATAAACATTTTTTGCCCAGTAATGTGGTAATAGTCGCCTTGTTTGACGGCTTTGGTTTTTAATGAACCCGCATCTGAGCCAGCATTGGGCTCTGTCAAACAGTAGCTACCCAATTTTTCGCCCGCTAATAATTCAGGCAAGTATTTTTCGGCAACCTCGGGCTTGGCAAACTCGCCAATCATCCAAGCGACCATGTTGTGAATGGTCATGAATGCGGCGGTTGAGGTATCGCCATACGCCAGTTTTTCAAAGATAATTGCCGCATCAAGGCGCGGCAAGCCCAGTCCGCCAAAATCAGGGTTGGTGTAAAGCCCCATAAAGCCCAGTTCACCGGCGGCTTTGAACACCTCTTTGGGAAAATAGCCTGTGGCATCCCATTCGGCAGCGTTGGGTGCTAGCGATTTGGCGGCAAATTGGGCAGCCAAATCGGCAAAGGCTTGTTGGTCTTCGGTAAGAGAAAAATTCATGGTAAATTCCTTTTTATGGCTAAATTACATCCATGCCATCAGTCGTTGCCAAGCGTCGCTTTAACTTAATGCAAAATCGCGACGCTTGGCTATATTGGCTATAACGTTTTTAACCTGATAGCCCAATTCAATGAGTCTTAATCACGAAATATTAATTGTTAACGTGTAGTTACTTTAATGAAATGGTAGTGTTCACCCCTTTACTGGCTTCATCATCAAACCAACGGGCGGTGACGGTTTTGGTTTGGGTATAAAACTGTACAGCTTGTTTGCCATACGGTCCTAAGTCACCCAGTTTACTGGCGCGAGAACCGGTGAATGAAAACATCGGTAGTGGCACAGGAATGGGTAAATTAATACCGACTTGACCCACATCAATATCTTGTTGGAATTTATGCGCTGCCGCACCTGATTGGGTAAAGATAGCCGTGCCATTACCATTTGGATTGGCATTGATGATGGCAATGGCCTCATCTAGGCTATCGGCGTACATGATGTCAAGCACTGGTCCAAAGATTTCTTCTTTGTAGCAAGTCATGTCAGTGGTGACGTTATCTAAAATAGTCGGTCCGACAAAGTTACCGTTTTCAAAGCCTTCCACCTTGATACCACGACCATCGAGCAGGACTTGTGCGCCTTCATCTGCGCCCGCTTGGATTAAGCGCTCAACACGCGCTTTGGCCGCTTTTGAAATAACAGGTCCTAAGTCTTTGTCATCTTTACCGGCTGCCACCACCAATTTTTTGGCACGCTCCACGATGTCACCCACCCAGTTTTTGGCTTCCCCGACCAAAATAACTACCGACAATGCCATACAGCGCTGACCTGCGGCACCAAATGCTGCACCGGCTAGTTGGTTTAGGCATTGTTCTTTATTGGCATCGGGTAGGATTACTGCGTGGTTTTTAGCCCCCATCATACATTGCACGCGTTTACCTGCTTGACTGGCTCGGTTATAGACGTGTGTGCCGACGGCAGTAGAACCCACAAATGAGATGGCTTTGATATCTGGGTGGTCACAAATGGCATCAACGGTGTCTTTGCCGCCATGCACCACATTGAGTACGCCTTTTGGGATTCCCGCTTCGAGCGCCAGCTCTACCAAGCGCATGGTGACCATCGGGTTTTGTTCTGATGGTTTTAATACGAAGGTGTTACCGGTGGCGATTGCCATTGGGAACATCCAAAGTGGAATCATGGCGGGGAAGTTAAACGGGGTGATACCCGCACACACGCCAAGTGGTTGCTGAATATTATACATATCCACGCCAGTTGCCACGTTTTCGATAAATGCGCCTTGTTGCAGGTTGCCAATGCCTGAGGCATGTTCGACGACTTCAAGACCACGGAACACATCGCCTTTGGCATCGGCTAGGGTTTTGCCTTGTTCTTCGGTGAGCATGGCGGCAAGCTCGTCCATGTTGTCACGAATCAGTTGTTGGTATTTTAAGAAGATGCGCGAGCGGGTGTTGATTGGGGTTTTGCGCCAAGTTTTGAACGCTTCTGCAGCCGCCGCGACAGCTTGGTTAATTTCATTGGGGGTAGTTTGGGGTACTTTGGCAATCACTTGTTGGGTAGCTGGGTTGCTCAGGTCAATCCACTCACTAGTGGTTGATTCGACAAATTCGCCGTTGATGAGTTGTTTTACAGTTTGGGTAGTCATCGTAACAATCCTTGTTTTTACCGTGTTGGGTGTATAGCGTTAGATAGCGTTAAACGCGTTGCAAAACAGTGTGAATGAGTTGGGGGGGTACTGTCAATAATACTTAATTACTTAAGTATTTTTTCTGGAGTAGTTTTGCTAGAGTGGTTTTGCTGGGCGGTTGCCATAGGGTTAATGACAATAATTTTTGAGACTAGCTCACCTTTGCTGCGAGCACCCAGTTTTTTCATTAAGTTGGCTTTATGCACTTCAATGGTTCTGGGGGATAAACCGAGTAACTTACCAATCTCTTTACAGGTATAGCCATTGACCACATACTGGGCGATTTGGGCTTCACGTGCGGTGAGCTGCGATTCGGACAATACTTGCGGTTTTTTTTCAAAATGCCAAATCGCCAGTTTAAATGGGTCATCTGGGGTTAAGGTGCGTCCGTGGGTGGTTGCCCAAAATATTTCCCCTGTTTTGTGACGCATAAAGCGCTCATCGCAGTAATGCCTATTGGTCTGTAATCCCAAACCTGTTAATGCTTCTTTGCCAATTTTTTCAAAATCTTCGACACTGGGAAACAATTTTTGCATCGATTGATTGAGTAGCTCATCGTGCGCATAACCGAACAAATTGGCAAAGGCATCGTTGAGTGCTTTGATACGCCGATAGCTTAATACCACTATCGGCGTGGGGGCGTGCCTAAAAGCCAGTAAGGCGTAATTCTCCATGACCATCATCACCCCTGATTTTTAAGCACTAACCATTTATTAACTGACAACTTATTGATTGCCATTAATAATCCGCCATCGCTTGTCTGACCGCCTCAATCGCGGTTGGGTCATCCAGCGTACTCATGTCGCCTGTTTCTTTGCCTTCCGCCAGTGCCTTGATAGAGCGGCGTAAGATTTTGCCTGAACGGGTTTTGGGTAAAGCTTTGGGAAAATAAATAGCCGCAGGTTTAGCAAGGGCGCCCAACTGTCTTGCGACTTCACCCACGATTTGCTGCTCAATGCGGAAACGGTTTTCGGTTTCTGCTACTAAGTCATGATTTTTTAGGATGCAAAAGGCAATGGGTAACTCACCTTTAAGCTCGTCATGGATGCCAACAACCGCTGATTCGGCGACTTCGGGGTGATGACCGATGGCTTCCTCGATTTCTTTGGTACCCAAACGGTGACCTGCCACATTGATGACATCATCGGTTCGCCCTAGAATATAGTAGTAGCCGTATTCATCCATCACGGCATAGTCTGATGTTGCGTATTGTTTGCCATCGAGTAGTGAAAAATAGCCATTGATAAAACGCTCGTCATTTCGCCAAACGGTGGCCAAACAACCGGGTGGTAAAGGTGCGGCTAACACCAGCATGCCTTTTTCATTGGCTTGGCAAGGTTCGCCTGTGGTTTCATTGATGACTTTGGCGTCATATCCAAACATCGGATAGCCGGGTGTGCCTTGTTTGTGTGGCTTGTGGTCGGGATTGTCTGCAAATTTTGGGGCATGGCTTAGGATGGGCCAGCCCGATTCAGTTTGCCAATAGTGGTCAATGATTGGCACGCCCATGTGACCTGTTAGCCACTGTGCCGTTGGCTCATCGAGTGGCTCACCTGCCAAGAAGAATGATTTTAGACTTGAGATATCGTGACGGCTCATCCACATTTCGTCTTGTTTACGTAGCATCCGCACGCCTGTCGGTGCGGTTAACAAAATATTGACTTTATTGGCTTCGACAATTCGCCACCAAATCCCCGGGTTTGGCGTGGTCGGCAAGCCTTCATATATGATACTGGTCATGCCGGTCAGTAAGGGGGCATAGATGCTAAACGAATGACCCACTGCCCAACCGATATCCGAAATCGCCCAAAACGTCTCGCCAGCCTTACCGTTATAGACAAAATCCATCGCGGTGGCTAGGGCTACCGCATGACCGCCTGTATCGCGCTGTACGCCTTTGGGTGTGCCTGTCGTGCCCGAGGTATATAATAGATACGATGGCGCATTGGACTCTAGCCAAACACAATCGACTTTGGCATTGTTGTCGGCACTTATTGCCCGCTCAGTGGCATAGTCGATGTCTTGTGGCTCTGCTGTATATGGCATGATACCCCTGTCAATCACCAGCACACGGGGTTTGACTTTGGCTTCTTCGACTGCTTTATTGACCAAGTTTTTATAATTAATGAGCTTACCACCGCGCAGCCCTGCATCGACCGTAATCACCATTTTGGCTTCGGCATCATCCATCCGTATGGCAAGGTTATGCGAGGCGAATCCGCCAAATACTACCGAATGAATCGCCCCGATACGCACACAAGCGAGCATGGCATACGCTGCTTCCAAAATCATCGGCATATAGATGACAACACGGTCGCCTTTGTCGATGCCATGACGTTTTAGCACATCGGCAAAATAGTTTACTTCTTTGTATAAATCGTTGTACGTTAAGCGGCGTTTGGCATAGTCGGTATACAGTTCAACAGGGTTGCCCAGTGCCTTAAAAGCTTTCTGAATATTGGGGTAATTATCAATCATTTCAGCATTGATTTCGGTAGACACCCATACAAAGGCATCTTGCTCTGCCCGGTTTTCAAGGTGGCGATCGACCATGTTGTAACACAAATTGGTTTCCCCACCGACAAACCATTTGGCAAAGGGCAGCTTACTATCATCTAAAATTTGGGTGGGTTGCTGATGCCAGTAGATTCGTTTGGCTTGCTCGCCCCAAAAGGCTTGTTTGTCGTTGATGGATTGATTGTATAAGTCAGAGAAACTCATTGGCTGTCCTTAGCTAGAATCTTAACGGATGGTGAAAGTCGCTTGCAGGTTTGGTTTTCAGAGGTTGGCAAAATATCTTATTGCTTAGCAAAGCCTATCATTGCATTCATTCTTTGAATTCACTCCTTGAATTCATTTTATAAACTCAAATGATACGTTTTGTATCGTTTTGAATATAGCAAATAGACTTGCTAACGTCAAGCCTTGCCAAAATAATTTTAGCGCTGTTTATATTTCGGATTTTTAACGATTAGTATTTCTTATAGTGATAATAGTTTGTGCTAACATAATTGTCCTGTTACACTTTTTAGACTAAAGCAAATAAGGGAAAAGTCATGAGCCAGACCAACGCCAACCCAGCTGAAAATGAAAAAAGCCTTGCACCGCCTCACGTTTTAAGCTTAACCCCTTTAAACTCGCATCCGTCAAATACGGCACTTGTTGAGCTTATCGACAATGATAAAGACTCTCCTTTGCTAGCGGACACCCAGTTACTTAGCCGTGTGCTGATAACGGTCGTTGAGCAGCAAACCTCAGAACCGGTCAAACAAACCATTAATAAACTGTTAAATGGCGAAGACCCCCAGCAGACTATTCAAGCCATTTTGCCAACGCTCAACCATCAACAGCGCAAGAATCTCATTCGGGCTTGCGGCTTATTTGCGCAAGTGTTTAACATCGCCGAAGACATGCACCATGAGCGCCGCCGCCTTGCCCACGAACAAGACGAATCTGCCTCAAAAAGTAGTTTTGCCCATGTGGTTGATGAATTAAAAGCCCAAGGGATTGACAGCGATGAGTTGCAAGCACAGCTTGATGATACCTTTATCAGTGCGGTATTGACCGCGCATCCGACCGAAGTACAGCGTCAAACGATTTTATCACTGCGCCGTCAAATCCGTGCCTTACTTGAGCAATACCACACCGCGATTGGCTACCAACGTCAGCGTATCGAGCAGCAACTAGAAGCTACGTTATTGTCGCAGTGGCAAACCAATGAAACCCGCCATTTTAAAATTACTGTCAAAGATGAAATCGACAATGGCATTGCCTATTTCGATTTAAGTTTTTTTGAAGCCCTGCCAAGTTTGTATCGCAAATTAGATTATCAGTTAAAAGAGCGTTTCCCCGACACTGACATGCCAAACTTACTTAATATTGGTGGTTGGATCGGTGGCGACCGTGATGGCAATCCGTTTGTGTCAGCCGATACCCTTCGCTATGCGTTCAAACGCCAAGCGGCAACGGTGTTTTACTTTTATCGTGACCAACTGGGCAAGCTGTACCAAGAGTTGCCGCTATCTATCCGCCATGTGAAAGTGAGTGATGCGGTACTGGCACTCTCCGAGCAATCCAAAGAAGATAATATCTCTAGAGAAGAAGAGCCTTATCGCCGCGCCATCGGGTTTATTTCATCACGTTTAGTCGCTACCTCGCATACGTTTGATTTGTCTTACGGTTGTCGCTTTGGACTTAGTGAGCCCTACGCTGATTGTGACGAGTTTTTAGATGATTTGTACGTCGTTTATCAGTCATTGGTAGATAATGGCAGTGAGTTACTGGCTAATGAACGACTCACCGATATCATCCGCGCGGTAGAAGTATTTGGTTTTTATTTGATGCCATTGGACTTGCGCCAGTTTTCAGGGATTCATGCCGAAACCGTCCATGATTTGTTCAAACATGCCGATTTAGAAGACTATCTTTCTTTGTCTGAGTCCGCGCGTCAACGTGTGCTGCTGCGTGAATTGGCAACTGCGCGCCCTTTATACAACCCCTATATCACTTATGAGCCACAAACCCAGCGCGAGCTAGAGATTTTTCAGGCCGCAGCCGATATCAAAAATCGCTTTGGTGACAAAGCGATTACCCAAAGCATTATCTCCAATGCCGAACAAGTGAGTGATTTGTTGGCATTGGCGTTACTATTGAAAGAATCAGGGCTATTATTGGTCAAAGATGGCGTACCCGTGAGCCGTATCAATATCGTACCTTTGTTTGAAACCATTGAGGCGCTGCAAAACAGTACCCGTATCATGAGTGAATTACTGGATAAACCTTGGTACAAATCGGTGCTAGCCAGTCGTGACAATCTGCAAGAGATTATGCTCGGTTATTCAGACAGTAACAAAGATGGCGGTTATGTCACCAGTCAATGGTCGCTATACCAAGCTGAAATTCAGCTGGTGGAAATGGCAGAAAAATATGCCATTCAACTGCGTCTATTCCACGGTCGTGGTGGTAGCGTGGGTCGTGGTGGTGGTCCGTCATTTGAAGCGATTTTGGCACAACCAGAAGGCTCAGTGGATGGTCAAATCCGCATTACCGAGCAAGGGGAAGTTATTACCGCAAAATATGCCGATGCTGGCAACGCAGAACGCAACCTTGAGACGCTGATTGCGGCAACGCTCAAAGCGAGCCTATTGCCAAGCCATAGCGAAAGCCCTGATAGCGACCTAATGAATCAATTATCGCATGAAGCCTTTAATTGCTACCGCGCGCTTATCACTCAGCCGTATTTTATTGATTATTTCTTGCAGACAAGTTTGGTCAAAGAAATTGCCAGTTTAAATATTGGCTCACGTCCTGCTAGTCGCAAGTCTTTGGCGCGTATTCAAGATTTGCGTGCGATTCCTTGGGTATTTTCTTGGATGCAAAATCGCTTGATGCTACCAGCGTGGTATGGCTTTGGCACCGCAGTCGAAAAACTGATTGCAGATAACCCAGAAAACTTAGCAAAACTGCAACACAACGCCCAACACAGCGCCTTTATGCAAGCCATGTTATCAAATATGGCACAGGTGATGGCAAAAACCGATATCGAAATCGCCCAAGCCTATGTTGAGCTCGCCAACGATGCCACTGAAGCCAGCGCTATTTTTGCACTTATTACTGCAGAATATCACCGCAGCCTTAAAGCCTTGCTGACACTGACCAATAAAGAAACGCTACTAGATGATAACCGTACATTGGCACGCTCACTTGCGCTACGCTTGCCATATTTGAATGCCTTGAACTGGTTGCAAGTCGCTTTATTAAAACAACTTCGCGAAGCGACTACTGATGAATCGTCTACCGCTGAAACCACTAGCACTGAAACCACCAATGAAGCGACGAGCGATAATGAAGCGTCTTATACCGCAGCGCTTAACTTGGTTCATTTAACTATCAATGGTATTGCCCAAGGCTTAAGAAATACCGGTTAGTAAGTATTCAAAACAGCCTTAAATTACCTATTTAAAAAAATCGCTGGTTGTGTACTGGCGATTTTTTTATTGACGTTTTTTATTGGCGATTGTTTTATTGATGACAATTAACCCAAATAAAGCTTATCAAAATCCAAATGGTGTACCCATTCTCGTAATAGCAATACCTTGGCATAAAACGCTAGGTCATTGGGCATAGCAGGCAAATCTCGCAGCGAGCGATAGCCCGCCAGCACTGCAAAAGCTTTTTCTAGCATCTCAGCGCGAATATAGCCGCCATTGTCATCTTGCTCAAACGCTAGCAAGCGTAAATCCTCTGCCCCTATCACCTTTAATAATTCATCTTTGGGCAATCTAGGTTTTAGCAGTGAAATAGCATCTTCTATGCGCATAATTGCCGTTTCCCATGCCAATTCGGTGGGTGGCAATGCGTGCAATGTCTCTGCAATTACGTTTAGCGTAAGCCCAATGTCCCATAGGTTATCTTGCAACGTCACACTGATATGGTCAGCATTTATCGTTAACACTAACATAGCACGCCCTTTTGTCATTTTGATTCATTATAACTGGGTTGTGATTAAATAGCTTGATTGTCATTAAAATGTGCTCGTTTAACCGGTGGATTTGATTTTATAAAAAAAACCCTTATCTAATAACCATATAAATAAGGGGATAGCCATGTCAGAAATTCAATTTAATGCCAACTTAAAAAAAACCGAAAACGCTGAGCCACTGACTGAGCAGCAATTACAGGCACTGGCACAAAAACGCGCCTATTTGCAGGAGCAGGCTGAAGACATCATTGCGATTGCACAATTACAAGATAATTCTGCGCTTAACTGTTTACACAAAATCAATGTCTTAGGCGGTACTTCAGAAAAAGCTTATAGAGCCGTAAATACCCGTATCATAACCGACCAAGACCCACATGGCGCTTATCATGCGGTAGCAATGGCACAGTCAACTTCGGATTTGCCCTTTGACGTGCCTACCCTCGTAGATATTGTCATTGAGCAAGGTGAGCCAGCCTTACAACTGCGGTTGTTAAAGCTATTTGATAGTCAGCCGATTGCTGCCGAGCCGATTCCAAAAATTCGTGACAGTATCAATCAGTTAGGCGATAAAGCGGTGATTGCACAGCTCAATCAGCATTTGTTAAATCGCCAGTGACACAAAAACAATAAAGGTTAGGAGCGTTCCTAACCTTTTTTTATTGATAGATGATTTGACTATGACAATTAGGGACATTTAAAGGTGATGGTATATTCGTAATCATCATCGCGGGCAAGGGTTTTTTTGCTACCAAACACGCTGCCAATCATACCTATGGCTTGGTCAGCCGCGCGTCCCATGTTTTCATCCAACACGCCATTATACTGGTAGCTATCGGTCAACACAATGGGCGATTTTCCGCGGCACTGCTCGGTTGCGATATGTAACGCATTTACTTTGGCGATATTTTTACTTTTGCCTAACCCCGTGGTTTCTAATGTGTTGTTGGCGCGCTGTAGCACGGGTAAATTAGTGGGTGTGCTTTGACAAGCAGATAAGCTCACTGCTGCTAACAGCGCGATAGTTGTAATTTTTAATGGGGTGATTTTTAATGGGGTGATTTTTAATAAAGACGGTTTGAGAGATGATTTCATGATCTGCAGGCTGTCCCTTTTCAATAGCGGTGTTAAGTTTGTCATCAATTATCAACAATCCAGGCAAACTCACCATTTCAACAATAGAATCTGGTCGGTGGCTTGTATTAGTGTGTGGTAAAAAGTGAGCCATCGCAAGTGGTCTTACAAATCATAAAATCCGCGCAACAATTGGCTGCTTTGTTGATTTTCAAACTAGCTATTTTGGGTGAAATTGGTTAGCATGATGGGTGGTTTTTTTAAAGTTTTTTGCTGAGATTAGGACGATTATGCGCTCACCTGCCCATTCACAATTAACCCATTTGCAATTAATAGATGCCCCTTGCGGTAAGCTTGAAGTTGACGCGCTTTGGCAAGCTGACTCAACGGGTGTTGCTAACCCAAACGCCGCGTCGGTTGAGCGTGTTGCCATTCTTTGTCACCCAAACCCATTGCAAGAAGGCACGATGATGAATAAGGTGGTGACCACCATGTATCGTTTTGCCCGCGACCAAAAAATGCACGTGGTACGCTTTAATTTTCGCGGTGTGGGTCAGTCAACGGGCGAGTATGGCAATGTGACAGGTGAAATCGAAGACGCGTTAACCGTACTGCAATGGATTCATAGCCAAACCGAGGCGCGCAAGCTATGGATTGGCGGATTTTCGTTTGGCGGATTTGTCGCCGCCAAGCTTGCTCAGCTTGTCAATGAACAAGGCGCATTTTTGGGAGTCGATGATTTTGACATCACGGATTTGGCATTGATTGCCCCTTCTATTGAAAAAAACGACACCTCAGATTTGCTACTGCCCACCGCACAAACCTTTATGATTTATGGTGCGAATGATGAAGTGATTACGCCAAGCTCGCTACAACAATTTGGGGCAAACTTTGGTATTCAAACGCACATCATTGACGATACAGGGCACTTTTTTCATGGTAAATTAGGGGAATTAAAACAGCTACTTGAAGCGTTAAGTAGCAAATAACGCAGTTTTTATTTTATCCTAGTTTCTGATTGGTGTTTTTGATGGGTGTTTTTGATTCAAATTTTTGCTGTATTTGACATCGTGAGCTATCTGGCACCTTAATGCCGTCTATTTAATCGCATCTATTTATTGAATACCCCTACGTCAAAGCACGTTGAAATGAAAATTTGACAACTTTTTAATTTACGCTGAGAGATAACATGCCCAACTCAAATTTACGACCCTTACAACGCTATGAGCTTGCGCTAAAATCTGGTGAGTTTAGCGAAGATGCACAGCAGCGCGCTGCGATGACTTATTTGGACAATGTCTATGAACAAATCATGGACAACCGCGCCAAACAACGTGGGCTATTTAGTTTTTTAAGACGTACTGAGCCGCCCAAAGGGCTATATATGTGGGGCGGCGTGGGTCGTGGTAAGACTTGGATGATGGATATGTTTTTTGAGTCGGTGCCCGCCGACAGCAAAATGCGCCAGCACTTTCATCACTTTATGAAGCGGGTGCACGCCGAGCTCAACAAGCTACAAGGTCAACAAGACCCGCTACAAAAGGTCGCCGATATCATCCATAATGAAGCAGATGTGATTTGTTTTGATGAATTTTTTGTCTCCAATGTCTCCGATGCGATGATTTTGGGCGATTTGTTTACCATGCTATTTAAAAAAGGCATCACCTTGGTTGCCACATCAAATATCGCGCCAAATGGCTTATATAAAAACGGTATTCACCGTGACCGTTTTTTACCTGCCATTGCCGAAGTTGAAAAAAACTGTACGGTCATGAACATTGACAGTGGCATCGACTACCGTCTGCGCGTATTGCAGCAAGCCGAACTTTACGTGTCTCCGTTGACCAAAGAAAACATCCACTGGCTTGCCAACCGCTTTACCGCGCTAAGCAACAACCAACACATTATCCAAGACCCCATTCATATCAATGGTCGTGATATCGCCATCAAAGGTCGCACCGAAAACACCCTGTACGTTGATTTTCGGGCGTTATGTATGCAGCCGCGCTCAGCCAGTGACTTTATTGAAATCGCCAATGAGTTTAGCACGGTGCTGGTGGACGATGTGCCTATACTCAACGATATTATCGCTGACCCGACAAGGCGCTTTATTTACCTCGTCGATGAGTTTTATGATCGCCGCGTCAAGCTTTTGGTACGTGCAGAACAGCCGATTTTGGAATTGTATCAAGGGCAAAAATTGGCGTTTGAGATTGAGCGTACGCGTTCACGGCTGTTAGAGATGCAATCAGAAGAATATCTCAAAGCGGAACATCGTTTGGATGAGATAAAAAAAGAAGATATGGCCATTTAAATAATCCAAAGCCTTAATTGTTATGCAGGTGAGTGGCTTTAACGATGTATATTCCCAAAGATTTTTCCCAAACCGATTTTGAAGCCGTTAAAGATTTTATTGCTCAGTCGCCATTAGCCAATATAATGGCATTAACCGGCGATTCGGTTGAAATTTGCCCTGCTTTGCTACTTTGGCAAGTAGATGAACAAAATCCGCTTGGCTATTTGATGGGTCATGTGGTAAAAGTAAATCCGATTGTAAAGATTGACACTAAAAACTGGAAAGTTGTTTTCACCAGCCAAGGTCATTATATCAGCCCAAATTGGTATCCTACCAAGGCGATGACCCATAAAGAAGTGCCGACGTGGAATTATCAATCGGTGATTTTTTCGGTGACACCGCAGCTAATCACAGACGCAACTCAAATCCAGCAGATTGTCGCGACGATGACGGATTTTTTTGAACATGAGCTTAAACAAACCAACCCCAGTCATGAGCCTTGGTCTTTAAGTGATGCGCCAAGTGACTACATCAACGCCATGTGCCGCGCGATTGTGGGGGTTAAGTTAACCATTCATAATTTTGAAGCCAAATTTAAACTTAGCCAAAATAAAACCTTGGATAATCAGCAAGGCGTGATTGACGGTTTAACACAACTGCAATCAGCTTCGGCGGATAATATGGCAACGCTAATCAATCACCTCTTTAAGGAATAACAATGACAAATTCAGAAATTTTAGACTTTATCAAATCGCGCCGTTCAATCGGCAATCTTGTCGCCCCTGCCCCCAACCGCGAGCAAGTCGAACAAGCGATTGAAGTCGCCCTATCTGCCCCCGATCACAAGGATTTAAACCCGTACCGTTTTATCGTACTTGAAAACCAAGCGCTCAATAACTTAGGCACGGCGTTAAAAAATGCGGCGATAGCACAAGGAGAAACTGACGAGAAAACCCTCACCAAAGCCGAAAACATGCCGCTGCGTGCGCCGATGATTATCGCGTGTGTGACCGATTTTAAACCCCATGATAAAGTCCCCCAGTGGGAACAAATAGCGGCAAGTAGTTGTGCGGTACAAAATCTCCTGCTTGCCTTGTCGGCACAAGGGTTTGCCACCGTATGGCGCACCGGTCCACTTGCCAATGCGCCTGCAATCAAACAACTGTTTAATGTGACCGCTGATAACCAAGTCATTGCTTTTGTCTATGTTGGCACAGCCGTGTCGACCATCCCACCGCGTTCTAAGATAGACGTCACACCATTTATTGTTTATGATAATGGCACAAACTAACGGCTAAGCTAGCCGTTTTTATATTTTGCTCATGTAAAGGGTGCCCTGTTGTCAGTATTTGCAGGACAAGTGGATTCAAGGATTTTCAATGAAAAAACCCCAGTTAGCAACCAATCTAAGTGAAAATTTAGAAAAGCTGAATGTCAATCGTGAAAAAGCCAGCAAGCTGTTTGCCGACGTCATTGAAAAAGCGGTCAAAAAGTCTAAGCCTGACACCCCAGCGGTATTAGAGACAGACTTAGACAATCAGCTCGCCAACCAACCTGCGCCCCTCAAAATTGCCGTGCTGGGCGGTGGTAGTTTTGGTACGGCAATGGCAAATTTATCGTCCAAAAATGGCTGCGAAGTCACGCTTTGGGTACGCGATAAACGCAGCGTCAAATCGATGCAAAAAACCCATATCAACAAAAAATATTTGCCCGACCATAAGCTTGATGAGCGCCTGCAATTTACCCATGATTTGCAAGCAGCCGTCAAAGGCAAAGATTTGATTTTTGTGGCAGTGCCTAGTGCTGCTTTTCGCGAAACCTTACAAAAAATTGCGCCTTTTATCAGCGCTCAAGCTATCGTGTCTTTAACCAAAGGTATGGAAAAAGATACCTTTGCGCTAATGAGTGATGTGATCGCAGATGAATTACCCAATGTGGCTTTTGGCGTGATGAGCGGTCCCAACCTAGCCAAAGAAATCATGAATAATATGCCGTCTGCCACCGTGATTGCCAGCCAATCTGCAGCGCTACGGCTTGCCGTGCAGACAGCACTGCACAGTGCGTTTTTTCGCGTGTTTGCCAGTGATGATTTAATTGGCGTGGAGCTCGGCGGCGCGCTTAAAAATATTTATGCCATTGCCATGGGCATGGCCGCTGCCTATGACATCGGGGAAAACACCAAAGCCATGATTTTAACCCGCGCATTGGCTGAGATGAGCCGATTTGGTGTCCAAGCGGGGGCTAATCCACTGACCTTCTTGGGGTTGTCGGGCGTGGGTGATTTGTATGCAACTTGCTCATCGACCTTAAGCCGTAACTACCAGATTGGTAATATGCTTGGGCGTGGCATGAGCCTTGACCAAGCCATCAAAAAACTGGGGCAAACCGCTGAAGGGATTAATACTATCCAGCAGGTGAATGAAAAAGCCATGAAAGAGGGTATTTATATGCCGATTACTCATGCCTTGCACGATATTATCTATGAAGACAAAGCGCCGCTTGGGGTTGCATTAAACTTAATGGAAGCAGGATTTAGAAGTGATGTGGAATTTGTCATGCCGCATCAAGTACAGCCAACGCATAACTGAAAAACACCATTTTTAAACATTTTTAGGTAAATACATGCAATTAATTTTAGTTCGTCATGGCGATGCAGGCACTTATACCCTGCCAGACCATGAAAGAAATTTATCAGCACTGGGTCAAGCCCAAGCGTCACAGACCGCACAATGGCTTGCCGATAACTTTGAACCCGATCATTTTATCGTAAGTCCTTACAACCGCGCCCAGCAAACCCTAGCCCAAATCCAGCAATTTTTTCCCCATGTCCCTGTGACCACGTATGAGGGCATCACCCCCGATAACGATGCAGACATTGCTGTGGATGCACTAGGCGAATTGGTTGGCGACTGCATGGTGGTAGTTTGTCATATGAATATCATTGCCAAAATCGCCCATATTCTCACGGATGAACCACTAGAGAGTTTTGCGCTGGCTGAAGCGCGTGTATATGATATGGGTATATTGGCACCCAGTCTTGCCGCTGAGATCAAACGTTTTGTTCCCACCTGTTAGGTGATTTAATTTGTCAATTTTGTGTAGGACACTTCTGTGATTCATATTTGGTTGCCAACTCAGCATGCTGCCTTACGTTTATGGCAACAAACCACCCAGACTTGGCAAACGGCTGACAATTGGCAAACGCTTGCGACCCTTGCCAATCTGCAAACCACGCAATCAGCCAAGCTGCAAGCCTGTCTCTATTTTCCTAGTGTCAGTTTATTAACAATCCAGCCTACCCTCTCAGCAAGCCAGCTCAACACTTTGGGCGACACCGGCAGGCGCTATTTATTTGAAGATATCAGCATTGGGTCGGTAGAAGATTTACAAGTCAAAATCCAGCCGACCGCCACCAACAGCGAGTTACCTGCATTATTTGGGCTTCATGCTGCCGATATTCATTCATGGATCAATGCTGCCTCGTTGGCGGGTATTGAGATAGTCGCTTTATTGCCAGATTTTTTATTGCTGCCGACTATAGATACTAGAATAGATACTAGTATGAATACTAGGGCTATATCTACCACAAGCGCGGTCTACTACCAAGATGCAGATACCCAGTTATTAAAACTAAATACTTATCACGGCATGGCGGTTAGTTTTTTACCGCTGGTACTCACCAAATTACCCATGCTAGAAACGCTATATTTAACGGGTTTTCACGATGAAACCGTTGCCCAGCAGTTAGCCAGTATGCCTAATTTATCCATTGCATCATCTGAGTTGTTGCCTACCCCAATCAAAGACCCGGTCAGACATTTTTTTAACTTTGCCACAATCAAAGGTAAAACGACACTTGCGCCTTATGCCAAAGTCATCGCCCTAGTCAGTGTTTGTGCGCTGCTAACAGCCTTTGTGGTGGATGCGCTTCGTTGGTATTATTACAACCAAGCACAAAAACAAGCCTCAACTTTGCTGGCGCAGCAATACACCCAGTGGTTCCCCAATGAGCCGCTTAGTAGCAAACTTACGCTACAACGACAGTTATCTGGCAAATTAACCACCCAGCAATCAGCCACGCCAAACGTACTTCAGACATTATCATCCATACAGCCGGTATTACAGCAATACCAACTGACCGCCAAGCAGCTTAATTTTCAAAATAATCACTTACAACTGCAGCTTTTATCATCAAGCGCCGACTCGTTAAACAAAGCCGTCAATGACATGGTAAACAAAGGGATAAAAGCAAAACTAGGGTCTGTCGATGCCGCGATACCCGCTGCGATGTCTTCGAATACTGCCAGTGCGGTTTCCAGTGCAGTGGCGCCAACTTCTGCTGGCAGTGCCCTTGCCATGATAGATATTGAATTGGCAGAATAAACCCACGACTGAGATGAATTTATGAAACCGCACCCCTCACTGAGCCAATCCCTGCAAAAACTAACCACGCCTCTGGGTCATGCCTTTCAAAATTTATCACGTCGTGATCAGATTGCGCTGCTGATATTGGCAATGTTCTTGCTTTTTTTTGTGGTCGGTGTCGGTGGTTGGACGCTGCATAGCAAAGCCAACCAAGCACAAAAAAAATACGATGAAACCATGGCAGATGTGTTTTGGCTACGCAGTCAAGCAGGTAACATCAATCCCAACCAAACCCAACAAGTCAGTCAAGCCGATGCTATCAAACAAATACTTAGCCAATCAGGTATTGTCAATGCGCAAGTGGTCGAGAATGGCAATACTATCCAAGTGGCCTTTAGTCACGCGCAGGCCAGCGTAATCACCAATATACTTAATCAGTTTGAACAACAAGGTATCCGCATCCAGCAACTACAAATCAACCAACCAGCCCTCGATAAGCTTGAAGTACAATCTGTCTTATCTATTAACTAATGGTAAAAGACCATAAAAAACGATGCACTTGGCATCGTTATTTTAGCGCATGGGGGCGCATTGGCTGATTATTTTTGCACCCACTGACGGATTTTATCACGCTCTGCTGGCGTTGCTCTCAACCATAACTGCATAAATTGATCGAGACTATCCGATGAACTGACCGTGGTCACAACAGCTTGATTGCCATATTGATTACTAGGTTGATTGATAGCGGGAATCGCACCCCCTGATTGTCCTAAGGCATTGATGGTTTGTTGATTGGCTTCAACCGCTTTTGAGCTACCACCAAACACACCGCCTAACGCATTACCCAAGCCGCTAAAAATGCTTGAACTACTGCTGGATGTAGCTTGCTGACTTGCAATAACTTGCTTGCCTTGTAGCACCGCTAGTGTGGGTTGTTTGACATATTCTTTGGCGGCATTATAGTCTTCTGGTTGACCTAGCATATCTAACACATACGTTTGATTGTCGGCAAGCTCTACTGGAACGCTAATATTGCTTGAACGTAACACATCGTGATTGTCACCGCGCAGCTCGTACAACCGATTGTACTTGGCAGTAATCACATGTTTGCCTGGCTCAAGTTTGTAGGTTTTTTGCGGTTTTGAAAGCAAGCCGTTTTTGACTTCTTGACCATTAATAGCAGTCACCACGGTATTATCAGCAACATTCAAGGTGACTTGGGCAAATGTTTGTGTGGTTGCTAACACGCCCGCAGTCAACGCGACAGCCGTCCATAAGTACTGTTTATTCATAGGATATCCTGTTGTTTTACATCAAACTGTTGATGGATTCTAACCCATTTATCACGCAATTCCTATGACAAACCCGGTCAAAAATCTAAAAAATTTTCATTTTCTGCAATTTCATCAAAGTCCGCCAATTCAAAATTCAGCGTTAAATTATCAATGATGTTCATCGCATCTTGAATTTTGGCTTTGCTCACTTTGTTTAATGGGGTGCGTTCCATGTTAGAAAATAATGGCTGCAATTCGTTTAATACTGCTAACATCGCACCGATGCGGTGTGGACCTTCATTGAGCAAATAGTCGATGATGCGCGGGTCAAAGTGCCAATGACGACGGCGTAATACCGATTCCAAAATCAGCTGTCTATCAAGCCTATCACTGCCCGTTGGCAATTGAAAAGTCGCGGCTCGAGCAAGCCTTGATAGCAAATCTCGCAGCTCAAAATTTAACGCTTTGACAGGCAAACGACTGGCAAAAATAATTTTATTGCCGTATTCTTGCGATAAATTAATCAGATGAAAAACTGCTTCTTGCCATTCAGGATGACCTTGAATTGCATCCATATCATCAAGCGCAATCACTGTGGTATTCTCTAGCGATGACAACACCATGGCATCCATATTGGCGTTTATGAGCTCACGCAGCGATAGATAAATAACAGATTGGTCGATATCACGGAAAGATTCGCAGATAGCGTTGAGTAGATGGGTTTTACCTGTATCGCGCTCGCCGTATAGATACAGCTGCGTCAACAGTCCTACATGCATTTGGCGCACCACATCGATGATTGATACCCAGCCTGGACCACTAAAGTCACTGATACTCGCGGACTGCTTGATATTTAAGTTTAGACTTAATTGTTCCGACATTCATGCACTCGCAATCGGTAAGATATCGCTTTTTGAAAATAAATCATAAACCACTATAAATATAGGTCGGCAAACATAGTGCTGCCCAGTTCGCCGCCCTATCCTTAAAAGTTTAAAAGCAAAAAATAAAGCGTCTAACTAAATTTTGACTATTATAACCTAAATTTATGAAATAGCTACTCACGCGCCTTTTGCCCCGTGTTGGGTTATTTCAAATTTACTTACCTTTCTTATTTACCTTTTAAAACACTCAAGACAAAAACAGTCAGTAACATTATAGCGCTGAATGCGATGATATAACCAAAGATTGTACATGTCTTATCATTTTAGTAGTATATTTGATTATCTTTGTAATGGAGACCCCTATGTCTTTTGTTAACCAATGGCGTGATGCGAATTTTTTTAGACCATTACATATCACTTTGAGCACCTTGAGCGCTATGGGGCTAGGCTTGGGACTTGCCGCCTGCCAACCCACCCCTGAGACAAATACCCGAGCGAGCGACACTGCCCCTTCAACCGCTAATGTACCTGAAGTCATCATTGCACAAACCCCAGCCAGTATCCCACCTGCTACAGTCGGGTTAAAACGCATGGATTTTCCGGTGTATTTGGCAGGTGTGCCAAGCCTACTGCATCCGATTATTCCGTCAGTGCCCATCAATCGCAAAGCTGAAAGCGATGCCAGTGATGCTAAAAAATCACCCGTTAGTTACTTTCAAGAAGTTGCGCCCTATGATTTTCAAAGCAGTGTTTACAATATTGTGTTTGAAGGGTTAAAAACCGGGCAAGTACACCGGCTGTTTCCACACGATAACTTTGTGATAAGAGCGGTGCACACGCCCTTGGTAGATTTAAGCCAAGATGACAAAACAGTGCCGAAGAAAGCTGCCATCCCGCAAACTGCGCCTACCCAACCGCAAGCCGCTAAAGAAGCAACCAACCCATTGGCAGTCAAAGTCGGCAATACTTTACTGCTGGGCTATTTTATCTATGAAGTCAAAGAGATAGCGGATGATAATGACAATAAAACCAATCTCGACCAACAGCTTACCTTGTATTTAAGTGATTTAAATGGCAAAAATTTATTGAAACTCACGCCCAATAATCAATATTTTAAACATTATAAATGGCTGCCTGAGAGCAAGCGTTTTTACTTCTCAACCCAAGCCGATACCAACGGCGATCGGGTGATTGATGAGAATGATAAATACTTCTATTATTTCATCGATTTTGCCAAAAACGCGCAAATAGTCACGGCGTATGATTTTAGTAAGCCAAAAGCATAAACCTTTGGTCAAATAATCCATTAAGCGCGTTTGAGACGTAACGCATTAAGCACTACAAATAGTGAGCTCAATGACATACCAATCGCAGCCAACCAAGGCGGCACATAACCTAACGCAGCGGGTATCAGTACGATAAAGTTATACCCTAGTGCCCATTTGAAGTTTTGGGCAATAATGCGATCGGTCTTGAACGCCACCTCACGTGCTTTTGCCACGACTTGGATTTGACCATTGAGCACTAAAGAGTCACTGGAGACTTGCGCCAAATCTGCCGCACCCGCCATAGCAGTTGAGATATTGGCAGCGGCAAGTACCGGCGCATCGTTCACCCCATCACCGACCATTTGCACGATGTGTCCTTGCTGCTGCAGCGCTTTTAAATGTTGTACCTTATCATTTGGGGTAAGACCTTTATAAACCGTGTCAATACCAAGCTCGCGCGCTACCTCAAACGCCTGAGCACTTGGGTCACCGGTGAGCATCAACACCTGCGCGCCTTGGTCTTTGAGATGTTTAATGGTAGCTAAAGCGCCTTCACGGACTTTATCATGAAAATAAAAATGCGCCAGTGGTTGCCATTTTTTGCTTAGGCTATCTTGTCTCGATAAGGTCACACTGGTACTGGCTTGGTGTTTGGTCAGATTTGGTAGTAACTCATCATCTAATCCTGATTGAACTGCAAAACCATGATGACCTAGACGATAACTTAGCCCATCAATCGTGGCTTGCAGACCGCCCCCCGGAATGTGTACCAAATCGCTGGTAGTGGGCAAATGCATTTGCCGAGTCATTGTCAATAACGCATGAGCAATGGGGTGACGACTACCCACTTCAAGGCTCGCTGCAATACTTAAAAAATGGTTTTTTATCTCATCTTCGTTTTTGGTGTCATCTTCAGTAAAATCCACTGACGGATTTTGTTTAACACCATCCGGCATATCCAGCGTTTCAATCGCCATTAAATTGGGTTGACCGTACGTCAATGTACCGGTTTTATCAAACGCCACATAGGTGACTTCAGCGAGTGTGGTAATGGTATGCCCGCGCGTCGCCAAAAACCCCAGGCTTGCTAATCGATTAGTAGAAACGGTTAATGCGATGGGCGTGGCCAATGACAAGGCACAGGGACAAGTAGCGACCAATACGGCAACCGTTGCCCAAATGGCATGACTGGGCTCGATAAAATACCATGCCAAAAATACCATACTGGCAATCACCAGTACCCGCGCGACAAACCAGCGTGCCAGTTTGTCTGCTTTTAAGGCAATTTGCGGTTTTTCACTGAGCGAGCGATTCACTAACCTGTCAATCACGCCCATTTGGCTATCATTGGGTAATGTGGTGATTTGCATCACAAACGGCTGACTGTCATTTTGGCTACCGCCCACAATGCTATCGCCCAAGCGTTTGACGATTAAGTCACTCTCCCCAGTCAATAAACTTTCGGACACCGTGGCACTATCTGACAGCAAAATACCATCACTGATGATACTGCTACCGGCATCAATGCGGACAATATCACCAACTTTTAGCGACTGCGCCGAAACCATTTGCTCATTATCACCCCTATTGGCAGGGTCTACACTAAGTGACTGATAAAAAAGGTCTTTATATTGATTGGCATAGAGCGTCACTTGTGAGACATCCATATTCTCTAGCGCTAACGGCGATTCATGACCCAGCTTTGCGACCAACACAGGCTCGACGACTACCAAATCATTGGCTAAATTGGCAGCTTTTAGCCTGGCATTGTGCTCGACAAATTTGCCCGCCAATAAGAAAAATATCAGCATACTAACCGAGTCATAATAAGTCTCGCCTGTGCTGGTCAATGTCGCATATAAACTTGCCAAAAAGGTAATGACAATGGCGATACTAATCGGCACATCCATATTGACTTGGCGGGCTTTAATCGCTGACCATGCCGATTGAAAAAATGGCAACCCTGCAATCAAAAACACAGGAATACTAACAAACAGCGATACCCAGCGTAAAAATTGCCGATCGTTGACGCCGATACCTGAATATTCCCCAAAATATAGCGCCACTGCGAACATCATCGCTTGCATAGCACCCAATGCCGCAATACCCAATTGAAACAACATACGGCGATTATCTCGCTTGAGCATCGCCTCATGGGTATCTTGCCGATAGGGTTTGGCATCATAGCCAATGGCTTGCACATTTGCCAAAATTTGGCTAATCGGCAGTTTTTTTTCATCCCACACCACGCGCATCCGTTGATTGGTGAGATTGACTTGGCAAGTATCCATGCCATCAAGGCGATACAACTGGGTTTCAATCAGCCAACTACAGGCAGCACAGCGCAAATTGCTGATTGACAGCTCGGCAACGCTGTGCCCTTGCTGATGGTAAATAAATTGCGATTTAATATCATCGTGGTCATACGCTTGCAGCTGATATAACGAATCAGGGAGACTGGCGGTACGATTGATTTCACTGCGGTCAAGATAGTATTGCTCAAGCCCCGCCTCGATGATACTTTGCGAGGCAAGCTGACAGCCCATACAGCACATCGCCCGATCTTCACCCAATACATGGGTAAAAAATGGCGGGCTTGGTAGCGGGTCGCCACAATGAAAACAATGCCCTTCTTCTGGCAACACCAGCTCCACATCTTGATATGTGGTAGTAAATTTGCTATCTGCTTCAACAAGCGTAAGGCTAGGCGCATCGGTCACAACCGACCGGTCAATATCCGATTGTTTTGCCCCAAATTGGCTATTGTTTGGCATCATCAAATCCCCTAGGGCAAAAACCCTAACTCACCCAAAAATGACTGTTATTGTACTCCAAAACCGTCTATTAAAGTTCAAAAATCCTGTATAAACGTGGCAAAATAGCACGATGTTGACATTGTATTTTGGCGTGTTTTGGGTCATGATAAAGCACTTTTTTATACCCTTGATCGTGACGCATTTTTGTATGAATTCAACCGTTATCTCTGCCGCTAAAAATCGCCAAAACTCGCCTAAATTCCAGCATGACTCAAACCAACAAGGGATGTTTATCCTAAGCTTTATCTTTGTGGTGGCAGTATTGGGCGGCTTGGTGTTGCTTGGGTTATATTTGGTGCGCCAAGATAATGTCATCACCCAAAAATTTGAGGGCAAACGCTGGAATATCCCTGCAAAAGTGTACTCGCAACCATTAACGTTGACGGTGGGTAAGCCCCTTCGCCCAGATGAATTGGAAAATTGGTTAAACTTACTCACCTATGCCCCTGACCAAAACTATGACAATGCCGGGACTTATAGCAAAAAAAATGGCGAGTACTATATTCATACCCGCGAATTTAAATTTGCCGCCAATGATACTGAGCCATCGCAAATTATTAAGGTCACGCTCAAAGATAACCAAATTGAAAAATTACAAAGTACCCATCCCAATCCATCGGGTGTGGCGCGGGTTGAGCCAATTTTTATTGGCGGTATCTATCCAGACAACAATGAAGATCGCATCGTTTTGACCATCAATGACTATCCGCAGCCATTAATTGATGCGCTGGTGGCAACCGAAGACCGCAGTTTTTATCAGCATCACGGCGTGTCTATCCGCGGGATAGGACGTGCGATTTATAGCAATTTTATGGGCGGTTCACGCCAAGGCGGCTCCACCATCACCCAGCAACTGGTTAAAAACTTCTATCTCAACTCAGATCGTACTATCAAACGTAAAGCCAATGAAGCAGTGATGGCGATTTTGCTGGAAATGCATTACACCAAAAGTGAGATTTTGCAAGCCTATATGAATGAGATTAACTTAGGTCAAAATGGCAATCACTCCATCAACGGGTTTGGGCTTGCCTCGCAGTTTTACTTTAACCGTCCGCTAAAAGAGCTTCGACTCGACCAAATGGCGATGCTCGTAGGGCTTGCCAAAGGTCCTACCCAGTACAATCCGCTACGCTACCCCGATGCTGCCCTAAAACGCCGTAACGTGGTGCTGAGTAATATGCTGATAACCGGTAAAATCAGCCAACAGCAATATGATGAAGCGGTGCAACAGCCACTGAGCATCTCTTACAATCCTGTGATTGGTAAAACGCGTTTCCCTGATTATCTCGATGTGGTCAAGCGAGAACTCACCCGTACCTATGATGCCAACGATCTCAAAAACGAAGGGTTAAGAATATTTACCAGTTTTGATCCCAATGTTCAAAAAACCGCTACCAGCGCGGTCATTCAAAGCGTCAATCAGTTAAAAAAAAGTAATCCCAAACAGCTCACTAATTTGCAAGCCGCCCTAGTCAGCGCCAATCCCAACAACGGTGAACTGCTCGCTGTGGTGGGAAGTAGTCGTGATTTTACCGGTTTTAATCGCGCCGTCGATGCCAAGCGCCAAGTTGGCTCTTTACTCAAACCGATTATTTACTTAACCGCATTTGAGCAGGGTCGTTACAATTTATCAAGTAGTGTCGATGACAGCCCGATTGTGCTAAAAATGACCGATGGTAAGACATGGACACCCAGCAATTACGGTGGCGGCAGTCATGGTATTATCCCCCTCACCAGCGCTTTAGCCAATTCCTATAACCAAGCCGCGGTGCGTGTAGGCATGGAAGTCGGTATTCCCAATTTTTTAAATCAATTGTACCGTATGGGTATCAATAGCCCATTGCCCAATTATCCTTCTACCTTGCTTGGCGCGGTAAATCTATCGCCCATGGATATGTTGGGGATTTATCAAGTACTGGCAACAGGTGGCTTGCGTCATGAAATTCATACCATTCGCACGATTATTGATGATCAAGGACGAGTGGTTCAGGGCATGGAACAAAAAAATCAGCAAGTCATCAACCCCACGGCTGCCTATCTCACCAATTATGCAATGCAGCAGGTCATCAAGCAAGGTACCGCCAAAGCGGCGCTAGCGCTCGGTGACAACCTCAATCTTGCAGGTAAAACAGGGACTACCAATGATTATCGCGATGCGTGGTTTGCAGGCTATAGTGGCAATGTGGTCAGCGTTGTTTGGGTCGGTTTAGATGACAACAAACCCACCGGTCTAAGTGGCGGTAATGGCGCTTTGCCGATGTGGATTAATTTTATGAAGCAGCAAAAGCTTACGCCAGTTAATCTCATCGCGCCAGGCAATATCGAATGGCTATGGATGGAAAACGGCAAATCACAATTATCCAATGAAAAATGTCCAAATGCTATCTATGTACCTGTTGATACCGACAATCTACCGCAAGATAGTAGTGAATGTGCGGTGCAAATTTATCAACGTGAGCAAGAAGCAAGATTTGCGGCACAGCAACAACAGGCAATGAGTGAGTTTGGACAAAGCCAACAACAGCGGTATGACAATATTGAGCGCAGACAAACCGATGAAGATACCATTGGCAATAACCCACCTGCAGCCAATCGCTACCAAAATGAGGCGACTAATACGGGGAATACCCAGACTAACCCTAATACCCCCAATACCGCTAATAATAGCAGCGACCCGACCCATACCAACCAACCACTCAATGCGGCGCCGCGCTCGCAGTCTTGGTTAGAAAAATCGGTTAAAGAAATGTTTTAAGGATAAAAAAGGTAAAAATTCTTATTTGTCCTTACCCTTACCGCTAGGTGATTTGGCTTGGGTACGCCAAGCAATAAAATGGGCATTTTCATTTTTGAGTCACATCGCATTTTTGGCTGAATGCGTTTATACTACCAAGCCAGCGCTCGCCTTTTATTGTTTCATTATTTTATTGTTTCATTATTTTATTTGTTATTTTAAGGACTTTTTATGCCTTGGCAGCAATTACATATTCAATGCGAAAAATCGCAAGCCGAATTGGCGGAAACCTTGATGCTAGAAGCCGATGCGCTCAGTATCAGTTTAGACGATGCAGGTGACCAACCGCTATTTGAACCATTGCCCGGTGAATCGCCACTGTGGGATGATGTGATTGTGACTGGGCTATTTGATGGCGATTGTAATTTGGAAACTTTGAGTCAAGATATCGCCAATGATGTGGTGGCGACGCGAGTTTGGACCAGCCGAGTGGATGACAAGGATTGGGAACGTGAGTGGATGAAGAACTACCATCCTATTGAATGTGCCAATGGACTTTGGATTGTGCCCAAATGGATGTCCCCCCCTAACCCCAATGCGATTAACATCATCATGGATCCAGGCTTGGCATTTGGCACAGGTTACCATGCAACCACCCGTCTTTGTATTGATTGGCTGACAGAACAGCCTCTGCAAGATAAAGTGGTGATTGACTATGGGTGCGGCTCAGGTATTTTGGGCATTGCGGCGCTTTTGCTAGGGGCAAAACAGGTGTATGCGGTCGATATTGACCCCCAAGCAGTCTTAGCCACCCATCAAAATGCCGAGCGCAACAAGGTAGCCGATCAGCTTCAGGCATTTTTACCTGAGCAATTTAGTGACTATTGTAAAGAGCAGGCTATTTTGCCCGTGGACTTGATTACCGCAAATATTTTAGCCAAACCGCTAATGAGCCTTGCCCCTTATTTTGCGACATTATTGAAATCTCAAGGTAGTATTGTGTTAGCCGGTCTGATTGAAAACCAAGTGGAAGATGTAAAAGCTGCCTATCAGCCTTATTTTGAGATGGATGGCGAATTTACCTTTAGCGCGCAAGAAGATAGACATTGGCATCGCCTCTCGGGTTTTCGCCGTGATTAAAACAAGTCGCGATTCGTATAAAAAGCCTTACAAGGAGGTAAGGTCGTCTCTTCCCCGTCAAAGCCTAGTAACAGCCTAACGACATAGCTAGTAACATAGCTAGCAGCCTAGTGAACATAAATTCTAGAAAATTTGTTGACTTTATTTTTTATTCGTCATTAAATGATTTAGCACACGACATTATTAACAATCAGAGACGCAAACTAAAAATGCTAAAAGGGAAGTGATGTTGCGATGAATTTGTACAATGCCAAATGCCCAAACTGCCAACATGCATTTAAAATCAACGATGAACAGTTAGCCGTTAAAAATGGGTACGTTCGTTGTTCCTATTGCAAAACCATTTTCTCAGCCGCTGAACAACTAGAACAAAAAAAATTTGCTAACAATAATCCACTCTCAAGTCCAAACCATCAGACGTCCTCGGCGCTCATCGACGATAAATCTGAGGGTATTTTATTTGATGATGAGTCAGGTCTTGATGAAGCCGGTAATCCCATTGTCAATGAACCCGTTAAACCCACCTCACCGTATGCCTTGTCAAAATCTTCGACCACATCAGCCAAAGCTAAATCAACCAGCAAATTAGATGACTTTGAGATTATAGACAATTTTGAGCAACTGCCAAAAGCCAAAGATAGCAAGCCTAAAAAGCCAATCATTGACGATAAAGATGCCGCTGAAGCGATAGAACTCGCCCAAGATAAAGACGCTTCAGGCGATGAAAATGCTTGGCTGCAAAGTTTAATGGCGCAAGCGGATGACAACGAAGCAATGGACGACTCATCCGCCACCCACACCAAACCCAAGCGAGGCATAAATACTGTATTTAACACAGATATTTTTGATCAAATTGCAATTGATACGAGTAGCGAGCAACAAGCAGATTTATTAGCGTATCAAAAAAAGATTGATGAGCGCTTGTCGCAACAAGTTTCCTCGCAGCAATCACTCAATGCAAAAATTTTTAATATGAGCATCGTTTGGGGATTAGGCAGTTTAGTATTAATCTTTTTGTTAGCTGCGCAATATATTATTTTTAACATTAACACCTTAATCACTTCAAAAACAAACGCAGCCCTGCTATCAACTATTTGCCATAAAGTACCAGCCTGTCAATTACCTCTGGCTGATACCGAGCTTATTGATGTGCAGATGCTAAAGCTTGCTCATTCACCCAAACAAGCAGGGCAGACTGACGTGGTATTTACCCTGACCAATACCACAGACAATAATATTATCTACCCGAGTGTTAAGGTTTCGCTACGCAGTGGCAATACCATACTCGCGCAAACCCTACTCACCCCTAGCCATTATTTGGAAGCCGGTAACAATTATTTGATGCCGCATCAAATAAAACCCATCAAATTGCGGATTGATTTTCCAAAAACCCAAGTCCAAGCCGCTAATATTGAGCTAGTTTATTAAATTGTTTTAGCTTAATTTCAATTGAGCTTCTTTTTAGCTTCATTCCAATATTGACGTGCCAAGCCTATAGTACCCACTATTTATCGCACAATTTTACATATTGTAAACAACTTAAGCTTGCTATCAGTCTCATAATTGTTTTAGTATAAGTATTAATAACTTTATTATTCGTCTTTATATTTAAGTTTTATTTAATCTATCACCTAACGAATCATTCAATAAATTTGTCAGCAAATTTAGTTTGAGAATCTGTTATGCCCAATTCTGTTGCTTTACAAAATCGCGCCAAGTATTCCAATATGTCAGATAGCCCATCTAATCCATACACTACCCATACCTCCTCGCAAACTTCACCCAGCGCAAGCCTAGCTCATCACATTGAGCTTGTGGTGCGAGAGTACTTCGATAATTTAAAAGAACAACAACCGACTCAGCTGTATGAGCTTATGTTGTCACAATTTGAAAAACCGCTAATCAGTGTCGTCCTTGAACATACCCGCGGCAATCAAACCAAAACCGCCGAGATTTTGGGACTTAACCGCGGTACATTGCGGAAAAAACTCAAAACCCACCAATTATTATAATTGATAAAAATACCCGCTTTTTTATGATAAGATATCCCCATATTTAGGGATTTATAGAGTTGGGGTATTAAAGTCAATCAGTCAGTTCGTCATAACTGACTTTTTGTTTTTTCTGCACCCAGTGTTTTTTTGTCAACGAGTCGAGTCAATTATGAATCAAGCTTATGCATTGCTCTCTGTTTCTGATAAATCGGGTATTGTGGATTTTGCCAAAGGTCTAATCACCCACGGTTTTCGTCTGCTGTCAACGGGCGGCACCTACAAACTACTCAAACAACATGACTTAGCAGTGACTGAGGTCGCAGAATACACAGGTTTTGCAGAGATGATGGATGGTCGGGTGAAAACCCTGCATCCAAAAATTCATGGCGGTATTTTAGGTCGTCGCGGCACTGATGATGCCATTATGCAAGAGCATGGCATCGACCGTATTGATATGGTGGTTGTCAATCTCTATCCATTTGCCCAAACCGTTGCTAACCCCAATGTCACCAAAGAAGACGCCATCGAAAACATTGATATTGGTGGCCCTACCATGGTGCGTGCCGCGGCAAAAAATCATGACCATGTTAGCATTGTGACAAGCCCCAACGATTATGCAGCAATCTTGGGCGAACTAACAGCAAACGGTCGCATCAGTGATACCACCCGATTTGATTTAGCGGTAAAAGCATTTGAGCATACCGCACATTATGATGGTATGATTGCCAACTTTTTAGGCAACCGCCTGCAAAGCTTTGAATCGGCTGACCAATTCCCGCGTACTTTTAACGTGCAAATGGACAAAGCGCAAGACTTACGCTATGGTGAAAACCCGCATCAACAAGCCGCTTTTTATGTCGAAAAAGCGCAGGTAAATGGTCAAAAAGAAGCCAGTATTGCCACCGCCAAGCAATTACAAGGTAAAGAACTATCTTACAATAACATCGCAGATACCGATGCGGCGTTAGAATGCGTGAAATCGTTTGATATGCCTGCGTGTGTCATTGTTAAACACGCCAATCCTTGTGGTGTGGCCGTGGATGCTGATTTAACCCATGCATATCAAAAAGCCTTTGCCACTGACCCAGAATCTGCGTTTGGCGGTATCATCGCCTTTAACCGTGAATTAGATATCAAAACAGCAAAAGCGATTGTGGATCAGCAATTTGTTGAAGTCATCATCGCCCCAAGCGTTGCCGACGGTGTACTCGATGTCACATCTGCCAAGAAAAATGTGCGCGTGTTAGTCTGCGGTGAATTACCAAACCCAAGTGAGCGCCAAGCCCAGTTTGATTTCAAACGCGTCACCGGTGGTTTATTGGTGCAAGCGCAAGATTTGGGCTTAGTTACTTTAGATGATTTAACAGTGGTGACAAAAGTACAGCCGACTCAGCAACAATTCGATGATTTGCTGTTTACTTGGCAAGTCGCCAAATATGTGAAATCCAACGCGATTGTGTATGCCAAAGATGGGCGTACCATTGGGGTAGGCGCAGGTCAAATGAGCCGCGTCAACTCAGCACGTATTGCCGCGATTAAAGCTGAGCACGCTGGTCTATCGCCTGTGGGTGCGGTAATGGCATCAGATGCCTTCTTCCCATTCCGTGATGGTATTGACAATGCCGCAGCGGTGGGAATTAAGGCGATTATTCAGCCCGGTGGCTCCATGCGCGATGACGAAACCATCGCTGCAGCCGATGAACATGGCATTGCGATGGTGTTCACCGGTATGCGTCATTTTAGACATTAATTTTTGTTAGGCATAAAAAAGGCGAAACTGACTAGGTTTCGCCTTTTTTAATTGATAATTTTTTTCTTTTTATAGCTTCGTTAGTGTTTATAGCTGAGCTTAGGTTTAGAGTTTGGCTAAGGTTTGGCAAATATCGAGCATGCGATTGGCGTAGCCCCATTCATTGTCATACCAAGCAAACACTTTAAATTGCCGCCCCACGCTCATGGTCTGTAAGCTATCAATCACCAATGAATGCGCATCATGGATAAAGTCACTGGACACCAATGGCTCATCGCTGTAATCCATGATACCCGATAAATCTTGTTCACTGGCATGTTTTAACAGCTGATTGATAGCGGTAACATCCGTGGCTTTGTCAAAGGTAAATGTCACATCAATTGCCGCGACATCCATGGTCGGTACGCGGATAGAATACCCATTCACCTTGCCTGCCATATGCGGCATCACCCGATTGACCGCAGCGATACTACTTGATGTGGTTGGGATAATGTTATGCCCAGAAGCCCGTGCACGGCGCAAATCACGGTGGACTTGGTCAAGCACAGTTTGGTCAGCGGTCACCGCATGGATTTCGGTCATCATTGCTGATTCGATACCATAGGCATGATGCAATACATATAGTAAAGGTACGAGCGCTTGGGTGGTACACGACACGCTGGATAAAATCTTTTTATCACGGCTAAGCTCATGGTCATTGACGCCCACTACGATACTGGCATCTACATGATCAAACGGAGCAGCCCCAATCATCACCTGCTTGGCGCCCGCCATAATATGCTGCGACGCCTGTTCATAGCTGCGAAAATGACCCGTGCTCTCAAGCACCATGTCGATACCCAGTTTTTGCCAAGGTAATTTGCTGGCAATGGGCTGCTGTATCAATACAATTTTTTGCCGAAATTCTCCTTGGCTTAATAGCAAGAAATGCTGTTGTTTTTCCCCCAAATCCACTGTTTTTAATTCAACATGGATATCACTGACCGCCGATAATCGACCGTGGGTACTGTCATATTTGAGTAGATGTAATAGGGTTGCTGGCTCAGCAATATCATTGATGGCGACGATATTTAACGGCTGTAATTGTAAAGGATTTTGACAAAACCGTTCGATATAAGCACGTAGCACGTTGCGCCCAATACGACCAAAGCCATTAATAGCAATGTTAAAAGGTTTGATGGTGGAAGCATTCAATCAGGGATATTCCTTACTAGACAAGTGCTCAATTGCCATGCGGTTTTAAAAACAACAAGGCAAGTTTGACATCATTATAAGAATAGGCGTTTCTTAATTCTTCGACAATCGCGCGAATTTTGATTTTGCCATCGTTATCTTTATCGCGTTTGTCATCGCGTTTGGCTATTTTTTGATACGCCTTGTCAATCGGCTGTAGCCATTCGTCTTCAGGGCGTAGATGCGCTATGTTGGCGCGGGGGAAATGCTCAGCAATTTTCTCGATATGCCCCATCACGGTTGATTGGGCTAGATTACGGGCTTGCGCAATTTCTGCAATGGTCAAACTTTCATCCAACAAGGCTTTAGTTTCCAGCACCGTGGGGGTGATAACGCCTGCCGCATCATCCGCCAAAGATTGCAGCTGCTGTACAGCATGGCGACGTTTTTCAATCAGTTTTTGCTGTTGTTTGGCGCGATTTTCATACGCAGCGATTTTTTCTTTATCCAGCGTACCCCGGCATTGAATGATAAATTCACGATGAAGGTCATTGAGCTGTTTTTTACTGCGCGTCAAAAATTCACATTCTTGCTCTGCACTGATCGCTTGAAATCGCTGGTCAGCCCCGCGCGCTAAGGGATCAAGCTGTAAGCTTAATTCATTGACGCCCAGTAATTGTAGTCCAGATAGCTGCTTTAACCGTGATAAAGCCACATAGCCCTGCCCTTTTTCAAAGGTTTTTGACAAATCCACTTCTGCCGCATCCAGCGTCATGCCTTGGCTTTTGTGAATGGTAATCGCCCACGCTAGCGTCAAGGGGATGTGGTAATAGGCAGCCAGTATTTCACCCTCTTCATCATCAATACGCCATGAATCATATTCAGCGATGACTTTGCGGCCGTCATTGAGTTCAACTAAGGGGTAAAGTAACTCGGACAGTTTGTCATCAGCCGTGCCTGTCGCGGCGGTATCATCCTCATCCCTCTCCTCATCCCTGGGGCGAGTTTGTTGTGATTGACCGCCATTGGCTTCATCCAGCAAGTCTGCCATATCGGCTTGTTGTTCTTGTTCGATGGCATCGAGCAAGGCACTTGCATCTGCTGCTAGCGCTTGTTCATCAAACGCCTCAGATGGGTGATTGTTTGATGGGCTGTTTTTTACTGCGCTATCGTCTGTTTGTTTATTTGGTTGTTTAAGGGTAGTGGCAACAAAATCAACTACCTTGCCTATGGTGCCATTTGACACATTGAGCTCGGTGTTGTTTTTGATAAACATCACTTTTGCGCCAAGTTTGAGCACGAGTTCGGGGGTATTGCGTACGGATTTTTTTAGCGTCTCGACCAGCTTTTCATCGCCTTCTCCCCAAGCGCGAAAAGTATGCGCCGCTGTGGTAAGTTTACCAAGTTCCTGCTCATTGATGGCTTGCACGTTGACATTGTGGGTAAACAGTCGGGTACGGTTGTCGGCTAGCACATGCTCGGCCGTAGCGGTCAAAGCAGGCATGATATGGGGGGTAAACTGCTGGGTACGAATTTGATTTAAAATCGCATTTAAATCCAAACCATAATAGCTGTTGCCTGCCACCGCTGTTTTGTCAGTTTTTTGGCGGTGCTGCTCGGATAAATAGCAAATTTGAAAATCTGCATCCAGCCAAGCTTGCGCCATAAAGGCAAATTTATCGCGGTTGCTCTCATGGGGCTCACCAATCGGCGGCAACTGAAAAAAATCTCCGGCGACCAATAGCTGTATCCCACCAAATGGCAATGTGTTTTCTTTGATGGCTTGTAGCACTTGGTTAATCAGCTCAAATTGCTGTCGATGCAGCATTGAGATTTCATCAATCACCAATACTTTGGTGCGTTCAATGCGCTCCACAACCACCGTGCGTTTTTTGATGCGGGCGATGTCTTTGGCGGTTAACTCATTACTGATACCGATGCCTGCCCAGCTGTGAATGGTCATGCCGTTCATGTGGGTAGCAGCAATACCTGTGCTTGCCGTCACCGCCACCGCCACATCCCTTGCGCGCAGATAATGCAAATACTGATTGATGGTATAGGTCTTGCCCGCCCCTGCTGAGCCTGTTAAAAATACATTTTTACCAGTTTTAAGGATATCAAGGGCGGTGGCTTGTTTCATTGGTTATAAAGAGCTTTTGTAGATAAAAAGAAGGGGTTAAAAAAAGCGAGTTAAAAATGAGCCTACTATAAAGGCAAAGCTTATGAAAGGCAATGATTGACAGCACCAAAATACGCCATCAAACGCTTCACGGGTTAGTCAATCATGGTTTTGATTTGCTTGAGACTTAAATAACCAATATGTAGCGCATCGTCAGGTAACTGATTTTTTTCAGGCTCGGTTAATGGCTGAATGGTTAACGCCACGTCATTTGGCAGTAAATCAGCCACACAGTGAATATCATCCAAGTCGAGTTGATACTTATCATCTACATGACTGGTTGCCACGCCGCTTTTGGCGGTATCCACATTATCAAATGTATAGTCTTGATAAAATGCCGTTTTTTTAACTTGCGCCGTTGCTTTACCTAGCGTCTCGGCTATCACAAGTGTTTTATAATGAAATTCTTCAAATTGACCCGGTAGATAACCGCCTAAATTGACAAAATAAAGTTGTTTGTCCTGACTATCTAATTTGTTATCTGCAAGCGCGTTATCTTTTGAAAATCCATCTTTTGACAAGCTCTCTGTCGACAACAAAATTTGATAATCACCCACCCGCTTCACTTCTCGCCATGCGTCTAAGTGCCAGTTGTTTTTGACTGCCGGCCAGTGCTGATTGACACTCTCAATTGTTTCACTTAGGCTATTTGCAATCACAAACATCACATCATGCTGTTCAATCAGTCGTCCTTGGGGACGCGCCCCGATTTTTAACATAAATAGTTTCATAGTTATACGCCCAAATGTGTCGCCATTAAAACTTAAAAACCTGCGAACCAACATAGGTTTTCGTCACGGGTTTTTGTCACAGGTTTTTGTCACCACAGGTTTTTATTATTTTATCTTACGGTTATTTTTTGACCATCGGCATTTTAGCGCTTTCTAACTTTGCCAAGGCATCTGGTAGTTTATCAATTGCTGTCGCTACCACCGCTTGTGCCGCTTGCGAGATGCCAAGCTTCTGCGCGATGGTCGGTTTTTGGCGAGACTGAATGGCATACAATTCGCTATCTGTCATCTTCTCTAAGATATAACTGTCCGATGTTTGCAGGGCATCGACCAAATTGCGCGTTATCGCATCTTCACCGTACCAATGCTCACCGGTTGCCACTTGTTCAACATCCAAACTTGGACGGTATTTACGCACAAAGTCTTTAAATAGTTTATGCGTTTCTTCCAGTTCTTGTTGGAATTTTTGTTTGTCTTCTTCGGTGTTTTCACCAAAAATGGTTACCGTGCGTTTGTATTTACCTGCGGTAAATACTTCGACATCGATGTCATGTTTTTCTAATAAATCATGAAAATTGGGCACTTGTGCCACCACACCAATCGAGCCCACCACCGCAAATGGCGCCGCCAAAATTTTATCAGCCACACACGCCATCATATAGCCACCACTGGCGGCGACTTTATCAATACAGACCGTTAAGTGTAGCCCTGCTTCTTTTATACGTGCCAACTGGGCAGCAGCGAGGCCATATGCGTGTACCATGCCACCTGAAGATTCAAGGCGCACAATGACTTCATCTTCATCTTCAGCTTTAGCGACCGTCAATAGCGTGCTAATTTCTTCCCGTAGTTGCTGTACTTCCGTGGCTTTTATATCGCCATGAAAATCCAGCACAAAACAATTTTTGTTGGTAGGTTTATTTTTGAATAGACCAAATTTTGAGGTTTTTTTGGGATTGTCTTTTTTCGTCAAGTCTGTAAATGCGCGGCTGATGAGTGATATTAACCCTTTATCATTCACCATTTGCAATTGTAATTGTTGTTTGCGCTGGGCTTTGACTTTATTTAAATGGGTGACTTTCATTTCAAGCGGATGTTTGGCATTTTGAAATAGCATAATAATTCTCTAATTAAGGGCTCTAATTAAGCAAAAAAATTCACACAATGGGTTTTATATAGCGTTTATTTTGCTGTTTTCAATCGCTTACCCACACAATATTCGCCAAATGCCTGTGACAAGCATGGCTAGTAGAGATGCATGATAAACCGTGTTTCATATTGTGAAATCCAAGTAAACAAGGCATAATATTCGTTTATAAAAATTTTTGCTACTTCGTACATTACGAAAAATATTGGGATTGCTTCATTATGATGCGTACACACTATTGCGGGCTTGTCACCGAAAACTTAAACGACCAAACCATCACTATTTGCGGTTGGGTGCATCGTCGCCGTGACCACGGTGGGGTTATTTTCTTGGATATGCGTGACCGTGAAGGCCTACTGCAAGTGGTCATCGACCCAGATACCCCAGAAGCATTTGCTACAGCAGATAGCGCGCGTTCTGAATATGTGCTCAAAATCACCGGTCGTGTGCGTCAGCGTTATGCCGGTACTGAAAACAAAAACATGACCAGTGGTCAAGTGGAGTTATTGGCCAAAGACATCGAAACAATCGCCACTTCTGAGACGCCGCCATTTCCCCTCAATGATGAGTTTACCAATGTTTCTGAAGAACTGCGCCTAAAATATCGCTTTTTAGACATGCGCCGTCCAGAGATGCAAGAGCGTATGAAGTTTCGTGCCAAAGCCACTTCGACCATTCGCCGTTATCTAGATGACCAAGGTTTCTTAGATGTAGAAACCCCCATCTTGACCCGTGCCACCCCAGAAGGCGCGCGTGATTATTTGGTACCTAGCCGCGTGTCAAACGGTGAGTTTTATGCCCTACCACAGTCGCCTCAGCTTTTTAAACAGCTGCTCATGGTGGCGGGTTTTGACCGTTATTATCAAATTGCTAAATGTTTCCGTGATGAAGACTTACGTGCTGACCGCCAGCCAGAATTTACCCAAATTGATATCGAAACCTCATTCTTAAGTGATGAAGATATCATGAACATTGCCGAAGGATTAACAAAAGACTTGTTCAAAACCATGATGAACATTGAATTTGATACCTTCCCGCGTATGACATACGCTGAAGCAATGCGTGACTATGCATCTGACAAACCAGACTTGCGTATTCCTATGAAGTTAATTGACGTGGCTGATATCATGCAGTCTGTGGAATTTAAAGTATTCTCAGCCCCTGCCCAAGACCCAAAAGGTCGTGTGGTGGCGCTTCGTGTGCCACAGGGTAGCGACCTTACCCGTAAACAAATTGACGAATATACTAAATTTGTCGGCATCTATGGCGCAAAAGGTTTGGCTTATATTAAAGTCAACGATGTGAGCAACATCAACAACGGTGTCGATAAAGAATCAGGTCTGCAATCACCGATTATCAAAAACATGACCGATGAAGTATTGGTCGAGCTGATTAAACGTACTGAGGCGCAAACCGGTGATATCATCTTCTTTGGCGCGGATAAAGCCAAAGTCGTCAATGATGCCATGGGTGCGCTGCGTGTCAAATTGGGTCTAGACCTAAATATGCTAACCTGTGAGTGGGCGCCGCTTTGGGTCGTGGATTTCCCGATGTTTGAAGAAACCGACAGTGGTGATGGGCTGGGGGGTAAATGGACGTCGGTGCATCACCCCTTCACCAAGCCAAAAGGCACGGTTGAAGCGATGAAAAACAACCCAGAAACCGCGCTGTCCATCGCTTATGACATGGTATTAAACGGTACTGAAATCGGTGGTGGTTCACTGCGTATCAATACTTTGGATATGCAAAAAGCGGTATTTGAAGCATTGGGTATTTCTGAAGCCGAAGCCGAAGAGAAATTCTCATTCTTACTTAACGCGCTAAAATACGGTGCGCCACCGCACGGTGGTTTGGCATTCGGTCTTGACCGGTTAATTATGCTAATGACAGGCTCACAATCGATTCGAGACGTTATTGCCTTCCCAAAAACCAAAACGGCTGAATGTCCGCTGACTGATGCCCCTGCACCCGTGGATGGCAAACAACTGCGTGAATTGGGTATTCGTATACGCGAAAAAGACAGTAAAGCGCCACAATCTTAATCAAGGTCACCCCTTTAATTAGATGAATGCCTTTACTCTTCTCAAATATGTGCCAATGTGGATGCTGTATCTGTTGGCACATATCGCAAGCTTTATCATTTCACTTCGTCGTGACAAAAGTATCATGAAAACCGTTGATACTAACTTACGACTTGTCTATCCTGAACTTACTCAAACTCAGCGTGACCAGCTTGCCAAAGCCTGTATTGCCAATCAAAGTAAAAATATGGTGGAATCGGCTAAAAGCTGGGCGATGCCACCTGCGTGGTCGGTTAAACAAATCCATACCGTGCATCATCAACAAGTTTTGATGCAAGCCTTACAAAACCCCAATGGCATGCTTGCAATTGTGCCGCATTTGGGAACATGGGAAATCATGAATGCGTGGCTCAACCAGTTTGGTGCACCCACCATCATGTATAAACCCGTGAAAAGTGAACAAGCCAATCAGTTTGTGCTGCAAGGGCGTCAGCGAATAAATGCAACTTTGGTACCAACCGATGCCACTGGGGTCAAAGCGATTTTTAAAACCCTAAAAGCAGGCGGTTTTAGTATCATATTGCCTGACCATGTCCCTGACCCATCTGGCGGTGAAGTGGTGCCGTTTTTTGGCATTCCGACATTGACCAGTACCTTAGCTAGCAAATTAGCCAGTAAAACAAAGTGTAGCTTGGTAGGTTTGACCTGTGTACGCCGTGACGATGGACAAGGTTTTGATATTTATTGTGATGAGCTAACTGACCCCGCTTTGTATGACAAAAACATGGTGACAGCAACAACCGCGATGAACCACGCCATCGAGCGGATGATTGGCCGTTTCCCCAGTCAATACATGTGGGGCTATAAGCGCTTTAAACGTGTGCCAGGATTTCCGGTTATTTATAATGCCAAGCCATCTATCGCAGTAGCGGTTCGCCAGCGTTATCCAAAACTTGGCAATCATGATATTATCAATTCATTCACTTAATATGATAATCATTTACTTATGACTTTACCAAATTATACTTCAGCGCCTGCTTTGCCCGATGAAAACCGTTACATTATTTGTATGAAATGGGGCACCAAATACGGTGCTGAGTACGTTAATCGCCTGTACAATATGGTTAACAGACATTTAACATTACCGTTTCAAATGGTATGTTTGACGGATGATAGCACAGGGATAGATGCCAACGTCAAATGCTACCCAATTCCTGAGCTCAATTTACCCAGTAATATTCCTGAACGTGGCTGGAAAAAACTGACCACCTTTAGCCCTGAATTATATGATTTAAAAGGCACGGCGTTATTTTTGGACATTGATATTGTGATTGTCGATAATATTGATTGCTTTTTTACTTATCAAGCGCAACACGATGACAGTGTGGTGATTATCCGTGATTGGAAAAAACCGTGGCGCATGGTGGGTAATTCATCGGTGTATCGCTTTAAAGTCGGACAACATACTTACCCAAATCTGTTATCAAATTTTGAGCAAAATTTTGACAAGATTCGTAGCCAAGTACGCCATGAGCAAGCTTATCTATCCAATTATTTGCGTGAACATCATCACCTTGAATATTGGGATGCGTCTTGGTGCGTGAGCTTTAAATACCAATGTGTGCAGCCATTTCCCTTAAGTTTTGTCAAACCGCCGATTTTGCCTAAAGGGGCAAAAATGGTGATTTTTCATGGGGAAGTGAATCCACCTGATGCCATCATGGGTAAAAGCGGTAAATGGTATCGTAAGGTATTACCAACTAACTGGATTAGGGATTATTGGCGATGAGTGCCTCCCGGATAAAAAAGCCCACAGGCTGGCAACGCAAAGCAACTTTGTTATTTAAAAGTGAGAAAATCTTAGGTGCAGAGCCGATTTTTGCCTATTTCACGCATTTGTCGTTGGCGACCATGAAAGACACGCTGATCACGCCCGATTTGCAGATTTTTGACAGTGAGATTACGGTTAATGCGAGTGAGCCGAAACGGTTTAAGGATTTGCACAGTCATTTTACAAATTTACAACATGAATTTTTAGGGCAACCTTTACTGTGCTTGTACCATGCGGTATTGGTTGTATTGTTACGCCGAAAGTTTGATAGCGTAAACGTTTTTCAGGCGTTTGAACAGCTTTGGCAGTCGGAACAAGATTTTTTATGGCATAACTTATCCTTGCGATGGTTAGTATCTTCAGCGGATACCTTTGTGGATTTTAGCCCCAATCCTACTCGCCAAGCGATTTTTTTAAATATACCAACTTTAATCAATACCTTAAAAGTGTATGAAACAAAACTGGATTTGCTAACGGATAATAGTTTACCAAATCCCGATAAAGTCCAGGCTTATCAGCAAAAACATTTAGCCTTATATGACGGATTGCGTCATTTTCGACTTGGTACGGACGACACCTTGCACAATATGCGACAACGGTATGAAAAATTTGCTAACGTCGATAAATTTGCCGCTGACTTTTTGCTAACGGTTTTTGACCGTTTGCAAGCGGGTGAAACGGCGTTTGCTCTGATGCGACAGTATCATGAATCTGATTGGTGCGTGGGGGCAACGCGTGGCAAATAATCAATTCAAGCTACCTAATAATATTAATATTGCTATTGTCGATAGCGAATTTGACAATACTTACCTCACCCTACCGCCACAAAAATCGGTAAATATTCTTGCCTCTGGCTCAAGTATTCATTCAGCCAATTTAAATAAAATTAGCCAACAACCGTGTATCTTTGTGAATGGCAGCATTGAATTGATGGAGACATACGATTTTCAACAGCCCGTTGCCTATGTGATAACCGACCCCCGTTTTATTCGCCATAATTTGGCAATTTTGCAAAACCGTTATCATGGGCAATGTCCGCTATATTTAACCCAAGCAGTATTAGAAAAATTGGCAGATACTGACCGCAATTTGATTAAAAAATACGTTCAACATTTACGCCTGATTTATTCGGTGGAACGCCCGATTCTCCAGTCCTCAAATTATTTTTTGGCTATTTTTTTTAGAAAAAATAATAAACGTCCACTAATGGGTTTTGCTAAACACCCGCAGTTTGTGATTGAGCGACACGGTGAAACTGTGATTGGGGTGAGTTTGGATATCCGTCACGGTTTTGTCGAGGCAGGCACGGTGGCATTTGTGGCGACCCAATTGGCGTATCATTTGCGCTTTAGCGAGATACATTTGTATGGGATTGATTTAATCAACGCCCACGAACCCCGTTTTTATGAAAATGTACAAAATTCTGCCCCCAGTAAGCTTACCCCTGCCATTTGTAACCGTATTGTGCCATCATTCGATTTATTGGCAAAGGTTTATCAGCAGCAGGGCGTCATGGTTTATAACCATTCGTCAGTTTCTAAAGATTTGTTTAAAAATTTACCCTTTTTTGATTAACACTATTTTCTGAGTTTTTTTATGTCATTGAATTACCAACAGCTTAACAGCCCCGATAAATTTATTGTAGTGTGTTTTTTTACCCCCAACTATCACGACCATGCCTTACGCTTAAGAGGCACGTTGGATAAATTTCATCTCAATTATTATTTTGAGGAAGTGGCGGACGCAGGGTTTTGGGAAGCAAATACACGACTAAAGCCCGGTTTTATTTTACGCTGTCTGCAATATTTCCCTGAATACGGCATTTTATATTTGGATGCTGATGCAGGCGTGGTAAAACCGCTCAATTATTTTAACGAGTTGGCAGAAAAAGACATCGATGTGGCGTTTTATTACACTCGTGGTTTGCCGAATATGTCGCATGATTATTTGGCAAGTACGCTGTATTTTAACAACACGCACGCCTCGCACGCCCTTGTTCAGCAATGGATTGCCGAGCAAGTTGGCGGCAAACGCACGCAAGTGGACCAAGATAGTCTTGACAGTGCAATGGCAAAGTTTCAAGGCAAAATCAAAGTTGAGCCACTCAATGCGGGTTACATTAAGATTTTTGATAAAGATTATGACGGTGAGGTGTATATTGAGCAATACCAAGCCAGCCGTGAACAGCCGAAACTGCGCCGGCAACTTATTCGTAAAAGAAACCGTGCAATTGGTATAATCATAATGATTATTTTGGTATTAATTACCTATTATTCAATAAAGTAATCTATCTAAAGGTAATATTTGTCATATATAAAGGTTTTGCCCAACGTTGAATCTCATTACTAAGACGTTAGAGACTGGTTTTTTCTTTCTTGATTTCAGTTCCTCGTTCTTTTCTTAAGTCACTAGATATCAAAGCTTGATTAGCAGTGGTAGCAATTTTTTTGGCTTGAATAACAATAGCTGGTAATATTTGATAGGTAATAATGTTTTTTGGATATTTTTTGACATCAAATAATAAAATATCAATCGCTTCTAGCTGTGATAACCCTCGCACAAATGTCAATAATTGTGTGGCTCCAACTTTTGACAATATATATCCTGCGGCATTAATATGACGAGAGCGTAATTCATACACCCTATGTGTATTAGAATATAGAAACTCACTTGGTTTAGCAAGATATGCTCTGCGACTAGTTTTTTCTAGTTTTACAAAATCCATCTGATGATTTTTTAGCCAGTCAATTTGAGTAAGTAGTTTTTGGCTACTTTCACCTAGTATAATATCATCTTCAAAAATTCCTATATAATATAAGTTTTCATCAAGACAACGTTGCCATAAGCTGACATGACTTAATAAGCACGCCATCTCACCTGCGGTACAATGCGATGTGTCTGCTATCAACCCTAACTGTTGATAAACGCTGTCCGTATCAATCGGGGTAACTGCTTTAAAAAATGTAAAAGGTATGTTTTTCTTGCCAAACTCTTGCTGAATATGGGCTTGACGTTCAGTGTTGGTGGCGACATTAATGACGTAGTTTTTTAGCATAAGTTACGTTTCCGACAAGCTATTTACCTTTAAGCTTACTGATAAAGTTTTTATACCATACTCGTTTTTTGGGTGGTTTTACCATTTTCTCAGGAGTATTAAAGCTAGTTGAACAATGAAAATTTGTGGTACTAAAAGTTTGATTTATCACTTCATCTACCCGTTTAACAAATAATTCAACATTTTTGGCATTTCGACTTTGAAATAAATGATACACGCTGTCATGAAATACCGTGCCAATCCCATAATAGCCATATGAACCTAGTAACCACACGCCATTTGGGGGTGAGGCTTCATAATAAGTAGGGTATAATGTACGATAGCGAATGCCAATTTCTTCTGCTTTATAAGATAGTTCTTCTGCCACATCAGCTCGATGGGTCGGCATAAATGACGGTTTTCCAAGCTTCGCATAGCAGGGAGGCGTGATAAAAAAGAACGCGGGTGAAGCAAATATGTGGCTGGCTGGGTGCTTGTGGTTCGACACTTGCGCACAACCCACAAAGGTATCATACTCATAGACATATTGTGCAGTTTGTAACACTATATCAGGTGTTAAGGGTATCACATCAGGCTCAATAATACCGATAACTTTTTTCGTCGATTGACTAACCACTCGGGTAAGCCATTCACCATGGGGAATATTTTCTTGAGTGTACTGTACATTTAATCCATAAAATGCCATGAGCTTTTTGTGACTGGCGAGAATGTCTGGGTTAAAGTTATCCCAATGAAAAGAGTGAAGCTCTACATCTGCTAAACTTAAAATTGTCATATCGCTCTTATTTACCCAAATATAGAATTAAGATTTTTGAAAAATTGATTGTAACCAACTTGAGACCTTTGGTGTACGAGTAATGACATTGCCCTTATAGCGTTTATGCTTTTTTTTCGGAAACTCGCCAAACGGCGTAGTGCGATAGTTTTCAATACTATAGCCCGCTTGTATTGCCTCTTGATAATAGGTATCGAAAAGCTCAACCAAATCTTGACGAGGGTGCGGCAAAATCTGCCCATCAAACCAATGCGTTTTGCCCTCGGCTTGTAAGCGCGGTAAGGAATATTTATGGCTAAACTGTGTTCCCATGTCCGAATAATGCAAAATCCGAATATCCTCAATCGCTAAATCTTCGCCATCCACACAATTAAAGCTGTCTTGGTAGAGTTGTATGAGTTGCGGATTGGCTTTAAATTTTGCCATCATTTTGCTATGGCTCTCAGGATCGGCTTGTAGCTGGACTATAGGCTCAAGATAATCCTTGGCTTTTTGGCAATCCCATACGCAGGTGCACAGTCGCATCAAATCGCCATCGCCTTTAGCCGCAAGAATCGCCTCATCGGATATCGGGTGCTGCCACAATTTAGCGATATCGTCCAACATCACCATATCGGCATCCATATAAATCGCCCGTCCGCTAAAGCCACAATATTCGGGGATTGCCCAACGAAAGCCCGAAAACGGGGTCGCCCATTTTTCGGTATGCCAGCCTTCGCCTGTTTGCGGGTTGGAATACCATACGCTGCTTGGGTCACGGCTTAACTGCATCCAGATAATCTCGACAGGCTCGCTGGTATGTTTGTGCAAGCTATAATCTAGCACCATCATCTGCTCAAGGTCGCTGTTATTAGGGTCACAGCCGATAAAAATTTTGATAGGTTGGTCTAAGTTCGCCATAGTTTATCCTCTATTCTCGCCAATGCGTTGCCACCCAATCAGTCGGCAAAATAAAATGGCGTAAATGCGAAATCGGTTTTTTGATTTTTTCAGCGGTGAATAATTGCGCCAAATGGTCTTTGGCATTATCGGCAGAGTTTTTGTTGTATTGTCCTGCAATCGCATTTTGCGGATACAAATCTCCAGGGAAAATAATAATGCGTGCATCATGGGGCAGTTTTGGCGGGATAAAATAATTTAGCGGAAATGGCTGGCGGCATTTGCGGCGAAAATGCACCACCCACTCTTTGGGAAAAAGCTTAACACCACCTGGGGCATTGCGAGTGACAAAACGCTGCTCAAAGCGATATTTATCCGCCACGCCTTGTGGATCGGCACGGAATTTTTCTAGCAAACTAACCAAACTACCGACTTTAAAGCGAAAACACGAGGTTTGACCTAGCTTCTCTAAGGGGTTACTTGGGTTATAAGACAACACCGTCTGATCGTCATCACCAAAACTAAAAAAGTCATCAAGGCTACCCACTACGACTACATCAAGATCTAAAAATAATACTGTTCCTGTGACATTGCCAAGCTTTGCATTCCAAAGCCGTGACTTAGGCCATTTACCAAGGGTATTGGTAGGCATCACAATATCGCTGGGCGGCAAATCCTGACATTCTACTTCAGGACGGATGCCATCGGTATTGTCGGTAAAGCAGACAAAACGAAACGGCGGGGTGATATTACGGCTTACCATCCCATAGAGTTTATTAACGTAATCTGCGCCATATTTGGTGCCCCATTTGATACAAATAATTTGCTTAAGCGGGGTGGTTGCACTCGATGCTGTCATGTCACTTCCAAAGTACCGATAATTTTTCAAAAAATAAGGATAGTCATTTTAACATAACTATCCTTTTATTTTCACTTATCTACTTATTTTCACTTGTCTACAATTTTACCGATTATTCATCCACGTAGCTGAGCCAGTGCGCGTATTTATCATTTTTGCCTTGCACCACGTCAAAAAATAGACTTTGCAGTTTTTCGGTGATTTCACCACGCGCGCCGCAGCCAATGACGTGGTCATCATATTCACGAATTGGGGTAATCTCGGCAGCAGTACCTGTCATAAAGATTTCATCCGCAATATAAAATTCATCACGGGTAATTCTACGCTCATGCACTTTGATGCCCAAGTCCTGTGCAAACTGTATCACCGTGCGACGGGTAATGCCGTCCAATGCCCCACCTGACAAATCTGGGGTATGCAGCTCACCGTCTTTGACCAAAAATAAGTTTTCCCCTGAGCCTTGGCAAACATAGCCTTGGGTATCCATCAATACCGCTTCATCATAGCCATGACGGGTAACTTCTTGATTTGACATGATAGATACTGGGTAGTTGCTGACGGCTTTGGCTTTACACATGGTGACGTTTGGGTGGTGATGAGTAAAACTTGAGGTTTTTACCCGGATGCCTTTTGCCATGCCTTCTTCACCCAGATAAGCGCCCCAAACCCAAGCGGCAACGATGGTGTGAATGCTATTATCTTTGGCAGCGATACCCAATTTTTCAGAACCGACCCAAATCAATGGGCGAAGGTATGCCGATTCAAGGTTATTTTCACGTACCACGGCTTTTTGTGCTTGTAATACTTCTTCATACGAATAGGGTACAGCAAGCTGGAAAATTTTAGCTGAATTTAGCAGGCGCTGGGTATGATCTTCTAGACGAAAAATCGCCGTGCGTCCATCATGGGTTTTGTAGGCTCGAACCCCCTCAAATACGCCCATCCCGTAGTGGAGTGTATGGGTTAATACGTGGATTTTGGCATCACGCCAGTCTACCATGTTGCCATCCATCCAGATAAAACCATCACGGTCTGCCATGCTGGGAATTGTTGCCATTGATTACTCCTAGTGTTTTGTTTGAAATAAAAAGTGCTTTGTTTAAATAAAAAGTTTTATGTTTGAAATAAAAATTGATGTTACATCTATTCTGGACGCTGCCCGATTAAACGATGCCATTGCGCATCAACAAAATTACGTAGTTCATGCCACTGGGCTTCATCTACCAGTATCGGCTGCTCTGCCAAAGCCAAGCGATGCGTCATACTGCGGATGCGAAGATAAGCGTGCGTTAGCTGTTGGCATATTTCAGTTTCGATAATGCCTGTTTTGGCAAGCGCTTCAAAGATACGCACATTGTCACTCCAAACTGCCAACGCAGGATAACTATTGGCATACGCCAAGACAGCAAACTGGGCAATAAACTCAATATCAACCAATCCGCCTGCATCTTGTTTCAGATGAAATAACCCTTGCTGCTTGGTATGCGGTTTGCTGCCCAAATGGTCTTGCATCTTATGCCGCATGGTGGATACTTCGATACGAACACTGTCTTTATCACGCGGCAGACACAATACTTCTTTACGAATTTGGTCAAATCGCGTCATCACGCGGTTATCCCCGCAAATGGCACGTGCGCGAACCAACGCTTGGTGTTCCCACGCCCAAGCTTTGTGCATTTGATAAAGTTCAAACGCATGGGTAGATACCACCATCATACCTGCTTGACCCGAAGGACGCAGGCGCATATCAATCTCATAGACACGGCCATCGCGCGTTTGGGTGGTCAAATAATTCATCAGTTTTTGGGCAAGGCGTGCGGCAAACTTCATACCGCTGATGGGTTTTTCACCGAGCGTCATCGCTTCTTCATCAATGTCATGAATAAACACAAGATCAAGATCTGAGCTATAACTCATCTCAAGCCCGCCAAGCTTACCATAACCGATAATCGCAAAGCCATTATGCGCTTCACTCACAGGCTCACCTTGGGCATTGACAGGATAGCCATGTTTTTTTACCAATTCACCAAATACCCGTTGTAACGCTTTTTCGAGCACCACTTCAGCGATAAAGGTGAGTGAATCAGAGACTTTCATCAACGGTCTATCCGCCAACACATCACTCGCTGCCACTGCCAATACTTGGGTTTTTTTGAAAAAACGAAAGGCGTTGAGTAGCCCTTCTTCATCATTAGGCTCTACCCGTAACAACTGCTGACGCAAGATGTCACTAAGTTCTGCCTTATCAGGTAAATGACGGTATTTTTCGCGGATAAATGAATCTAGCAGCACAGGATAACTGACCAATTCGCTCGCAATCCAAGGGCTTGCTGCCAGCATGGGAATCAATTTGGCGGCTGCCGTTGGGTTTTCGGCAAACATGACCAAATAAATTGACCGACGACTTACCGCCTCTAGCAATGTCAACATTCTAGGTAACGCCACGTTGATTGCATCTTCGCTTAAATCAGAATGTAACAACCCATTGATTAGAATCGGATAGGCAGCATTTAAGCGAGTCTTGGCTTCTTCACTAAGCCCTGCGATGAGCTTACTTTGCCAAAACTGGTTTAATTTGTCTTTATTGTCAGCGCTTAATTTTTGCTCAAGCTCAGATAAATTGTGCTGATGATCCACTTGCAGTTGTTCATCAGACTGTTGGCGATCACTGACCAGCTCGTCAAAAGGTATTTTTACCATTTGGCGGTATTCATTGAGTTTGGCTAACAAAGCCGCCCAATCAGCAAACCCCAATACTTGGGCAAGCTGATGTCGCTGCATGGCATCTTGTGGTAGTCGCTGGGTTTGTTCATCATTGATGGCTTGGATACCATGCTCTAATCTGCGTAAAAAACGATAGGCTTGTGCCAATTGCTCATGAGTCACAGCATCGATAAAGCCATGTTTTTCTAATTGGCTCATCGCTTGTAGACAGTTTTTTACTTTGATATCACTGACACGCCCGCCATAAATCAACTGAAACGACTGCACGATAAACTCAATATCACGAATACCACCCGCCCCAAGCTTGACATTGTCGGTATCTTGACGTTGTTCGACTTGGTTTTGAATCAGTGATTTCATCTCACGTAGTGCGGCAAAGGCACTATAATCGACATAATACCGAAATACAAACGGCTTGATAAGGGCTTTTAAGCTATCGCTAAAGGTGACAGGGTTGACGATTCTGGCTTTTAGCCAAGCAAATCGCTCCCACGCCCGTCCATGTTGGGCAAAATATTTTTCCAGTGCCGATAAATGAATTGCCAAATCACTGCCATCCCCCCAAGGACGAAGGCGCATATCAATGCGAAATACAAAACCATCTTGGGTGTTTTTATCAAGCAGATTGATGATGCCTTGACCCCATTTGGTAAAAAATTTCTTGTTATCGATGGATTTAGCCGCTTTTGACCCTGGTTGTTTTAACGGGTCAACCGCCGTCTCACCTTGCCCCTGATGGACAAAAATCAAATCGATATCGCTTGATAAGTTGAGCTCTTCTGCCCCCATTTTACCCATGGCGATGATGGCTAAATCATCCTTGTGTGGTTTATTTTTTTCATCAAAAAAATACGGCTCACCATAGCGACTGATTAAATCTTGATACACATAGTCTTTGGCAAAGATGAGACAATAATCAGCAAATTTTGATAGCTCCCATGTCAGCTGCTCTAGGCTAATCAGATTTAATGCATCTTGCCAAATCCAGCGCACCATCAACAAATTGCGTAGATGACGCAGCCCCCGCATCACGCTTGCTTCATCCGCCAATTGGTAATCTTCATCCAGCGTATAATCGCGTATTAAATCTTTGATATGTTGGACATCGAGCGTTTGGGTAAGCGGATAGCTTTTTAAAAAGCTTTGTGCAACGTTTGTTTTAGTCTGCCAATACTGATAGCCAAAATTACTCGCTTGCTGTAATACAGCGATTTGTTCTATCGTCGGTAAGAGTTGCGGCATTCTAATTTCCGTATGGCAAATAAATAAACAGACTAAATAAACAGACTCATCTCATCGTGGTATATATAAGTACTAAGCATTCACGCTTGCGTGTTCATACACTCAATCTTGTACAATCAATCTCGTCCAATCAAGTTTGTACAATTAAGCCAAGTTTGTACCATCAAGCGGGAGATTTTGCAATTAGGCTTGATTAACTGCAGTTGATACAGGGTATTTTGCTCAACTTTACATTGCTTAAAGCTTTCCTTATAGCCTAGCACAAACCGCTATTGTTGCAAATTTTTTTAGCACTCAAACCTATAAATACTCGTTTGTGCGTAGCAAAATGTTTGTCATAGGAATAAAAACGTAAAAAATATTGGTAGTTATCAAATTTTCATATATGATGAAAAAAACAAGGAAGTAAAAGTCAATAACTTTATGTGAATATTCGGTCTATAGTTTTTTTTGACCCTGATATCAATCGCGTGTGAGTGATATTTTAGCCGCATGTTCAATTGTAAAAAAACCAGCACATTTATATTATAAACTATTTAAATCATTGAATTTTTTAGTACAACAAACAATCACAACCAACAAGGAGCGTACTGTGATGACAACGGACAACCCAACTGCAAATAAAAAAATTGCCCTCGTAACAGGTGCGCTAGGTGGTATTGGCACGGCTATTTGTCATGCGCTAATCCAAGCTGGCTATCACATCATTGCAACCTACACCCATAAAGCGGATAGCACTGTCAACCGCGGCGAAGCTTGGTTAACAGAAGAAGGCATGAATGCCAGCGATTTCACCTTTGTTGAAACCAATCTCACTGACCATGAAGCCGCCACCAAAGCCATTCTTGATGCAATTGAGAAAGCAGGTCACATTGATGTGTTGGTAAATAATGCAGGTATCACCCGTGATACGACTTTCAAAAAAATGACTTATGAGCAATGGTCAGAGGTGATTGATACCAACTTAAAATCACTATTCACGGTCACCCAACCGGTTTTTAATAAAATGCTTGAGCAAAAATCTGGGCGTATTGTGAGTATCAGCTCAATTAATGGCTTAAAAGGTCAGTTTGGTCAAACCAACTACTCAGCCACCAAGGCGGGTATCATCGGCTTTAGTAAAGCGTTGGCACAAGAAGGCGCTAAATCTGGGGTGACCGTTAACGTGGTTGCACCGGGTTATACGGGTACTAAAATGGTGATGGCGGTGCCGGAAAAAGTGATGGAAAGCATCAAAGCAGGCATCCCAATGGGTCGTATCGCCCAACCGGAAGAGATTGCCGCTGCCGTGGTGTATTTGGTCAGCGATGGCGCTGCTTATATCACAGGTGAGACCATCAACGTAAATGGCGGTCAATACATGCACTAATGAGCTTGCCATCAAGCTTGCCATTATCAGTTATAAACTAAATCGGTTATGAACTAAAAAAGACCAGTCATCGTGACTTGGTCTTTTTTGTTGTGTGACAACATTACTGATAACCATTAACTTGCTAGTAACTTAGTTGGCTGTCAATTTTTTTACGCCATCTGCCGTTGCCATCAGCAAGATATCAGCGCGCTGTGCGCTAAATAACCCATTACACACCACCCCAACGATATTGTTTAACTTTGCTTCAAACGCTGCTACCTTCTCAATGTCCAAGCCGATATCTAAGCCATAAACATCCAAAATCAAATTGCCATAATCGGTGACAAATCCTTCACGGTAGACTGGCTCACCGCCAAGCTGTACTAACTCGCGCGCTACATATGAGCGCGCTTGCGGCAATACTTCAATCGGTAGTGGAAAGCCAACGCCTAATTGCTGCACCCATTTGCTTTCATCAACCATGCAAATAAACTGCTTAGAAGCAGCGGCAACAATTTTTTCACGGGTTAAAGCGCCGCCACCGCCTTTGACTAGCTGTAAGTGCTCGTTTACTTCATCGGCACCATCAATATACAAATCTAACTCACCCGTGAAGTTTAAATCCATCACCTCAATACCGAGGGCTTTAAGCTTATCTTCGGTGACCTTTGAGCTTGCCACAGCGCCCTTTAGGTTAACTTTTGGCAATAATTCAATGAGGCAGTTGACGGTACTACCCGTCCCCACGCCCAAAATCATGCCTGATTCGATATATTTTAACGCGTCTGCTGCCACGGCTTGTTTTTGTTGTTGTTGCGTGCTTGCATTCATCGTACTCATAGACCCAGCCTTGTTAGGAATTTATCAAAAAAACAGATAGAAAACTTAATGCTATCAATTACCCAACTTATTTTACCGTAAAAGCACTTGCAAGCTAAACCCTAAAGTCCTAATCTAATCACTTATTTTTTACTTCTCTAACGATTTGCTTTGTTTTGGTTATAAAACCACACAGAGGGTAAAAATAAATCTTCAAACGTATTTTTCAAACTTAGGTCATTATTATGTTATCAGATTGGGTACGCCTTATCCTTCAAGCGACCGTGTATGATGCTGCTATTCAAACGCCGCTTGAACCCGCCAAAAAACTCAGTGAACGGTTTAACAACGATATTCGTTTTAAACGTGAAGATTTTCAGCCAGTGTTTTCTTTTAAGCTGCGGGGTGCCTACAATCGAATTAGCCAGTTAAGCGAAGCAGACAAAGCCAAAGGCGTGATTTGTGCCTCTGCCGGCAACCACGCGCAAGGCGTCGCCTTCTCTGCTAGCCGCTTGGGACTCAATAACATTATCGTGATGCCGACCACCACCCCCGATATCAAAGTCAGTGCGGTCAAGTCCTTAGGCGGTAATGTGGTGCTATATGGCGATAGTTTTGATGAATCTAACCGCTATGCGATTGAACGCGCCCAAACCGATGGCTTGACCTTTATCCCGCCGTATGACGATGAACTGGTCATCGCAGGTCAAGGTACCATTGCCATGGAACTAGTGCAACAATGGCGTAAAATGGAATATGTGTTTGTTGCGGTTGGTGGCGGTGGCTTAATTTCAGGTGTCGCGGCGTTTTTGGGGGAAGTCGCACCACATGTTAAAGTCGTGGCGGTCGAGCCAGAAGAAGCAGCCTGTCTCAAAATCGCCTTAGCCACCAATGAACGCAAGCGCTTACCCCAAGTGGGGTTGTTCGTCGATGGGGTGGCAGTCGCCCAGCTGGGTGAAATACCGTTTGACGTCTGCCGTATGCCAAAAAGCGATAACTCAGGTCCCGTGGTCGAGCCTGATGTGGTCACTTGTAGCAATGATGAAGTGTGTGCGGCGATTAAAGACGTGTATGATGAAACCCGCACCATCGTCGAGCCTGCAGGCGCGCTTGCGGTCGCGGGTATGAAAAAATACATCGAAGATCATAACCTACAGGGCAAAAACTGTGTGGCGATTTTATGTGGTGCCAACATGAATTTTGACCGGTTACGCTATATCGCTGAACGTACCGAAATTGGTGAGAAAAAAGAAGCGATTTTTGGGGTGACCATTCCTGAGCGCACAGGCGCCTTCTTGGATTTTTGCCGCTCACTCAAAGGTCGCAACATCACCGAATTTAACTACCGTATCAACACCAACCCCAACTACGCCCATCACACTGCCAATATTTTTGTCGGTATCGCCCTCAAAGAAGGGGAAAAAGAGCGCAAAGCAATCCACCAGTTACTCAATGAAGCCGATGATGCCGCGATTGACTTGACCGATGATGAAGTCGCCAAGACCCATATTCGCTATTTAATCGGCGGACACGCGGGATTAAAAGACGAGCAATTATTTCGCATCGAATTTCCCGAGCGTCCTGGCGCGCTGCTCAACTTCCTTGAAAAATTGGGCTCACAGTTTAATATTTCTTTATTCCACTATCGCAATCATGGGGCGGCTGAAGGGCGTATCTTGGCGGGCATTCAAATGGGTGAGCAAACCGCTGATCAATTACTTGCCAAACTGCAAGACATTGGCTATGAGTGCGAAAACCTCACCGATAACTTAGGCTATCGCTTATTTTTACAATAATTTTTAACGGTTTGGATAAAAAAGGTGTCATCGTGGCGCCTTTTTTTGTGCCAATTTTTTTATGCCTAGCTATGCACAAAATTCGCTAAATTTCAGCAGGGTACATAGCAAAAATAGCCATTTTCTGCTAATCTCAATACTTAAAACTTGATAATCTACCTGATAGTTTCACTGATAAATTAATTAAAAAATTCTGCTATAAGACAACCACTATGTCATCAAAAAAACGTTTTTTAAAACTTGCCGGTATGACTGCCAGTATCGCAGGGAAAGCAGCTAAAAATTCTATTAAGTCTTTTGCAGGCTCTGAAGAAGATAAACTCACAGCCCGTAGCGAAATGCTGCAAACCGTAGGGCTGCAAATCGCCGACACCTTGGGCGAGATGAAAGGCGCGGTGATGAAAGTCGGTCAAATTGCCTCGCAGTATAAAGATGTGTTTCCGCCTGAAGTCTCAAAAGCGCTGGAGAAATTACAAAAAGACGCGCCGCCCATGCCGTTTGCCGTCATCAAACAGCAGGTGGAAAAAGAATTGGGGCAACCGATTGAGGCGTTGTTTGCCCAGTTTGAGCAATCACCTTTTGCGGCAGCCTCTATCGGTCAAGTCCATAAAGCGGTGTTGCCAACCGGTGAAGCGGTCGTAGTCAAAGTGCAATACCCCGATGTTGATACCAGTATCGATAGTGACTTAAAACACGTTCGCTTGGCGCTTAAGATAACGGGCGTGCTTAATATGGATAAAACCTTGCAAGATAAAATTTTTGCAGAAATCCGTGATAGCCTGTATGACGAGCTTGACTACAGCAAAGAAGCCCATAATTTGGCAATTTTTGGCAGTTTCCACAGTGATGATGATGGGCTGATTATCCCCAAAGTTTTTCATAGCCATTCGACCAAACGGATTTTAACTTTATCACAAGAACTGGGTGAAAAGCTCGAAGTGGCTGCCACTTGGGACAATGACATCAAGCAAAAAATCGCCACTCGCTTATTTGACTTTAGTGCCGGTCAATTGTTCAAACTGTATCGTCTGCATTGTGACCCCCATCCCGGTAACTTTGCGTTTCGCCCTGATGGCTCGGTCATTGCCTACGATTTTGGTGGTATCAAATCTTACAGCCATGACGAAGTTGCGTTATTCAAACGCTTTGCCATTCATTGCCTGAGCGGTGATGTGACAGCGCTTGAGCAAGATTTGGTCAGCATTGGCATCAAAAAAGACAATGATGAACCACTGCCCACAGACTTTTATAACGATTGGTTGCAGATTGGTTTGACCCCGTATGGTTTTACCCAGTTGTTTGATTTATCCAAACACGCGCCTTATGACTTTGCCACCAGCCAAACCCATTTTCAAGCGATTGCCAAAGCGAAAGAGTCGCTTAAATACTGGCAAAGCTTTCAACCTGCCCCACTGACCATGATGCTTGATCGAACCATTTCTGGACAGTATTGGAACTTGGTCAATTTAAAGGTAAAAATTGATTTAAGTGAGTTGATACACCCCTATATTGATTTGCCGACATTGCCACGACCTGACGACTTGCCTCGCCCTTAGGTTTGATTTTCACTTTCAATAACATTTCCTGCGATGACATAGGCGCAACCCCCTATCAAAAATCCGGGTTGCTCGTTTATAATAGCGCACGCAAAATTTTGAAAATCAGATTACCAAGTTATATAGGTTAAGTTAGATAAAGGATACACTCATGGCCGGACATTCCAAGTGGGCAAACATCAAACACCGTAAAGCCAAACAAGATGCGGCAAAAGGTAAAATCTTTACCAAAATCATTCGTGAGCTGGTCTCCGCTGCCAAACAAGGCGACCCAGACCCAGCGAGTAACCCGCGTTTGCGTGCGGCGGTGGAAAAAGCCAACTCAGTTAATATGACCAAAGATACTGTAAAACGGGCGATTGAACGTGGTGCAGGCGGCGGTGATAATGACAACATGCAAGAAATCACCTATGAAGGCTATGGCTTGGGCGGTGTTGCGGTGATTGTCGAGACCATGACGGATAACCTCAACCGTACCGTTGGCGAAGTGCGTCATGCTTTTAGCAAAAATGGTGGCAACTTGGGTACATCAGGCTCAGTGGCCTATATGTTTAGCAAACGCGGTGAAATTACCTTTGACGATGTGTCGCTAGAAGATACCATCATGGAAGTCGCGCTTGAAGCCGGGGCAACCGATATTGAAAATAACGGTGATAGTATCACAGTGGTCACTGAGCCAGAGAACTTCGGTGACGTGATGGATGCCTTAGAAAAAGCCGGTTTAAAATCCGACAATGCAGAAGTGACTATGTCCCCTTCAACCATGGCGGATGTTACTGATGTCGAAGACGCTAAAAAAATCATGAAAATGATTGATATGCTAGAAGATTTGGACGATGTACAAGAAGTCTATACCAACGTCAACTTTACTGATGATGTCATGGAACAACTCGATGATTAAATGAAATTTTTCAGCATAAAAAAGGCTAAATGTAGATTCAGCCTTTTTTATTTAGCAATTTGTAATAGTGTTGTGGTGGGATATAAGGTTAAAAACACGCGATTAAACTCACTACCGTGATGCAATACTTCACTTGTGTCAAAAGTTAATAAGCCCTTTTCTTGCTGTTCATTGGTATGAATCAATAACCACACTTCATCCAACGCCCTTTTTTTGCCATAGGCAGAAACTTTATGCGCTTTTTTGCTCATCACCGCATCAATATCACTTTGATTGATGTAGGAATCAATCGGTAAATCTTCGTTTTCATCTGCCATATCCGTAAAAAACGCACTGGGTAACCAACGCATGGTTTTGGCAATACCGTTTTGTAATTTACTACTGAGCGTAGGATGTGGCAAATCATTCGATGGCTCGATGAATTGCTGCGATATATTTGAAATATTACGATTATCAATCTTTTGCCAATTGACCCAATTAGCCCAATTGGCCCAATTGGCCCAATTGGCTTTGATACCTACTATCTCGCCCGCACCATTAAACTGCGTCGGGGTAAATTTGGTGGACAGTTGTAATAGCGACTGCCAGTACCAACGTTTTAACATTAAATTGTCATTACCGAGTCTATCGCGTAGTCTTGGCAAAGTGGTCAATTCGATGCCAATGGTATATTCACCTTTGTCACAATAAAAAATACAGGTAAAATCAGGCTCATTACCGTCATCCGTACCTGAGATGGTCTTGGCAGGATGTAAATGCAGCATGGCTAAAAAATGTGCCAAATACACCCATTCACGCTGGCGTTTGAGCTGATTTTGCGACATCCGTCTGATGCTTGGCGAATTTTTTTTGCTACCTGCCATTCATTAATTACCCGATTAGCTTATTCAATTGACTCAGCCTAATGTTTCATGGATTAAAATATACCAAAAAAATTTTACTTACTTCAACACTTTAGCTTATCAGCTCAATACGTCAAATGCATGACAATAATCCGGACGATATTAAGTTGCTATGTGTGTTTTTAGTAATTTATCTAACTATTATGACGTTTAGCCTTGTATTTTAAGCTACTAACCCTATATAATTCACAGTTCATTTGGGGATGTTCTGGCTTCGACGCTGGTAATGAAACTCAATGATGCATGTCGAGTGAGTATGTCCACTCGTAAATAAAATATACATTTTAAACTAGTCGCAAACGACGAAACTTACGCTCTAGCAGCCTAAGGGCTGCTTGGGACGGCACAGATTGCCATTGGTCTGGTTGCTCTCCTTGAAGCGAACGCACGATGGATAGCTTAAATTGTTGTCTCGCCAATTTGAGCAAAACTTAAGAGGCTCGTGGTTGGCATCCTGACTGTCGGTTCGCCAACCATTAAAGCCATAGACAGAATCTAAACATGTAGAGTCATGGGCGTAGTGCTGGCGGACGCGGGTTCAACTCCCGCCATCTCCACCATATATAAAAAAGAGAATGCAGATTACTGTATTCTCTTTTTTTGCATTTTTTATGGCTAATAAGCTATCCAAGATAGCATTTTTACATAAAATCAACAGGTTAGAAAAACTAGCTGATATAGTTACATAATTTATATGTTTAGCAAAATACATCCCATATTAAAGATTTTGTTTACAATAAAGTCTTTGTAATAACATAACTTTGTAATTAGAATACACACCGCTTAAGTGATATTAAACAATATTACTTTGTTTTTACTATGTAAATCACGGGAAATGCCCCTTGATACCTTTAAGCAGTCAGATTATTGACCGCTTTAATTGATAAAAGGAACATCCGATGAAATATATCATTGCCAGTTTGTTTGTTACTACTTTAGCCACCCAGCAAGCCAATGCTGATGTTGTTTCATGGTATGGTGGTAAGCATCATGGTCGCACCACGGCATCTGGCGAGAAATTCAATCAAAATGCACTGACTGCCGCCAGCAATGTGCACAAATTAGGTAGCCGGCTCAAAGTTACCAACAAAGCCAACGGCAAAAGTGTAGTGGTACGCGTGACTGACACAGGGGGATTTGGCAAATATGGCCGTACCCTAGATTTGTCAAAAGGTGCTTTTAGTAGAATTGCTAATCTTTCAAACGGCCTTGCTAAAGTCGATATCGTTAGATTATAAATTTATTTTCACTATGTTTTAACGTAAAAAGGGCGCTATTGATTGATAGCGCCCTTGATGTTTTATCAATTAAAAAATTTAATCCTCTAAAAAATGGGTATCATTCGACCATTGCTGCATTTTGATAGTTTCATCCAAATATTGTTCGATAGCCGGCAAGTTAAATCCGTCGTTTTCACTGATAAAGCTAATACTCATGCCTTTATTGCCTGCTCTACCCGTGCGACCGATACGATGAACGTAATCATCAGGACTGTCTGGCAAGGTATAATTGACTACACAAGCCACATCATCCACATGAATACCTCGCCCTGCGACATCCGTAGCCACTAAAATATTGGCATCGCCTTGACGAAATTGTGCCAAATACTTCTCGCGTTTGGCTTGAATAACATCCCCTGAAAGTATCACTACTTTATATTGACGATTAAGTTTGTCATACAGGCGTTTGACTTGGTCTTTACGATTGGCAAAGACAATGATTTTCTTAGGAGAAATTTTTTCAATAATTTGCTGTAACGCCGCCAGTTTATCCGATTCCATCAAGGTGAAAAATAGCTGCTCGATGGTTTGACTGGTTTTTTGTTCGGGCGCAATCTCTACAAAAATCGGTTGATATAACCAGCGATAAGCTAAATTCATCACATCTTGGTTAAAGGTAGCGGAAAAAAGTAGGGTTTGCCGATGCGTATTGGCAGGCATCATACGAATCAAGCGTTTGATATCAGGTATAAACCCCATATCCAGCATTCTATCTGCTTCATCTAATACCAAAATTTCAAGACGATCGAGATACACATGGTGCTGAAAGCAAAAATCAATCAGACGACCTGGGGTGGCGATGATAATATCGACAAACTTTTGATGCAGCTGCTTTGACTGCGTGTCATAGTCTGTGCCACCGAGCAAACAAACAGTATGCAGCTTGGTAAACTTGGTGAGCTCAAGGCAATCTTGATAAATTTGTTGAGCCAGTTCTCGAGTCGGCGCGAGCACCAGCGCACGGGTTTCACCCAAAAAACGATCGCCATCAACCTCAGGGTTTAGAGGATTATTCAGCAATTCATTGATGATGGTGAGTAAAAACGTTGCTGTCTTACCTGTACCTGTTTGTGCCTGACCAATGGCGTCTTGCCCAGCGAGCGTATTGGGCAATATCTGCGCTTGGATAGGGGTCAGCGTTTGATAGCCTAGTTGGTCAATCGCTTGTTTGAGCGCTGGATGAAGGGGTAATTGTGAGAAAGTTTGAAACACAGAGATTTAACCTATTTTGACCAATTAATCATTGGCTATGAGAAACAACAAAAACCAAGTTAATTACATCAACTTGGTTTGCAAAAAGGTCAAAAATAACACTTCAACCCCTTTTTGGCTCAACTTATTCGACTTTGGTAACTTCTTCAGCTTGAAGACCTTTTTGACCTTCAACCACGATGAATTCAACTTTTTGACCATCTTGAAGTGAACGGTAGCCGTCACCTTGAATCGCGCGGAAATGAACAAAAATATCTTCACCGCTGTTACGTTGAATAAATCCAAAACCTTTTGAATCATTAAACCATTTTACAATGCCTTGTTCACGAACTGACATATTATAACTTCCTTTAACACTATTAATGGTAGGTTTTAAAGTAGTTTTTTAACCAAGTATAGTTAAGCCTAGTTAAGTTTAGCTACTCGCTACCTACGCCTGCTAAATAATGTACTAGTTAAGCGTTTGTAATAGTTTGTTAAAACATTTCTCTACAATGTCGCTTACATAGTAAATTGTTCTTATAGCAATCATAGCATGGGTTTTTTACAAAAAAAAGTAATTTCGTAAGAATTGGTTATTTTTTTAAACAGCGATTTTTTAGCCTTATTTAACGGTTTACGATAATAAAACTACAGGGTTTGCTACTAAAATTGCCAATTATTTTAGCGTCGGTTTGCACACATTGTATGGGCTTATTTTTAGCATTTATCTCATCGACGCCAATGAGTTGATTGATAACCTCTTCGCCCAATTCATCTAGCACATCATGTTTTAATTCTTTGATTAATTGCTTATCGGAATGTTGATAGGTTTTGATGGAACATTCTTTAAGTCGCCATAGCAGGTTTCGTAAAACTGCTTGATTGACTGCAGGCTTTTGACTCAACCATTGATATTCATGGGGTGAAAAAAAGCGTAAAGCAACGTGATGACTAATTGCGCTATCTTCGACATCAATGCCGATATTTGTATAGGGCGAAATCAATACTGCGGCATGTTGGCGGCTATGGCTAAAACTGACATACCAAGTGTAACCGTCAGCTGTTATAAAATGATAAGGAAAGTTTGTATCCATTAACTCGCCTGTCACATTGAGCGCTCGCTGTAGCTTTTTTAGCAATTGACGACAAGACATCGACCCTGATTTATGGGTTGAAGCTGCTTTATGGGTTAATAGCGTAGCCTGTTCACCCAAATTATGGTGAATATCAATAGCCACCCAGCTATGGTCTTTGATTGGATAAAGCTGCATCGGTTATGGTAGTGCCTTATGGTATAAGCAAATTTAACGATAGCTTAAAGTATTAAAGTATTTTTTTATACCAAGGTTGATTGGCTTTCTTCTTCTGTGCTTGCGCAATCGCTTTACGTTTTTTTTGGTACAGTACATTATTACTGATGAGATTAATAGCGCGAGTGTCTTGCGCGACGACTTCCCCTAAGACGTTTTCAACACTTATAGTAATGGTATAAGGGTTAGGATCGAGCGTGGTAGTTGCAATAGTATAGCTAGTGTCTTTTATGGTCGCTAAGGTTTGGTTATTGAGTTGATAGACGATTCTATCGCCTGTTTTTAAACTCGGCGTCAACGCAACGTTAATCTCAATTGGTTGACTACCCCGTCGCAGCGTTTGCCCGGCTTCAGGCGATACAATGTTTAATACATAATCGCCCTGCTGGCTTGCTGAGATGGATTGGGTGGATAAGCGACCAGTTAAGCGATCACCTAAACTATCAGGCAAGCGATTGTCAGTAGCCGTACTCACTGCGTTATTAACTTCATTGTTCAAGTTATTAGATGTCGTTGTTGATTGATTGGTCGTCGATGATACTTGTGATTGGGTGGGTAATTTATCTAATACGCTGATACTCTTGCTGTTTTTATTGTATTGATAAGCGGTATTAATATTATCAGTATATACCACTTGACCCTCTGAGGTGGTCGTCTTGTACACTTCAGCATGACTTAACTGTGACAACAATAACACGACAGCCGTGAGTATCAAGCTATACCGTAAATCGCTATTATTATTGGTACTATATTTTGTCAAAATCATTTAAGCCTTCCCCTCAAAACCCATTATTGTGCATATTTTAGCAAGCTTGATAATCAATCCCTAAATAATTTTGCCTATTAAACTAAAAATTTCACATAAAAAAACCCAACTTAATGTGAAGTTGGGTTTTTTGAAAAGCGAACTTATTAGCAGCTGTAGTACATATCAAATTCGATTGGATGAACTGATACGTTGTAACGCTCTACTTCTTCTTTTTTCAAGGCAATGTAAGCGTCAAGCATTTCTTTGGTAAATACGCCACCTTTGGTTAAGAATTCATGGTCGTCTTCTAACGCTTTAAGCGCAACTTCCAAGTTCTCCGCAACTGTTGGGATCAATGCTTCTTCTTCTGGTGGAAGGTCGTACAAGTTTTTGTCTGCGGCTTCACCTGGATGGATTTTGTTTTGGATACCATCAAGCGCTGCCATCAACAATGCGGCAAAGCAAAGGTAAGGGTTGGCTGCTGGGTCTGGGAAACGTGCTTCGATACGCTTGCCTTTCGGGCTTGCCACGTATGGAATACGAATTGACGCTGAGCGGTTACGCGCTGAATAAGCCAGTTTAATAGGCGCTTCGTAATGCGGTACTAGGCGTTTGTAGCTGTTGGTTGATGGGTTGGTAATGGCATTTAATGCACGAGCATGTTTGATAATCCCACCGATTGCGTATAAAGCAGTTTCTGACAGCCCTGCGTATTCATCACCGGCAAAGGTGTTTTTGCCATCTTTTTGGATTGACAAGTGAACGTGCATACCTGAACCATTATCACCAACCATTGGTTTTGGCATAAAGGTCGCAGTCTTACCATATTCGTGTGCAACGTTGTGTACCGCATATTTGAACTGTTGTACTTCGTCCGCTTTACGAACTAGGGTATTAAATGATACACCGATTTCTAGCTGGCAAGAGGCAACTTCATGGTGATGGACTTCAACACGGCCTTCACCCATAATCGCTTCTACCGCAGCACACATATCAGCGCGCATATCTTGTGAGCTATCAACGGGTGGTACTGGGAAGTAACCGCCTTTGACGCGTGGACGGTGCGCATAGTTACCGCCTTCCATTTCTTTATCGGTTGACCAAGCGGCTTCATCAGCTGAGATGGTATGACGGGCACCTGACATGTCGATTGACCATTTTACATCATCAAATACGAAAAATTCTGGCTCTGGACCAAAGAATGCGGTATCACCGATACCCGTTGATTTTAGGTATTCTTCAGCACGTCGCGCGATTGAGCGTGGGTCACGGTCATAACCTTGCATGGTTGATGGCTCGATAACGTCACAGGTCACAACAACTGTCGTTTCACGAAAGAAAGGATCGACAAATGCGGTATCGGAATCCGGCATCAAAATCATATCTGACGCTTCAATGCCTTTCCAACCAGCGATTGATGAACCATCAAACATTTTACCTTCTTCAAAAATGTCTTCGTCCATGCTGTCAGCTGGATAGCTCACATGTTGCTCTTTACCTTTAGTATCGGTAAAACGAAAATCTACCCACTTTGCTTCGCTAGATTTGATTAAATCTAAAAATTTATTCGACATTGCTCGTTTCCTTTTACGCAAAAAATGATTAAAAAAACGTTACGCCACTTTATACTCTTTTTGGTGCTGTGACAAGAGATAAACAAAGTGGTGCTTGTTGAAGTTAAACCTTCAAGTTATGTGCCAACTTTTGCATTATCATGCTAAAGATTAGATTTTTATATCAAATTCAATGAGTTATTTGAGGGTTGATTTACTGATGAAGTTTACTGATGTGACTATCTGCCTAGATAACCTTCAAATCGCTATGGGGCTGTAACACTTGCACCATTTTAATTAAAATATTATCAATATTCACTTTTATGGTGCATAAAATACGTGTTTAACTATTTTAGTGAAAATCATTAACATTGCTCTCTCCGACTCGGCTTCATTTATTCGGTTTCATTCACTTGCTGTCAGTGACTTGTATAATGGTTGTGATAAAATGCTTGATTAAAATAACGGTGAAGTTTTTTCATTGCATAACCATTGTCCAACAATTACAGCATAGGGTTTCTGGATTGCTACTTTTTATTGATAATTACGACAGTTTTACCTACAACTTGGTGCAGTATTTTGAGCAATTGGGACAACCCGTTGAAGTCTGGCGCAATGATGCTTGCAGCAGTGAAGACATCATTCGTTTAAATCCTGATTATTTGGTCATTGGTCCCGGACCTTGCACGCCAAGCGATGCGGGCAATACGTTGAGTTTTATCAAAGACTGTGCCGGCATTATTCCTATATTAGGCGTTTGCTTGGGTCATCAAGCGATTGGGCAAGTATTTGGCGCCAATATCATTCGTTGCCCAACGATTATGCATGGGCGAGTGTCGCAAGTTTTTCATCACCATCAAGGGATATTTGCCGGGCTTCCCTCGCCTTTTAACGCCACTCGCTATCATTCTTTAGCGATTGAGGCAGACAGTTTGCCTGATTGTCTAGAGGTTACCGCATGGTGTGATGATATTCACCCAAATAATTCTCTGCCATCCACTACTGTGATGGGCATTAGGCATCAAACATTACCGATTGAAGGGGTGCAGTTCCATCCAGAATCTATTTTGAGTGAGCATGGCTATACGATTTTGAAAAATTTTTTAGCTAACTATGAAGACTATTAAAACTATCAAAACGCTAACCCTTAGACTGGGGTAATTGAGTTTTGCGGGTTAAAGTTTGGCTTTAAAACTTGGCTTTAAAACCTGGCTTTGTTATAGTATACTAGTACAATGATATATAAAGTGTAAGCCATAAAACTCATACGAGACTGACATGACCCATACTGTAACGCCTTATCTTGGTGACATTACCACGGCTATTGAAAACAACCAACCATTAACCCCAGAGCAAACCCAACTACTACTTACCACCGCGCTGGATCGTGCCATCAATACCATTGACCTGACCTATGCAGAAATGCGCGGCGTCATGCTAGCCATCATGCAAGGTCAATGCCCCGATGCCATGATGGGCGCGCTGCTCACCGCGCTGCGTATGAAAGGTGAAAGCATTGAAGAAATCACCGCCGCCGCCCAAGTAATGCGGGAGCTTGCGATTAAAGTGGATTTGTCGGATGTGCCCAATGTCGTCGATATTGTGGGTACAGGGGGCGATGGCGCGAATTTATTTAATGTCTCTACCGCCGCTACTATGGTCGCAGCGGTTGCCGGCTGCCATGTCGCCAAGCATGGTAATGGCGGCGTTTCCGGCAAATCTGGCAGTTCCGATTTGCTTCAGCAAGCGGGTATTAATTTGGCGTTAAATACTGAGCAGATTACCCAGTCGATTAAAACCCATGGTATTGGTTTTTTGTTTGCGCCCAATCACCATGTGGCAATGAAACATGCGATGCCCATTCGCCGTACCCTAAAAACGCGCACGGTGTTTAATATTTTGGGACCTTTAACCAACCCAGCGGGCGTCAAAAATGCCATGATTGGGGTATTTAATCCTTCGCTGTGCGAACCGCTTGCCAATGTGTTCAAAAACCTTGGCGCCGAGCATGTGCTAGTCGTCGGCTCAGTGGATAACCTTGATGAAATCTCACTGGCGACTTATACCCATGTGGCTGAACTTAAAGACGGCAAAGTCAGCGTGTATGATATCGAACCTGAAGATGTTGGTATCGAATCGCAAACGCTTAAAGGCTTAATCATTGACAGTCCAAGCCAAAGCCTAGCCCTCATCCGCGAAGCACTCGACAACAATCCCAATAAAACCCCCATCGCCAAAAAAGCAGCGGATATGATTGCCTTAAACGCCGGTGCGACCATCTATGTAGCAGGTAAAGCAGATACCATAAAACAAGGCGTAGCCATGGCACAAGATATCATCAGCAGTGGCAAAGCCTTGCAAAAAATGGCAGCATTAGCAAGCTTTACTCAGCAATTCACCTCTCATTAAATTATTGGAAAAACCATGCCTCATCAAGCAGTCCCCTCGGTATTACAAAAAATTGTCGACACCAAACGTCAAGAACTAGTCAGAGCCAAACAACAACAATCTTGGCACGACCTTGAGCAAATTGCCGCAACGAACCGCGATGACATCCGTGATTTTGCCGCTAGCTTGCGCAAAGCGGGTATCCGTGTCATTGCGGAAGTCAAAAAAGCCTCGCCATCCAAAGGCATCATCGCCCCTAATTTCGATGCTGTCGCCACTGCAGTCGGCTATGAACAAGCGGGTGCCGCTTGCCTATCGGTATTGACGGATACCGATTATTTCCAAGGCTCGGATGCGTATTTATTGCAAGTGCGCCAAGCGGTAAGCCTACCTGTGCTACGCAAAGATTTTATGATTGAGCCGTATCACATTTTGCAATCACGTGCGCTTGGGGCAGATTGTATTTTGCTGATTATGGCGTGTTTATCGGATGCGCAAGTCGCTGAGCTGCATGAATTGGCGTTAAAACTTGGCATGAGTGTACTCATTGAGTGTCATGATGAGATAGAAGTGGAACGGGCGTTACGCTTGCCAGCCCATCGCCAAAACGTGTATGGGGTTAATAATCGCAATCTACATAACTTTGATGTGAGTTTGGACACTACCCTACGCCTAAAAACACTGTTTCCACAAGATAGCTTATTGGTGACAGAAAGCGGGATTCATTCGGCAGAGGATGTAAAATTGATGCTGGGCCATGACATCCATGCGTTTTTGATTGGTGAGCAGTTTATGAAAACAGGCGATGCAGGCGCGGCATTAGCAAAGTTATTGGCACAATCGCAACAAAATGCGTAAAATAGCCAAGTTAAATAATTGATGTTAGGGCGTTTCATCGATAAACGCCCTATTTTTTATACCGATTTATAGAGTTATTGTATGGCAAATTTATTTTCCAAAGAAATGCAAGACCAGTTAAAGCAGCTTAAAACCGAACTGGGTAAAGGTCGCAGCCAAACCAAAGAGACCGATGAAAACGGCAAACCGACTGAAACCGTGGGTTTATTGAGCAAGCAACAAGTCGCCAAACAAGTTAAAAAATATAATAGCGAACATCTTGATGATGATAAATTGCTATTTATGCAAGCCATGTCAGGCGTGCAGCCAATCAAAGATAAAAACTTGGCGGATAAAAACAACGCTGGCAATAAGCTTGATGCGACGACGCTAGCCAAACGCGCGGCGGCGGTCGGTGGTGACGATGATAGCGGGCATGTATTGTCTGATATGCAAGCGCTGCTTAATCCTGTTTCTGGCGATGCTTATTTAAGTTATAAAACCGCAACGCTACAAAACAAAGTGTTTAATGACCTCAAACAAGGCAAGATTCGCTGGTATGATGCTGTAGATTTACACGGTGCCACCATTGAAGAGTCGCGTGAAGCCATGAGTCAGTTGATTTTGCAAGCTCAAAAAAACAATGAAAATTGCGTGAAAATCATTCATGGCAAAGGCATTGATAGTATCTTAAAAACCTGCGTGAATGGTTGGTTGCGTCAGATTCCTGAAGTGCTTGCTTTTTGCTCAGCGCCTGCGGCACAAGGTGGCAATGGTGCAGTGTTGGTGTTACTCAAAAAACGTGAAAAAGCCAATCGCGACCAATAACCATTGTACGGCTATTTTGACTATAGGTTAAATTTTATAAAATCATGCATAAAACAAACGATGCATGATTTTTTTAACAGGATTTTTTAATTGTTAATAGTTTATTCTTAGATTTTGTTTATAATAGGCTCTTTTTTTTCATGGATTAAATGCTCTGCATTAATCTACTCTCAACTGGCTAAAAACAGCGCCCATTTGTCTTTTGACAGCTGACTGTTTTTAACACCACTGGGTATAGGAGAAAGGTAGCTTTGAACAATACCCCCACTGCGACTAATTCGCCCGCTAAATTGCAACGTCATTTAGCCCTTTGGCACATTATCATTATTGGTTTGGCGTATATTCAGCCCATGACCGTATTTGATACCTTTGGCTTGGTTTCTGAAGCCAGTCATCAGCACGTTCCAACATCTTATATTATTGCATTGATTGCTATTTTGCTTACCTCGCTAAGTTACGGTAGCATGATTCGTCGTTATCCTTCAGCAGGTTCGGCATATACCTATGCGCAAAAATCGATTCATCCCAATGTCGGGTTTATGGTGGGTTGGTCTTCTTGGTTGGATTATTTATTGTCACCTTTGGTGAATATTATCCTAGCGGTGATTTATCTTGAAGCGCTGTTCCCTGATGTCAACAAATGGATTTGGGTATTTATTCTGACGGGATTTATGACCTGGATTAACGTGCATGGCTCCAAAGTCGTGGCTTATTTTAATAGTTGGATTGTGTTTATTCAGCTATTGATTATCGGTGTATTTACGTGGTTGGTGTATAGCAAATTGATGGCGGGCACCAATGCGGACGGCACTATCAATGCTGCAGCTTACCAATTATGGAGCTTAAAGCCGTTTTGGAGTGATATTGCTAACATGACGGCACTCATCAGTGGTGCAACCATTTTATGTTTCTCTTTCACAGGCTTTGACTCACTAAGCTCATTGGCAGAAGAAACCAAAGATGTGCAAAAAACCCTACCAAAAGCAATTTTCTTGACCGCATTGATTGCAGGTATTGTGTTTATCATTAGCACTTACTTTATGCAGATTTATTTCCCACAAACTCCTGACAAATATTTCCCAGATGTGGCTGCTACCCAGCCAGATATTTTAATGTTGGTGGGTGGTTCTGCGTTTCAAGCCGCCGTATTGGGCTTTGCAATTGTCACGGTGATGGCGTCAGGTATTTCTGCACATGCGGGTGTCTCTCGTTTGATGTATGTGATGGGGCGTGATGGGGTCATTAATAAACGTATTTTTGGTCATATTCATCCAAAATACTTGACCCCAACCTACAATATCTATATCGCGGGTGTGATTGCGTTAACCGCGGGTTTTATTGAGTTTGATGTCATCGCGCATTTGATTAGTTTTGGGGCATTGACGGCGTTTAGTTTTGTTAATTTATCCGTGATTGCGACCTACATCATCCGTGAAAAACGCTACCACAGTGCCTATGATTTGTTGATGTATTTGATTGTGCCGCTGCTTGGCTTTATCAGTGTTGCGCTGATGTGGAAAGAAAGTGAGCCTATCGCCATCAAAATGGGCTTAGGCTGGGCAGTAATCGGTATAATTTACTTGGCATTTAAAACCGGTGGTTTTAAGCGTCACCCACCGATGCACAACGAACATGAATAATGGTTAACGTGGTGAAAAGGTCAGATAAGATTCTGACCTTTTTTATGTCTGTGGCTTTTGAGAAAACCCTATGTTAGAAATTTTATATCAAGATGAACATTGTGTGGCTGTCAATAAGCCTGCGGGTATGCTCGTTCATCGAAGCTGGCTTGACCGTCATGAAACCGAGTTTGTGATGCAGACCCTACGCGATCAATTGGGTCAATATGTTTATCCGATTCATCGCTTAGACCGACCGACGTCAGGGGTGTTACTGTTTGCTTTATCAAGCGAATCAGCGCGGCAACTGTGTGAGCAATTTGAAAACAGGCAAGTGCAAAAATCTTACTTAGCCATCGTGCGCGGATATTTGAAAGTTAACGCGCAGACATCTGGGCTGATTGATTACCCACTCACACAAATTTTGGATAAAATTGGCGATAAACCAAGTTTGCGGGCGCTGCAACAAAGAAAGCTTAGTTCGACAGACATGTTTGATGAAGTCCTTAGCAGCCCTGCTGAATTAACCTTACTGCAACCTGCGCAAACGCATTGGCAATGCTTGGCAACAACTGAGCAGCCGTTTCAAGCGCGCGCACGCTATCCCACTTCACGCTTTAGTCTGGCTAGATTGACGCCCATTACCGGACGAAAACACCAACTACGTCGCCACATGAAGCATGTATTTCATCCGATTATTGGTGATACCAGCTATGGCGATCATCACCAAAATCGCGCCATCCGTCAACATATCGGCGTGCATCGATTGATGTTACATGCGCATACCTTGGCTTTTCATAGACTGACCGACAATCGCCGTGTTGATATCACGGCACCTGTGGATACAGATTGGTTAACGATGTGTGCACAGTTTGGCTTTCATTTGCCTTAATAGTTAGCGATATCACTATTTGGCGACATCCTTTACGCAACCAAGTAATCACTTACTTTGCTACCGAGGGTCGCAAATGTTGCGCCAATGCCTGCCCCCACCAACACATCGGTGGGATAATGTAACCCCAACACCAAGCGCGATAATGCCACCAGCATTGTAAATGGTAGCAATACCCATAACATCATCGGCACTTGATGACCTATCATGGTAGTAAACAATACTGCTTGCAGCGTATGCCCTGATGGAAAACTAAATACATCCAAAGGCCGTTCGCCTAAAGTAATGGTCTGGTGTACTTGGTAAGGGCGTGGACGCACTGTGTGTACTTTTAAATACTTATACAGCAAATAACCGCAAAAACTGCTGAGTAACACCGCACACACTTTCATAGCAACGATACTAGCGACCAGTCCTTGTGAGAATAACGCTACTAACATCACTACCGTCGATAGCGCCCAAAACCAACCATCGCCTAAGCGGCTGATGGTTTTGAAGAACTGCGCAAAAAACTTCAATTGCGACAGCAAATTTACCCGTAAACATAAGCGAGTATCCCATTGCAGCACGCGCTTTTGCAAATGATATAGTTTAGGTTTACTGTGCAAAAATTGATAATAATTGCGCATTAAATTGGGTAAGTTTTCGACAGGGCTAACAGAGGTACAGGTGAGTTCTGAATTGGCAAGTGACAGTTTGGATTGTTTTATGGGTTGATTCATGGATTGATTGATGGGGTGATTCATGGCGCCATCCTTTTTTTGCCTATTTGAACCTCACGTTTTGGAGAAAAACGCGGCAGATTCAGCGGGTCTTGGGGTTGGGTGACTATTTTGGGTTGAGTGACTATTTTGGGGAGAATGACTATATCGTGGGTGGTTTTTTGCCCCGACAATCGGCGGAACTGGCTGAGGTGTGGGGGCGATTGTCAAATCCGCGAGCGGATGTTGAGCTATTGATTGAGAAGGCAAAATGGTGGGTGTCACTGGGCTAGCGGTTAGGGTATTGGTCTGAATTGATAGCACTTCATAAAACATGGTCAACATTTCTTGGGCAGGTTTTTGCCAAGAAAAAGCAGCCACCTTGTGCCTTGCAGCTAGTCGCATCTGATCAAGCTGTTGTTGTTTGGGCAATTCACTAATCATCGCTACAAAGCGTTGTTCTTGCCCAAGCGGTACAGTTTTACCACAACTATCATCCACCAACAGCGCCGCAGCCGCATCATGATAGGCAAAAATTGGTAACCCCGATGCCATCGCTTCGGTGACGACATTACCGAAAGTTTCCACTTGACTAGCAAACACAAAAGCATCGGCACTGGCATAATAACTTGCCAGCGCCTCGCCTGTTTTAAAGCCTGCAAAAATAATGCTTGTATCATTGGCATGCCGTTTAACGAGCGCTTCTTTATATGGTCCATCACCGACAATCACTAATTTGACATGACGATGCAGCTGCTGTAATTGTAGCGCTTTGAAGCTTTTAATGACGGTATCCATACCTTTTTCAGGGGAAACACGGCTCACACACATTAACACTGTGGTGCCCTCGCCCACGCCCCAACTTTGCCGTAATGCTTGGCTACGTTTGCTCGGTGCATAGCGCGCTGTATCAACGCCACGACCGACTTGGTACAAATGCTTGAAACCAAATTCAGCGAGCTGATGTTGGGTGGTCTGGCTTGGAATACAGGTGGCATTGCAATGGTTGTGAAAACGCTTCATATACGCAAGCAAAGGCAATGAGACAACTTTCCAGCCAAAATATCGGCTAAAATCATGAAACGCGGTGTGATAACCTGAAGAGACTTTAATGCTTTGCTGTTTGCCAGCAATCAACGCCGCAAGCCCCAAAGGACCTTCCGTCACGATATGTACAATATCAGGACGAAGCTTGCGCAGCTGCTTCGTTAAAAATCGGTAACAAGGTAGCCCCATGCGCAGATGCGGGTAATAAGGAATGGGCAAACTTGGCACTTGCAAATCAGTGGTAACAGCCGCAGTATTAAGCCCTGTCGTTAGGGTATGTTGTTCGACTTCATCGCTTTGCTTGGGGCGAATCAACGTGATGCGATGCCCCATCGATTTGAGTTCGCGCATGATTTGATAAACGCTTGAGGCTACCCCATTGATATCAGGCAACCACGTTTCAGTCACCAAAGCGATATGCAATGATGGCCTATTGTCATGAAAAGGCGTGCCTGCAACTTGAGTTGAGGGACTCTGGTGATTGGCTGACGTCGTCTGAGTGTCAGACGAAGCCTGGTACAAATTAGTGTTTACAGTATTGTCACTCATAGCATGTTATCAACCATTACAACCGACTGCTTTGTTTGACTACAAAAGCCGTTTCGGTAAATTAAATCAATCCTTTGTATGGGTTAAGCTTATAAGCCGCCATTGACAACCTCATGTCAATTTGATAACAGTTTGATGACAATTGCATCGCAAATAGGGGTCGATTTTGCTAAAATAGCGAGCAGAATGCAGCTTTATAGATTAATGCCTTATTAATGCCTTATAGATGGTTAAATGACTGATTTGATAACTACATCGAATAATACCACCATGCCAAATACTTCGACGTTGGATACACCGATTGTGATACTGATGACACATGCGCCTAGTCATCCGCTCACCAAACAAGCGCTTGAATGCGCCCAATCGCTATGTGCAAACGATAGTAAAACAACCGATGAGCAAAACTCGTTGACTAGTACCGATTTTAAAATTTTCTTATATAGTGATGCGGTGATGTTGGCCAACCGATTAATTTGGCTGCCCGATGATATCGAAAATATGGCAAAAAATTGGCAACACTTTGCTATAAGTCATGATTTAACCATTCAAGTGTGTGTGAGTGCCGCTTTGGCTCGCGGGGTGACAGATGCTGACAATGCGACTAGGCATCAGCTACAAGGTGACAATTTGGCAGATGGCTTTGAATTAGTCGGTTTGGGTGAATTAGCCATGCATCTACACAGGGCAAAAACGGTTTATCAATTTTAATTGGGATAGGTTTAGCGATAGCGGTTTACTATGAAAATTGTCATTAATATTTACGCTGACACGTTTTTGCTTTGTCATGAAGCCTTATCAATGGCGTTTGCGCTGGCGGCGTTTGACCACCAAATTCAGCTGACTATCGGTGATGGCATGCTAAACTTACTACTTGATGAGCCTATGGGCAAGCTTGCCCATATGCTGGCATCCCTTGATATGTATGATATGCCGCCTGCTTGGCTGGCGCTAGCGGATTTTGATAGATTAAAAGCATGGCAAGCGAAGCTATCAGCAGACTTTGATTGGTGTGCTCAAGTATCGCTACAGCCAACCACAGCGCCTCATTTTGATACCACTTTTGACTTATAAATACTATGACCCAACTTCCCGACCTTGACCTAGACGGTCATTTGATAGCTCATCAAACCTGGACACCAAATATCGCGCAACAATTGGCAAACACGCTGGATGTCACGTTAACCCCTGAGCACTATCAAATCATAGACGCAGTGCGTCAATATTATGATTTATACAGCCATCCACCGACGACCCGTCCTTTAATCAAGTTTTTATCCAAGCAATTGCCTTCATTGGCGGTTGATAATGCCAAATTGCAAGCCATGTTTAACACGGGTCTGGTGGCGCGTCATGTCAACCGCATTGCAGGGTTGCCAAAACCTGCAAATTGCTTATAAATTTTGAGATTATTTTGGGTCATAAGGGACGAGATTGTCATAACCGATACTGTGACCGTTATCACCGCCAAATCCCTGCTGACGCCAAATTTCAAATAATGTAATTGCCACGCTGTTAGACAAATTCAAACTGCGAGAGGTCGGCAACATAGGCAAACGCAACCAGTTGTCTTGCCCAATTGCCGCGCGAATTGGCTCGGGTAACCCGGCCGTCTCTGACCCAAATACCAAAGCGATATTTGCCAGTTGCGCAAAATCTTCATCATATAGAGGTTTGCTAAGCTTGGTGGTCAAGGCAACGATTCTTTGTACGCCACTTTGACTTAGGCTGTCCTGTGCATCCTGCCAATTGGCATGTACTTTGACATTTGCCCATTCATGATAATCGAGCCCTGCTCGGCGTAATTTTTTATCTTCTAGTTCAAACCCTAGTGGCTCAACCAAATGTAGTGTTGCGCCCGTATTGGCGCATAACCGAATAACATTGCCTGTATTGCTTGGCATCTTGGGTTCAACTAATACTACGTGAATCATATCGACATCCCTAATTAGATTAAAATAAAACAGATTGAAATAAAAAAGCGCTAAATGCGAAGATTAATTTACAAAAAACCTATACTTATTGCGTAAATTTAAGTTTTTTTTACAACTTGATAGTTTTGGTTACATTAACGCTATAGCGACGTTAGACTAAACTGCATTACCATGACTCTACCAAGCATGTTTTACTTTATTTTAACTTTTATAAGTCAATAAAGTCGCATGATTTAATCTGGTAGCTAAAAACTGTTAAAAAATAATGGATATATCTGAGGAAATTTAAAATGAAAAAATTAATCGCTGCATCAATCGCTGTTATGTTTGCTGTCACAGGTTGTAATACAGTCAAAGGTTTTGGTAAAGACGTATCAAAAACAGGTGACGCAGTAACCAATACCGCACAAAATACTCAAAATAAAATCAAGTCGTAGATTTTCTGTTTAAGTAAAAAAACCCATCTCGCTGATGGGTTTTTTATTACCTCTTGTATTGCCTATCGCTTAAAACCCTAGTAGGTTATAAAATTAGCCGTTTTTTGGCAAATTTTCAGGTAAATAACAACGTAGATAAGCAATCACCGCTGTAATCGCTTCTTGACGATAGGTATCGGTAATTTCTTTTTCTGAGCGATAAGCTAAAATAAAAATACCATTAATGATACCGTATGCGACTAACAATTGCTGATGAATGGTTTCTAAAGCCGGCATTTTATAATGCTCAGACAGCTTATCATACACCATTTGGGCGAGGCTTTTTTCGATTTCACTACCAAACGCATTGCCCTCAAAATCTGGGGTATTGGTCTCATAAATCAAACGGGCAACCGTTAAATCGGATTGAATAATATCAACGCCTGTCTCAATGACTGTGGTGATATAAGCCTGCCAGCGACTAAATTGTTTGGCATCGACTTTTTCAAGCTTGTTAAAGATTTCTATCGCATTTAAAAAACGTAATGCCAAAAAAATCGCTTCAACGTTTGGAAAGAAGTGATAGGCTGAGGCTCTGGGAATGTCCGCTCGTTCACATACATCAGCCAAACTAATCTCACTGACAGGTCGAGTCGCGCTCAACTCTTTGGCAGCGGCTAATAATTTTTGGCGACGCAAACGACCTTGCTGGCTAGTGAACTTGAATTTGTTAGGGACTAAGCGGCGAGCGAGCTCAGAGTCCACCAACACATCCTCAATTTTTTCATCATAAGCGCTTGACATATTTCCTCTCTATCGACTGATTATGAATAAAGTTTAATTTGTGCCCGTACCAATCCATGATCGGTTGGGCGTTGTTCTACAATAAATTTGAGATGATCGTTAAAATAATCAACTTGTAATACTTCACCGATGTTAAATTTACTATCAGCTAAAAATTGTTCAGATACCAAAATTTGGTCAAGCACTTCTGGCATACCTTGGTGGATATGGGTGTACGCCACATCTTTAAGCCAGTGCATACGGCTTTGTATCGTAGAGGCATCATACAGCACGATATCCCGCATCGACTTATCATAAAATACTTCGCCCGATTCGCTTAAAAGCTGACAAGTGACACTTTGCATCACATCATTCATATCCCCTAACAAAATCAGCGGATGGTTGTTGTGTGACAGTTTTTCGATGACCACTTGGCGAATGCCTGCCGCTTCCGCTGCCCGCATACAAAGACTGCGCAGCTTGGCGCGGACTCGAATTAGCGGATCATTGCGATCTTCTAACGGCTCGCCTTGCGCGTTTTCTAAAAACTCAGGGCGTTTACTTTTTAGATGCGCCACAATCACGGTGACCACCATGCCATTTGGCAATCTGATGTCGGCAATCAGCGGGGGACGGTTAAATTGTTGATAAAGCCCAACATCAGGAACGTCCAACAACGCAATCGCAGGCATCTGCGTGAGCAATTGGGTGTTAATAATCTCAAAACGTGATATCAAGCCTACGCTCGGGGTGCCAATTGCGCCTTGTCCTTGGGTTAATGGACTATCTGGCTGATTACTGGCTAATGGTACAGTGACATGATAGTCATTGAGACCGGCCGCACGACATAAGTCAATGAGTGCTTGCTCATCCCAAATTTCTTGGCAACCAATGATGTCAGCTTGCAATTGCCGAAAAATGGGGGCAAGTGCATTAATCTTTTGTTGATATTGCTGTGGCGTATACGCATCTTGGTTTCGGTAAAAAACCCGATTGGGCAGTGCAAAGTTAAGTAAATTTGCCGTAGCGATAACAAATTGATTGTCCACTGTCATATCCTTAATGTTTAGTTACCAGTTATCCCTGCTTGCTTGTAGCAACATTGTCCAAAAAATTTCCTGACTTTCATCTTCGTAACTTTTATCATAGTAACTTTTATCATAGTAACTTTCATCACTGTCAACACAGTGTCGAATTTTGGAGCATTATACATTTTTTTATTCAATTTCTACACAAAAAATCACTATTTTTAGCCAAAATTTGCTGATATTTTTAAGCAGGGTTTAAAAATTGGGTGCATAAAGTGCTTTTTTTTACTTAATCACCTTAATTGCTAACGAAAATCACTCTCGTGTCGAGTCTTTAAAAAATTTTTCATATAGTTAACTATTTGTTTTTAAATTATTTTTAGTTTTTTAGAGCTATATTAATGATTTTCTTGCTTTAATTTTGTTCGTTTAATAGTTGATTGATATAAAACTGCCAACGCTCCACGATGGCTTGGCGCTCAGACAATGCCATCTTAGGCTCAAAGATACGGTCTAACTGCCAACTTTCACCAATGCTAGTGTCATCATATAGTCCCACCGCTTGCCCTGCCAATAGTGCCACCCCTTTTGCGGTACTCTCAGTGGTCGTTGGTCGCAGCACAGGGACATTGAGTATATCGGCTTGAAATTGCATTAGGATATTGTTATTGGCAGCGCCCCCATCCACGCGCAGTTCGTGCAGCGGCACAGGGCTATCTTTTTGCATGGCGATTAACACATCATAAGCTTGCAGCGCAATTGCTTCTAAGGCGGCTCTAGCGATATGCGCTTTGGTAGTACCGCGTGTCAGCCCGATAAGTCTTGCTGTGGCATCTGCTCGCCAGTAAGGTGCGCCAAGCCCGGTAAAGGCAGGAATCAGGGTCACCCCTTGGCTATCCGGTACTTTTGCTGCCAAGGTTTCAATGTCCTCACTGCGCGCTATCATACCTAAATTATCGCGTAACCACTGCACGATGGCACCTGCCATAAACACACTGCCTTCAAGCGCATATTGTGTTTGCGTGACGCTTGTTTTTTTATTTCGTTGTAAATTTTGTAAAGGTTTTAGCAAGTTGGGCAATTTACCTGAAGGTTCATGCCGGTTAGGTTGACGAGTGTGATTCGCCTCTGTGGTTTGCCAAGCGACAGTGGTGAGTAATTGCTGATGACTGACACAGGGCTTATCGCCGGTATTCATTAATAAAAAACAGCCGGTGCCATAGGTGGATTTTGCCATCCCTGCTCGGTTACAGCCCTGCCCATACAATGCCGCTTGCTGATCGCCTAGCACTGCCGTGACTGGGATTTGTTTGCCAAACATCCCTTGTTTGGTGACCCCAAAATCGCCATCCGATGGCTTGATGGTAGGTAACATGGTTTTGGGAATATCAAACAATTCCAATAATTCATCAGACCAATCACCTGTTTGCAAAGACATCAGCATGGTACGTGAGGCATTGGTGATATCAATGCTATGCTCGCCTGTCATGTTAAACAGTAGCCAACTATCCACAGTACCAAAAGCCAACTCACCTGCTAGCGCTTGCTGGCGGAGCTTAGGGTTTTGGTTTAACAGCCATACGATTTTGCTGGCACTAAAATACGGATCTATACGTAATCCGGTAATTTGCTGGATTTTGGCATCAAAGCCTTTATCACGCCAATCTCTGCACCACTGATGGGTACGTCTATCTTGCCAGACAATGGCGGGTGCGACAGGCTTACCCGTCTTTTTATGCCAAATTATGGTGGTCTCACGTTGGTTGGTGATACCGATGGCTGAAATATCTGTCGCCAATAATCCTGCTTTGGCAATCACTTCTTGGGCAGTACTAATTTGGGTTTGCCAGATGTCATTGGCATTTTGCTCGATAAACCCGGCTTTTGGGGTGATGATACCCAGCGGCTTTTGGGCGATGGCGATGGGTGTTAATTGGTTATCAAAGATGATACTGCGGCTTGAGGTAGTGCCCTGATCCAGCGCTAAAATAAATCCGTTTTCTGTTTTAGCCATGTTGTTGTCTCAAACGATTGTGTTAAGCGTCAATATGTTATCTTAGCAAATACTTGCCCATCAACTTTTATATTACTGCGGCTGAAACCTTAAGGCAACGATTCGCGAAAAAATAGCCATTGATTTTATCAACAAAAAACCACATCATACTGATACTTTATTACCACTTACCAAAACCTATCTGTTAACTATAAGTGACCCTAAACCTTAGATTTCAGACTTCAAACCTTAGACCCTAAGCACTGTCACTCTAACTGTCACTGTCACTGTCACTGTCATTGTTTATCTTTTCCACTACCGCTTTTTAATGCGTTGATGAAACTTGTTTTATGAAAAATACCCTTGCAAAATCTGTTCGTACTACCCCTGTGACTTCAAAATCCGCCGCTATCATTACCGATACCATCAAATCTAACAATTTACAGCCTGTTGCAATTTCGCACTTGCGCCGTTATACCGACCCAGCGACCTTGCCAAAAGATAGCCACCATACCAAAACGCTTGAAATTGGCTTTGGGCAAGAGCGCGCCTGTAAAGCGATTGCCACTGCGCTTGATATCAATGCCAATGGTTATCATATCTTTGCTGCAGGTGAAAACGGACTGGGCAAACGCACCTTAATCACTCGCCTGCTACAAGCACACGCCAAACAAAAACCCACACCCAATGACTGGGTATATGTGCATAATTTTGTTGATGCGCGTACCCCGATTGCGCTTGACCTGCCTGCTGGCATGGGCAAGCAATTAGCGGAAGATGTCAAAACCTTTTGGCTAACCACCAAGCGTCAGCTCAATCAGCGTTTTCGCAGTGAGCACTACCAAAGTAAGGTAGAAGCCATAAAGAATGAAATTAGCCTTCGTGAAGAACAGGTCTATCATGCGCTGCATGAAGAAGGCAAACAATATTCACTTGCATTGGCGCTGCGACCTTCGGACAATAAACCGATTTTTATCAAATCGGATTTTAGTGACAACCGAGCCGATGGCAATGACAATGACAGTTACAATGATATTGAGCCAAGCGATGGTTATTTATCAATCAAACCTGCTAATAAATTGGGTCGCCAAAAATCCAGTGGCAAAGCGACAGTTTCACCACTTAAAGCCAATCAAACGTCTAGCACGACAACTAGCGCCTCTAATAATACCTCGAGCGCAACCAATCAAGCCAGCTTTGGCTTAACCCCAAAATCGCCGTATGTTGCCAATTATCAAGATAAAAACCACATGCAAAAACGCTTGAGCCAACTGACCGTTGAGCTTGAGCAAATTGAAGATGAAGCCAATCAGACCCTACAAGCGCTACACCACTCATTGACTCGGCGTACCTTAAAACCATTGATGGAGCCGTTATTTGACAAGTATCAAGCCTTACCAAAGGTTCGTAAGTATTTGCAAGACGTACATGACGATATCGTCAATCATGTAGAGCGAATCATCAATGAAGATGATGAAGAGTTTTTGCCCAGCCATTTTTCGCCATTGCCAGCGCGCTATTTTGTCAATGTGATTGCCAGCCATGCGCCCGATCAAGGCGCACCGATTGTGTTTGAAGACTTACCCACCCATTTAAATTTACTCGGGCATGTCGAGCAAATTACCCATTTAGGTACTGTATCAACGGATGTCAGTCTGATTCGCGCCGGTTCACTGCATCGTGCGAATGGTGGTTATTTGGTGCTTGAAGCAACTAATTTGCTTGAATATCCGTATGCGTGGCAAGGTCTCAAACGCGCGCTGCAAAGCCGCCAAATCAAGATGTCGAGCCTTGAGCAAATGCTGACACTGACCGGCAGTATCAGCCTTGAGCCACAACCGATTAAGCTTGATGTCAAAGTCATTTTACTCGGTGAGCCAGACTTGTATTATGACCTGCTAGATTTTGAGCCTGAATTTAATGCCGTATTCAAAATCCGTGCAGATTTTCATGATCGCGTGGTACGCAGCCACGCCAACGAACAAGCGATGACCGCCAAAATTGCTGATATGATAAGCAAATACCAATTGCTAACGTTTGATAACACCGCGTTGGCTTGTTTATTAGATTATCTCAGCGAGCAAGCAGAAGACCAGCATGAGTTAAGCCTACATGGGGACAGATTGGCACAGCTATTACTCGAAGCCAATCGTCATGCGCTCATCAATCAATCAGAGCTTACGCCTGAAAACACAGTAACCGCTAGCCATGTCCGCCAAGCCATTGAGGATATTCGTCACCGCTCGGGTTATTTACGACAATTGTTCTGGCAAGAACTAGAAAAAGGGCAACAGCTGATTAGCACCCAAGGCAAAGCGATTGGTCAAATCAATGCGCTGACGGTCATCAGCTACGCAGATAGTGAATTTGGTATGCCTGCGCGATTGACAGCATCGGTGCATCACAGTGCCGCGCACGCCGATATTGTTGATATCGAGCGCGATGTGGATTTAGGCGGCTCTATCCATGCCAAAGGTGTGCTGATTATGAGCAGTTACCTAAAAGCACTGTTTGCCGAAGACCACACGCTCAACTTTACCGCATCGCTGGCTTTTGAACAAAGTTATGGCGGTATCGATGGCGATAGCGCGACAGTAGCCGAAACCTGCGCGCTGCTGTCTGCCTTATCGCAAACCCCCATCAATCAAAGCTTGGCGGTTACAGGATCGATGAACCAATTTGGTCAAGTCCAAGCGGTTGGCGGCGTCAATGCCAAAATCGCCGGGTTTTATGATGCGTGTGTCGAACAAGGCTTGACGGGTAAACAAGGGGTGATTGTACCCAAAGCCAATTTGGCGCAATTGATGCTGCGTCAAGATATCATCGATAGCGTGACGGCAGATAAATTTACCATCTATGCCGTAGAGCATGTCAATGAAGCCATGTATCTATTGACGGGTCTGGCGCCGGATGAGATGACCAAAAAAGGCAAGTATCGTAAAAATACCGTTTATGGTCGTATTTATGAACGCTTAGAAACTTGGGAAGAAAAAGATGCAGATGACAAACAATAACGCCTCATTGGGTTATTGTTTATCGCTGATAACTTGCTTGCTCTATATCAAGCAATGTTTGCTTAATCTCAACCCCACCGGTATAACCGCCCAATTTGCCATCGCTGGCAATCACGCGATGGCAAGGAATGATGAGACTTAGTGGGTTGCGGCCATTGGCCTGCGCGACTGCGCGAAAGCCTTTGGGATTATCCACTTGTAGCGCAAGCTGTGCATAGCTGATTGTTTGACCGTAAGGGATTTGTCGTAATGCTTGCCATACTTTTTGCTGAAAGGGTGTGCCTGTGGATAAATCTAAGGGAATATCAAAAACTTGTCGCTGACCTGCTTGATACTCCTTTAGCTGATTGATAGTCTCTACTAGCACTTTTGCATCGGCATCAATCGAGTGACTTAATGCTACCGAATTCATGACGGCTACTTTTACCTTGTGCTTAGCTAATAGGTCATGGGTCTTTTGCGTATGCCAATCGAGCGCAATCAAACAGCCTTGATGCGCCACAAGTGTCACCGTTGGCAAATTTTTCGCAAGTTGATAAGACGTCATTATCATGTTATTCATCTTTTTCAAATAGCGCTTTGACAAAATCATCAGCTTGAAATGGGCGCAAGTCATCAATTTTTTCACCCACGCCAATAAAACGAATCGGCACGTTGGTGTTTTCAGCGATATTAAATACCACGCCGCCTTTTGCCGTACCATCCAATTTAGTGACGGTCACGCCTGTCAGTGGCACTGCTTCATTGAAGATTTCTACTTGATTTAGCGCATTTTGTCCTGTACCGGCGTCGAGCACAATCATGGATTCATGCGGCGCTGTCGGATCAGCTTTTTGCATGACGCGAATCACTTTTTTCAGCTCTTCCATCAAATTGGTTTTATTTTGTAGACGCCCTGCAGTATCGGCAATCAGCACGTCAATGCCACGGGCTTTGGCAGATTGAATGGCATCAAAAATCACCGAGGCACTGTCTGAACCATGACCTTGGGCGACAACTGGGATATTATTGCGCTCCCCCCAAACTTGCAATTGCTCGGTGGCTGCCGCACGAAACGTATCGCCCGCTGCTAACATCACTGATTTGCCTTCACCTTGCAGACGTTTGGCAAGTTTACCGATGGTGGTGGTTTTACCCACGCCATTGACCCCCACGACCAAGATAACAAACGGTTTTGTGCTAGCATCCACCACCAGTGGCGCAACTTTGGGTGTCAAGATATCGGTTAGTTCTTTTTGTAGCGCTTTATACAGTGAATGCGAATAAATCAAATCGCCGCGTGCAGTGGCTTCGGTCAAGTTTTTGATAATGCGATTGGTGGCATTCACCCCAATGTCGGCGACCAACAGTTGGTCTTCGACTTCTTCTAGTAGTTCATCATCAATTTCTTTACCACCAATCAGAATATTGGTTAAGCCTTCGGTCAAGTTTTTACGACTTTTTGACAAGCCTTGCTTCATGCGGCTAAACCAACCACCTTTCTGTTCAGGTTCTGCGGTTGGCGCAGTCGTATTGGCAGGCGGCTGCTGTGTGGTTGCAGGCTGCCCTTGGTGTTGGCTTTGCGGCATTGGTGACACAGATTGAGGGGTCACGACGGGTGTTTGCAGCGTTGACGTTTGGGCGGTTTCAGCGATACGCGGCGTTTCAATAATTGGCACATCTTGCACAGGCAGATTGGGCATCGTAGCATCATCAAAATTAGTCGGTTGGTTATTAAAATTAATTACCACCTTATTAGAAGCATTGTTATTAAATTGGTTGCTACTCATATCATCGCCTATGGTTAAATTTGTCATTAAAATATTGAGATGTATAAAATTATAACAGTGTTTGTTCGCAGTTTGAAATAAACATGCTGTCAATCCCTTACACTCAGATTAATCATGGTCTTGCAAAAAACTATCCGTTCACAGCTTGTTGCGCTAAAAATTTGCAGGTGGTATTTATTCAGATTTAATCGTGCAATGGGCTTTCAAATAGCAATCAATGCCAACATCCGTTATCATGGTTTATCTTTTATAATGCCTGCAAACCCCATTGCCCCACAATCAAAAAAACCAGATTAAAAGTTAAAGAGAAACTATGTTAAATCAAAAACCTGTGTCAAAACCCACATTTTTTAACCTTACCCTCCTCGCTGCCGCCTTGACCTATACGCTCTGTGTATCAGGTTGCAGCACTGCGCAGACCATCGCAGCCAAAACCATGCCGACTAAAACTACCCCGACTTTAGCCAATACGCCTATTAACGCGCATCCAACTGCTAACGCGGTAACTGACACAACCCAGCAAACGCCGAGCCCCACAGATTTTGACAGCGCTAGGGCAGCAACGCGCCATGAATATACGCTGGATAATGGATTAAAGGTGATAATCAAAGAAGATCACCGCTCTCCTGTGGTGATAAGCCAAGTATGGTATCGCGTGGGTGCTGCGGATGAACCCACTCATTTAGGCGGTATGTCACATTTGCTTGAGCATATGATGTTTAAGGGAACAAAAAACGTGTCCTCAGTAGATTTTGAACGCCTTATTGCCAAATTTGGCGGTAGCAATAATGCCTTTACCAGCTATGACTACACCGCATATTATGAAATTTTCCCTGCCAATCGCTTAGCGCTCGCCCTAGAGCTTGAAGCCGATCGGATGACCCATTTACAGCTAAAGGACAGCGACTTTACCGCTGAGCGCCAAGTGGTGATGGAAGAGCGCCGCCAGCGAACCGATGATAACCCAAACGCCCGCGCCTATGAGCAGTTTAGCAAAATGGCTTACCCCAATAGCCCCAAAGGAGAATCGGTCATTGGTCCCATGGCAGAAATCGAATCCATTAGGTTAAACGACCTAACCGATTGGTATAAAACATGGTATGCACCCAACAATGCGACCTTAGTAATCGTGGGCGATGTCAATCCCACAAACGCCATCAATGAAGTCAAAAAATACTTTGCCGATAAAAAACCGCAAACCCTGCCAACGCGCCCCAGTGTGATACAGCCAGGGTTTCGTGGTTATCAAGAAAAAACCACCCAATTGCCGGTACAGGTGCCTATGGTTATGATGGCGTTTAACGTGCCGACGCTTACCACAGCAAAAGACCCCAAAACCGCCTATAGTCTATCGCTACTAGCCGATGTGCTCGATGGCGGTCTATCTGCGCGCCTAGAAAAACGCCTAGTACGGGAAAAACAGCTACTAGCGTCAGTCGGTAGTGGTTACAGCGCCTTTAGTCGGGGCGATGGGCTATTTTTAATCCAAGCCACCCCACGAGATGGCGTTACGCTTGCCCAAGCCAAACAAGCAATCATTGCTGAGATTGACGCGCTCAAAACCCAACCGATTGCACAAAGTGAACTGACCCGTGCCAAAACCAACACCATGACTAGCTTGATATATAGCCAAGATAGTATCAGCGGACAAGCGCAGATGATTGGCAGTCTAAACAGCATTGGGCTTGATGATCGGATGGTGTTCAACCTACCCAAAACCTTAGATAGCATCACAGAAAGTGACTTACACGCTGCCGCTAGCAAATATTTGGTTAACGACAATCTAACCGTGCTCAATGTGGTGAAAGAAAATAAACCCACGCAATAACTATAAAACCAGTAACTTAACTTATCCTGACTTAAATTTCCCGCACTTGACTTGCCCTCACTGCTGTCAGACCATCCTTAGAATGTTGAGAGAAAAAATGAAAACACGCTTAGCTAAAATCTTATTACTAATGACCACCATTGCCACGCAAGCGGGCTATGCAGAACCTGCCACCCATAGCGACGCTCACAGTAGTGGCAATGTTGACACCACCGCGCCCATTGCCGCTTTAGACAAATTAACCAGTCTAAAAACCACAGCGCCGTTAAACGTGACCCTACCACATATCATCCACTTTACGACGGATTCGGGTACCCCAGTAGCTTTGGTACAAACCCATCATTTACCGATTGTGGATGTCAGTGTGTATTTTAATGCAGGCTCAGCTCGTGATGAAGCCATTAAAAAAGGCGGTTTTGGGATTGCCAGTCTGACCGCGAGTATGCTGGATCAGGGCACACGCCATAAAAGCGAAGATGAGATTGCCGAGACCAGTGAGCAGCTTGGGATTGATTTATCTGCCCGTGCTTATAAAGACATGTTTATTGTGAGTTTGCGCAGTCTATCTGATGAAGCGCGTTTATCCCCTGCGCTTGGTTTAATGAGCGATATGATGACCCAGCCTACGTTTCCAAACAAAAACTTTGAGCGTACCAAAGCCCAGTATTTAATCAGCCTGCAACAAGCCAAAGAAGATCCCGATAGCATCGCAAGCAAAGCCTTTGCTAACGCGCTTTATGGCAATCATCCCTACGCCCACCCCACCCAAGGCACGGAAGACAGCATTGCCAAAATTAATGCCACCGATCTCAAAGCTTTTAGCCAGCAGTTTTTGGTGGCGAAGAACGCGAATATTGCCATCACAGGCGATATCAGTCTTGCGCGCGCGCGGGCGCTTGCCAATCAGCTAACCGCTCAAATGCCTGTTGGCACAGCTGCCCCAAAGCTTGCCGATGCCCAGCCTTTGAGCGCCGCTAAAACGATTCATATCCCCTTTGACAGCACCCAAACCACCGTATTGATGGGGCAATTGGGTCAAAAACGCGTGGCGGATAGCTTAGGCTTACAGCATCAAACCAACTTTGCCATTGCCGATGAAATCGTCGGGGGCGGCAATTTTCAAGCCAGACTGATGGAAGACATCCGTAAAAAACGCGGGCTCACCTATGGCATCTATAGCAGCACCACGCCGATGCTTGCCCAAGGTAGCTATACCATTCGTTTTTCTACCCGTAACCAAAAGTCGCAAGAAGCAATTGAGGCGACCAAGCAAGTCATCAAAAATACCCTAGAAAAAGGGGTAACGCCAAACGAATTGGCTTTAACCAAAGACAGTCTAATCAACAGTTTCCCCACCAGCTTTGCTAGCAATGCCGCCATGAATGCCACAGTTGGTATGATGGGGTTTTATCAGCTGCCAGATAGTTACTTGACCGATTACGTGACGCGCGTGCAGCGCGCCGACCTTAACGCAGTCAATCAAAGCTATAAAGACCTCATTGACCCTAACAAATTTTTGATTGTGACGGTTGGTAACGCCAAGCCAAACACAACAAAAACCGCTAAATAGCCAAGGTTAAAGCTTAACGGGTAATAACACTTGCGCTAGGTTAAAAACGGCAGGGTGATGAACTTGAGCTATGGCTCGCGCCCCATTTTCGAAAGCCTTGCGTATCAAGATGCACCGAGCCTGTCGGATACAAACCAAGTCCAAAACTATAGGCTTGCCCGTTGGACTGCCAAAACTGGCAAAGCCCATCAAAGGTGCTTTCTATTGCCCATTTGTTGGCTTCGTTTTCAGGCACCCAAATATCAATTGCGCCATTGGTCATGTGCTTACTCTCGCCCGCACCGCCCGCACAATCATTCAATGCAGGGTTTCGATACACGGAGCGTATCACTGTCGAATACGGCAAATAACCTTGTTTTTGCAGTTGCTGCAGCATTTGAAGGGTAGGCACGATATTTTGCCATAGTGACGCAGGCGGCACTTCATACGGCTCAAAACCGCAGCGGCGCGCATCTCTGGCACTCGTGATTAACTGATCCATCGGCGGAATACTGCCTAATTGGCTTTGCAAATAATTTTGATACGCCAACACTTCTGATTGCTGATAACTGTGGCTAGCCAGCCAATCTTTAAAATCTGCATCATTGGTATAGACAACGTTACTATTGTATCGTGTGGTATTTTTGAGTGCGCCATAATCTGTTGTAGGTCGGCTTGTGTTTTGACGGTTTAGAATAAGACCGCGCATATTGTCAGTCTGCGTGACAGTAGGATTTTTAGGGTCTGGCTGGGTTTGACGAACGATGGTCGTAGTCGGTTTTCGGTTATCGATGGGTGTGACCGGATGATTACACGCGATAAGCAATGTCATTATCATCCCTGAGCCAACAATGCCTGTTAGAATCTTGGTTTTGGTATTCTGAGTCTTGGTAGTGTTGATATTCTGGGTATTGGCACTTTTGGCATTGGCATACTGGGCGGTTTGCGCGTTGTCTTCGATAATGGTTGGTTTATTTTTGGTCTTGTTTTGATGTGTCATGGACTGCCTATTCACGTTTCGTCAAAATGGAAAAACACCACGGACTTATGAGCAACTGTCAAAAAAGTAGGCTTGATATACTTAGCTAATCATGCCTACTTGATAATTATTTTCACTTAACTTTTACTTGATAGTTATGTTCACTACATAATTAAGACATAATTAAGCTTAATTGATAGCTCACTTAATATAGTGACTTATTTCTATGAAACAAGTGTTATAAACTATTACATTATTAAGACTACCAAAATCACATTAAGCCATATAAACTATTGAGCCTATTTTTGTGTCTTTTTACAGACTTATTGTCACCGGGTTAATTTGATGTTTGGTGTGTATGGTAGATAAGATTGGACAGTACCGTTTTTCTAGGCAAGCTCATCACTTTGGTAATGACAGTCTACCCTCCTTTTGGCAGCGCGTGCATTTAGACCCTTGGTTATTGATGCTATTGTTTGTCACAGCTTTGTTTGGTTTAGCCATTTTATATAGTGCCTCTACTCAAGACATGGGAATGGTCATCCGTCAAACCATTAGTTTTACCATCGCGTTTGTGGTGATGATTGTCATGGCGCAAATCCCGCCCAGTCTTTACCGTGATTTTACCCCGTTTTTTTATGTGGGTGGTGTGGCGTTACTGATACTGGTCAAAATTATTGGTGAGGTGCGACTGGGTGCGCAGCGCTGGATTGGTATTCCTGGGTTTGGTAGTGTCCAGCCGTCAGAGTTTATGAAGCTTGGCATGCCGATGCTCACTGCTTGGTTTTTATCCAAACGCGATTTGCCGCCAAGTTTATCGACAGTGCTTATCACGCTGGTGGCGATTGGTATTCCCGTGCTGCTAATTGCTGAGCAGCCCGACTTGGGTACCTCTTTATTGGTGGCGTCTAGTGGCTTATTTGTGCTGTTCTTATCGGGTTTGCCTTGGTGGATGATTGGCTCTGCGGTGGCGCTGTTTATTCCCTTTGTTTTTGTGGCTTGGGAATACCTGTTACACGACTACCAGCGCAAACGCGTCCTAACTTTGCTAGACCCTGAAAGCGATGCCTTGGGGGCTGGATGGAATATCATGCAGTCAAAAACCGCGATTGGCTCAGGGGGACTCACAGGTAAAGGCTACTTGCAAGGCACACAATCTCATCTACATTTTTTACCCGAAGGCCACACCGATTTTATCATTGCGGCTTTTTCTGAAGAGTTTGGCTTAATTGGTGTCAGTTTACTGATGTTCCTGTATTTTTGTATTCTATGCCGCGCCTTATTTATTGCTTACTCCAATACTGCTGTCTATAGCAAATTACTCTCGGGCGCGATTGCCATGTCATTTTTTGTGTATGTGTTTGTAAATGCCGGCATGGTAGCAGGTATTTTGCCAGTTGTCGGTGTTCCTTTGCCATTTATCAGCTATGGCGGTACCGCTTTAATTACTTTGATGGCAGGATTTGGTTTAGTGATGTCAATTGCCTCGCATAATGGTAAATAACTCTTAGGCTATTTTCGAAACTATTTTGTTTGTAAATAAGCTATTTATAAACAATTTTTTATGTAACTATTTATGTAAATAGGTATTTTTAAATGTAAAAAACGTAAAAGAGTTAGCATAAAAGATATCATTTTTATGAGTAGTTTTAAACAATTATTATGGTAAAACTTAATAATTTTTACCATTTATCTATTTTTTTATACCGTTTATCTAAATAAATCGTGATTTTAATCACGTAATTGCTTATTGTGGGTCATCAAGATTGAGCAATTACATACCGAAACAAAGTAAAATTTGTAAACTAATTGTTAAATCTCATAAATTTTCTTGGTGCCCTATAAGCGATTTGTATGCATGACATATCAAGGCTTATTGGCTCCCAAATATAAGGCGCTCATTGTAAAGAGCGATTGTTCAGAGGTCATTATGTCAAAGCGTCAATCGAATTTAGCTAATGTAGCGACGTTACTTTGCTTTTGTGGCGTAACGGCGCTTAGCTCAACTACCCAAGCAGCCACGAGCAATTTAGATCACGTACTTAATGAGTTAACCCGCCAGCACAACAATGCATCAGACTTAGTCAAATCCGCGCGTCAACCTCGCAACCTTGCCTTAGAAAGCCAACTTATCAGCCAAGATACTTCACAAGCTAGCAAAGATGCAGACGTGTTAGAGCGTCTTTCTGCCGTTGCATCTAATACGGTCAATCGTTTTAGCCAAACGGGTGTCGCCTCTTGGTATGGTCGTCAATTTCAAGGTCGTAAAACTGCTAGCGGCGATACTTTTGATTCTAACTCATTGACTGCGGCGCATCGCTCATTGCCAATGAACTGTTATATCAAAGTGACCAACAAATCAAACGGCAAAAGCGTTGTGGTAAAAGTCAATGACCGCGGTCCATTTTCAAGCCATCGCGTATTAGATTTATCGTATGCCGCCGCCAAACAAATTGGCTTAGCAAGCACGGGTACAGGCAACGTCGTTATTGAGCGTGTGGCCGGTCCAAACTAATATTAGCTGACTAGCAGCTTTTAGCTTAGTATCAACTTTTAAGTGACTATCAGCCGTTCATCACAAAAAAAAGCATGAAATTGATTCATGCTTTTTTAATTGACTTAACCATATTACCGCGCCAAATACTTGGTCATATCTTCAATACCATGCAAGGTCATCGGGTACATATGACCTTGCATGATATCTTTGATTAAGCCGATAGTCTGCGTGTATTGCCAGTAGCTTTGTGCCTCAGGGTTGAGCCATGCGACTTTATCAAAGTGGTTAGTGATACGTTTTAGCCACGCCTGCCCCGTATCTTGGCTCATATACTCAACGCTGCCGCCGACAGATAACAACTCATAAGGCGACATTGCGGCATCACCCACAAAAATCACCCGATAATCACTGCCGTATTTGTGTAGCACATCTAATGTGGGCACCGCGCTGGCGTTACGGCGGGCATTTTCTGTCCAAACATACTCATACACGCAGTTATGAAAATAAAAAAATTCAAGCGTCTTAAACTCATTTTTTGCAGCGGCAAATAAGCGCTCACACGCTTCGATATAGCTATCCATGCTACCACCGATATCAAATAGCATGAGCACTTTGACACGATTGCGGCGTTCGGGACGCAGCTGCACATCGAGCATCCCCGTTTGCGCGGTTTTCTTGATGGTTGAGCCAATATCAAGCTCATCAGCCGCCCCATCACGGGCGAATTTACGCAGTTTACGCAGTGCCATCTGCATGGAGCGGGTTTCTAACTGGTTATCCGTATCCAAATCGCGGTATTTGCGCTGCTCCCACACCTTGACCGCGCTGCGTTTTCGGCTTTCACCCCCTACTCGTACGCCTTCAGGATGGTCGCCATACGCCCCAAATGGCGATGAGCCGCCTGTACCGACCCATTTGTTACCGCCTTGGTGTCGCTCTTTTTGTTCTTTTAGCCGTTCCTCTAGTGCTTTCATGAGTGCTTCAAGCGAGCCATATTTTTTGAGTAGGCGTCGCTGGGCTTCGGTGAGATTGTTGGGGTCAAGTTTGAGTTCCAGCCATTCTTTAGGGATATTACCCAATTTTGCCATCAGCTCGTCAATGTCGAGTGTATCAATACCTTCAAAATAATCCGCCATGGCACGGTCAAATTTATCAAAGTATTTTTCGTCTTTGACCATACATAGGCGAATCAGCTCGTAGAATTGTTCACGGTCGGCAAACACAATGCCTGTTTCTAGTAAGGCATAAAGGTCTAGCAATTCACGGGTAGAAACTGGCACGCCATAAGTGCGTAAGGTGTAAAAAAGATTGATAAACACACCAATCCCCTATCGACTACGACGCAGCATAAAGCCCATACGTTCAAGTAAACTCAAGTCATTTTCATTTTTGAGCAACGCCCCCGCCATAGGCGGTAAGTTATCGCTTGGATTTTTCAACCGCTCAATCGCATTTTGACTGCCCGCTTGCAAATCATCGGCCATCAGCAAACTAATCCAATCTACCAATTCAGAAGTGGATGGCGGTTTTTTTAAGCCTTTGACTTCTCGTAGACCGTAGAACACCTTGAGTGCTTCATCCACCAAGTCTGCCTGTAGATTGGGGAAATGCACATCCACAATTTCGCGCATGGTTGCTTGGTCAGGAAAATCAATATAATGAAAAAAGCAACGACGCAAGAAGGCATCAGGCAGTTCTTTTTCATTGTTTGACGTGATAATAACGACAGGACGATGATCGGCGGTAATCGTTTCGCCAGTTTCATACACATAAAATGACATTTTATCGAGCTCATGTAGCAAGTCGTTGGGGAACTCAATATCCGCTTTATCAATCTCATCAATGAGCAGTACCACACGCTCAGGACTGGTAAATGCTTGCCATAGCTTGCCTGCCTTGATGTAGTTAGCAATATCATACACGCGGTCATCGCCCAATTGACTATCCCGCAGGCGTGATACCGCATCGTACTCATACAAGCCTTGTTCAGCTTTGGTGGTTGATTTGATGTGCCAAGTTAACAGTGGCATATCTAAACTTTTTGCCACTTCTTCAGCCAGTAGCGTTTTACCCGTGCCAGGTTCCCCTTTGATGAGTAACGGTTTTTGCAATTGAATCGCAGCGTTGACGGCAAGTTTTAGGTTGTCAGTGGCGATATAACTATCGGTGCTTGCAAAACTGCTTTGGGTTGCGCTGTTTTGGATGGCAGCATTTTGCTGATGGTCAGACATAAAAAAACCTATGATAATCGTCAAAAATGAGTTTCAGACTATCATAAGTTTTAGGGAAAGTTAAGCTATAAGTAAAAGGTTAAGCTGTAAAAGATTAAGCTATAAAAAGTTAAGCGGTTACAGCTTGCTGGCTTATCACTATCATAGCTTAGCGGCTAGGCTGGCTGATATTGGCGTTATTTAGCGCATGTTTTTTGTTGGTTTTATCGATGCCCATTCGAAGAATTTGCCAAATAAAACCCAAAATACAGCCCACTGTAATGACAACCATAATTGGTAGCAACCCATTAAAGATAATTGCTGGATCTTTGAGTAAAATCCCATACACCACGGAAATACTCGCTGGTGCGATGTCAGGCGGGGTGCCAAGGGAAGTGGTGGGCGTGAGCAAAATCGCAAATAGAATAATCCAACTCAAGCCTGCAAGCGTTTTTGGCAAAATCCGTACCACTAAAATCCAAAGCAGTAATACCACAATGGAAGATCCCACATAAGCATATAAGGGTAATTTGTCTGGCGGCACACCTTGAACCAGCTGCGCCCACCAAATGATGATTTCGCCTAGCACATTACCGATTTGGTCGAGTGATAAAAATGCAAACATAATTTTGCCTTGCCAAAAATAGATAGATTATTTTAGCATGATTCAACTCATTTGGTTAAAATTTTGCTACTGCCACTTGTTCTGCTGTGCTTCTGCCATATTCAATTTTGCTTGGCGTAACAGCACATCTTCAGGCGGCATTTGCACAAAATACCCCTGACTTTGCAGTTTTTCTAACACTTCTGCTTTATTGACTCGTGCAAGCTTTGTCGTATTCTCCAAATCCAAATGCATCACAAAGGTTTCGCGCCCAATCGCTTGACGAAAATCCTTGGGCAACACTGACAACCAGTCACGAATCTCGTCCGTGTCATTGGGATAATCTGGGCGAGCAATGTACACATACAGGTCATCTTTTTTGCTAAATTTATAAATATCGCAATGCATCATACAACCCTATTATTACTGTAAAATTTAAAGTGCCACTATCATACCATAAAATGGTTTATCTGAAATTGCACCCCTTTTGCTATTAGCTTGGGCATGTTATATCTTAGCCCATAAAAAAAGAGCAACTAGGGCAATTGCTCTTTTGGTGATAAAAGCTACTGACAAATTTGCGCTTTATAAAAGCTAATTAATGATGCTCAGTATCGGCAATCTGTGCTTGTGCCAACGCAGACAAGGCGGCTTTTAACATCGCTGATACAGTGCTTGAGCAAGTGCCGATCCCTGAATAAATCTCACCTTCAATATTCAACTGTAAGTAAGCAACGGCATTGGCATCACTGTTGTTTTGGGTGAGCGGGCTTTGACTTTCAACCGTTAACGCATGTTCTGCATAGTTGATAACGTGAATATTTTTGTTCAATTTGGCGGAGATGGCATTGATAAAGGCAGACAACGGACCATTGCCATTACCAACGACGTCTATGATATCATCCCCCATGCGCACAGAGCCTGCAAAGCTTACTGAGCCAGCCGTGTTTTTGATTTCATAATCTTGCAATGCCAAAGTAGATTGGTTCAAATAGGTGTTTTCAAACACGCTAATGACATCATCTGATGTCAACTCTGTCTGGCGGCTTTCGGCTTCTTGCTGAATAACACGGCTAAAGTCAATTTGCGTCCAACGTGGCAAATGAAAGCCAAAGTCACGTTGCAAGATATAAGCAACACCGCCTTTCCCTGACTGGCTATTGATACGTACGACATCCTGATAGCCGCGTCCGATATGAGCAGGATCAATTGGCAAGTACGCCACATCCCACAAGCCTTGGGTGGTTTCGGCATTTTGCTCATTATAATCTAGCGATTTTTTGATGGCATCTTGGTGCGAGCCACTAAAAGCGGTAAATACCAACTCGCCCACATAAGGATGGCGTGGATGAATCGGCAACTGATTGCACTCGCTTACCACTTGGGCGATTTCGCTCATGTTACTAAAATCAAGCTGTGGGTCTACGCCTTGGCTATACATATTCATCGCCATGACCATGATGTCCATATTGCCTGTGCGCTCGCCATTGCCAAAAAGGGTGCCTTCAATCCGGTCAGCCCCTGCCATCAAACCTAACTCACTGGCAGCCACAGCACAGCCACGGTCATTGTGGGTGTGAAGGCTCACAATCACATGCTCTCGCATGGGTAAGTTTTGGCAAAAATATTCAATCTGATCGGCATAGATATTGGGCGTTGAGCTTTCTACGGTTGATGGCAAGTTAAAGATTACTTTTTGACCTAAGTCCGGGCGCCAAACTTTACACACCTCATCACAGATTTTGACCGAAAAATCGACCTCGGTTTGCGAGAAACTTTCAGGGGAATATTCAAAAATCCATTCGGTTTCAGGGTATTCTTTTGCCAAATCACGCAACAATGTTGCGCCTTCAACCGCAATCGCAATAATATCATCATAATCTTTTTGATACACTTTTTCGCGCTGCACTTTTGAGGTTGAGTTATACACGTGGACGATGGCACGTTTGGCACCTTTTAACGACTCAAAGGTACGGCGAATCAAATGTTCGCGTGCCTGCACCAATACTTGCAAGGTCACATCGTCGGGTACGTGTCCGCCTTCGATTAGTTTACGGGTAAAGTCATACTCCACCTGTGCTGCTGAGGGAAAACCAATCTCAATTTCTTTGAAACCCACTTGCACCAACAAGTCAAAGAAGCGCATTTTTTGTTCAATGCTCATCGGCTCAATCAAGGCTTGGTTACCATCTCGCAAATCCACCGACGTCCATATGGGCGCTTTGGTGATAGTTTTATCGGGCCAAGTACGCTGGGTCATCTTTGGTGCAAATGCAAAGGGTTGGTATTTTTTATGATTAAAAGCCGTATTCTTGGGTTGTATTGTCATGCTAATGCTCCACATTTAATTTTACTTAAAATTCTATAATGAAATTATATCTATTTTTTTGTAGTTGAAGTAACTAAATTTTGCTATAAAATACATAGAATTTGATATTTATGGCTACTATAATTATATTGTTTAGTTAAAATCACTAATATTGAGAATTTATGATGGCTTCATTAGATAAAATAGACAGACAAATATTAGCGCTATTACGAGAAAATGCGCGCATGAGTAACCTTGAATTGGCAGAAAGCGTAAACTTAAGCCCGACGCCCTGTGCGCGCAGAGTCAAACAATTAGAGGATTCAGGTGTTATCACGGGTTATAGTGTCACCACCGACCCTAGAAAATTAGGCTATCAACTGTCAGTCTATATTGCCATTAGCATGGATAAACATACGGCAGAACGCTTTAGCAATTTTGAAAAAAAACTACGAGAATTTCCTGAAGTGGTCAGCTGTAGTATAGTGACAGGGCGCAGCGAAGACTATCTTATCAAAGCTTTGGTCAAAGATATGGCGCATTATGAAGAATTTTTATTGCATCGTCTAAACCGTATCGAAGGTATCGCACAAGTGCATACCAGTTTTGAATTACGGCAGGTATTTGAAAAATCAATCATCTGATTGGGTGTTAAAGCCTGTTCTAAACCCTGTTTTAAAAACCTATAAAAAAACGCACTATTTATTGGTATCGCTTATGATACCTAGCCAAACAATAAAAAGCCATTGATAACCAACGGCTTTTTTTATTGTCTAATCGCTACTTTTCCCATATTCCCGATGTGACTTTGGCTTTTATGGCGGGGTATTTATTGATGTTAAAAACAGGATGCTTAACACCTGATTTGATTTGAGCGGAATAATCTTTTGCCAAAATAAATACATATTTTGACAACAGAACGATACTGACAAGATTAATGTACGCCATAATCGCCATCATCAAATCCCCCATATCCCACACCATAGGCACTTCAGCCACAGAACCAAAATACACAAATGCTAGCACTAAAATACGAAATATATTTAAAATCATTGGATGATTCTTAAGATATTGCACATTGGTTTCGGCATAGGCGTAGTTGCCAATAATACTCGAAAAAGCGAACATAAACAGCACTACCGCTAGGAAAATTTGCGCCCATGAACCCACATGACTTTCTAACGCGGCTTGTGTCAATTGAATCCCTGTCAAATCAGCGGTGGGCAATTTTGATAATAAAATAATAAACGCAGTACAAGAACAGACAATAATGGTATCCACAAAAACGCCCAAACTTTGAATCAGTCCTTGTGTGGCGGGATGAGGTACATCCGCAGCAGCAGCAGCATTCGGGGCAGAGCCTTGACCTGCTTCGTTAGAATATAAACCCCGCTTAATCCCAAGCATCATCGACTGCGATACCAAACCGCCTAGCGCCCCACCCGCTGCCGCATTAAACGTAAAGGCATCGGTCAAAATCAAATTAAATACCTGCGGAATCATGGTGATATTGGTCACAATAATATACAACGCCATTAGTAGATACACCCCTGCCATCACAGGCACTAGCATTTCTGAAATGGTGGCAACCCGTTTTATCCCACCAAAAATAATCGGTGCAGAAATGATAACCAACAATAGCGCTACCACATGCTTACCCGTTCCCCATGAAGCACAGGTATTATCGCCCGTACAACCGACGGCTGATTGTACGGCTTGGGCGATGGTATTGGCTTGAATTGCGTTATACACCAAGCCAAAACACAAAATCAGACTCACGGCAAATGCCACACCTAGCCAACCTTGCCCTAAACCCTGACGGATATAGTAAGCAGGTCCACCTCGAAAATGTCCATTGGCATCTCGCACCTTAAATAATTGTGCCAGTGACGACTCAGCAAACGCCGATGCCATCCCAATCAAGGCAATAAACCACATCCAAAATACCGCACCCGGTCCGCCAACACTCACGGCAATAGCAACTCCTGCGATATTCCCTGTACCGACACGACTCGCCAGTCCTGTCATAAACGCTTGAAACGATGAGATACTCTCACTATGCTCGTGATGTTCGGTGCTTCGACTAGCCAGCAAATTTTTGACACTATGTCCAAATAAACGAAATTGAACAAACCCTGTCATGACGGTGAAAAACACACCAATACAAATCAAAATCCACACCAACCAATCCCACATAGGTGAACTGATAAGATTGACACTACAATGAATGCTATCCATCACACTTGCTTGCGCCAAGCAAGCTAAATCTTTGTTATACATCAACAAATCTCGCCTCAAAAATTGATAGCGGATAGTATCAATAAAGCAAACTTTTGGCAATGATTCAGCAAAAAAAAACGACACCAAAAGTGTCGTTTTTCTACAGCTTACGCTAACAAATTAGAAACGGTAAGTTGCACCAATTTTAGCGATTGGGTACCATTTTGAATAATTTGAATCATCCAAATCTTGTTGTAAGTCAGATTTTAAACGATTATTGTCAAATTTTGCAATTTCTTCACCGTTGGTATCTAGAACTCGTGTTTTAGCATCAGTCACTTTTAAGCCACCAGTATAAGCTGCACCGATTTCACCAAATACACCAAAGTTATTAGTGATATTAGGACGGAAACCAATAGTTAAGTATGGGTTCATGGTGTTTTTATTTTCAGCTGACGCTTCAATGTTACCATAGTAAGAGTTACCATTGATTTTAACTTGTTTGGTTTCAGTCGCTTGTTTTTTCAAGGTGATTTCATTGTCACCAAAAATGGTACCAACACCCACAGTAAACCAATTTCCAGCTGGACGTAAATTCACACCAATATATGGGTTGCTTGAATCTGTTTCTAAGTCATATTTAACATCTTCAATTTTGATGGTGTTTTTTAAATCACCAATATCACCGCCAGCCCAACCAGCTACAAGCTCAGTTTTATCGTTTAGCGCCCAACCAATATTGGCACCATAACCTAAAGTACCTACTTCGGCACTGATAGCAGCAGGATTTGTTACGGTATCAAAAAACGTTCTAGTACCAGAAACCAATTGAGTTGTCGTATTTCGTACCACACCTGCGTTTGGGTCATAGGTGGTAGTAGATACAGCAACAGGCTGTGCAACAACTTGTTGATCAACAACTACAGTTTCAGCAAAAGCAGAAGTTGCGATTAAAGCAGCAGGAATAGCAGCTAATTTCAAAACTTTCATATAAATCTCCTAAGGACAGGATAAGGTAAATTTACCATTTCTCTTAAAAATCTAAAAGACTTTCAAGCGATGAATGACATATAAAGAAAAAGTAAATTAGTTGACATATTTTGTTACGTTTCTCTTAGGTATATTAAAACGTAATTTTTCAGCAATGTCTTTTAATTTTGTATAACTTTTCTATATGTTTATGTAATTACATAGGATGAAGTGTAATATTTTATCAAAAATGTTGCTTTTTTAAAAGACTTAAGTTGATGTTGCAATTAAGAGAATGACTTTTATGTTAATTTTTTTTACAATACACCTATCGAGAGATGCTGCAGCTTAAGGTTGGCTTAATTTATATTTGCTTGTCTTTGCTAGGCTCGTTTTTTGTGTTTTAACCAAAATAAATCCAAAATAAATAACGGCATCTGCGTTTTTACTTTAACTTTTTTTACCGGTTTTAAGGAGTGGGCGCAGTGTCCCTGTCTATCAATTCTACTGATTCAAATTTTTCTGATTATAAAGTTGCCGATATTAGCCTTGCCGACTACGGTCGCAAAGAAATCAAACTGGCTGAAACTGAAATGCCTGCTTTGATGGGTCTACGCCAACGCTACCAAGCCGAGCAGCCTTTAAAAGGCGCCAAGATTGTGGGCTGTATCCACATGACCATCCAAACGGCTGTCCTCATTGAAACGCTCGTGGCGCTGGGTGCAGAAGTACGCTGGACTTCTTGTAATATTTTTTCAACCCAAGACCATGCCGCTGCCGCCATCGCAGCAGCCGGTATTCCTGTGTTTGCTTGGAAAGGCGAAACTGAGGAAGAATACGAATGGTGTCTTCGCCAGCAGATTTTTGAGGGCGGTGAAGCCACAGGCAAGCTGTGGGATGCCAATATTATTTTAGATGATGGCGGTGACTTGACGGCGCTGATTCATAACGACTACCCGCAAATGCTCGACAATATTCACGGTATCTCAGAAGAGACAACAACAGGGGTACATCGTCTAATTGAAATGCTCAATGCAGGCACGCTAAAAGTACCCGCCATTAATGTCAATGACGCAGTAACCAAATCAAAAAATGACAACAAATATGGCTGTCGTCATAGCCTAAACGATGCCATCAAACGTGGTACCGATATGCTGTTAGCGGGTCGTCGTGCGCTTGTTATCGGTTATGGCGATGTGGGTAAAGGTTCTGCTCAAAGCCTACGTCAAGAAGGTATGGTAGTACGAGTGACGGAAGCCGATCCGATTTGTGGTATGCAAGCTTGTATGGATGGCTATGAATTGGTCTCGCCATTTGTGGAAGGCGACCCTGCCAAAGGCGTCAACAAAACCCTTATGCAAGACACTGATTTGGTGGTCACTACCACTGGTAACTACCATGTCTGTAATAGCGATATGTTAAAAGCCTTAAAAGCCACCGCAGTGGTTTGTAATATTGGTCACTTTGATACTGAGATTGATACCCAGTTTATGCGTGACAACTGGAAATGGGTGGAAGTGAAGCCTCAAGTACACCAAGTCTATCGATCAGAAGGTGAAAACGATTACTTGCTTTTATTGTCGGAAGGTCGTTTGGTCAATTTGGGTAATGCAACAGGTCACCCATCACGTATTATGGATGGTTCTTTTGCCAACCAAGTATTGGCGCAAATGCACTTATTCAAAGAAAAATTTGCTGATTTGCCTGCGGATAAGAAAGCGGACAATTTATATGTCAAAGTGTTGCCAAAAAAACTCGATGAAGAAGTGGCAGCAGCCATGGTCGCAGGTTTTAATGGGGTGTTGACTAAATTGACGCAGCAACAAGCCGATTATATCGGTGTACCAGTTGAAGGTCCGTTCAAACCTGATAGCTATAAATACTAATAGCTAGAAATATTATTTGTTAAAGGTTCAATCGAAGTCATGCCCATGTGCATGACTTTTTTATGCAGTTTAACTCACTGTTTATGCCAAAAAATTCAATTTTTTTTACTGTTATACCCGTTATAATGGTGGTATTTTTTATCATTTTGGATACTTTCATGACCACCATGACAACGCCGTTTTCTTTTGAGTTTTTTCCCACCAAGACCGATGACGGTCAAGCCAAATTATTGGCAACCTTTGATGAATTAAATGCTTTAAAACCGCAATATTTTAGCGTCACGTATGGCGCAGGTGGGTCAACCCGTGAGCGCACCTTAGGTATCGTTAAGGCACTGAGTGAAAAAAGTGACACACCTATCACCCCGCATTTATCCTGCATTGGCGATGATAAAGCCAAAATTGGCGAGTTATTGGATTATTATAAATCGTTAGGCATTAATCGCTTGGTGGCGCTGCGCGGTGATTTGCCATCAGGTATGGTAGGTCTTGGCGAGCTGCCGTTTGCTGTCGATTTGGTTAAATACATACGCGAGCATAGCGGTGATTATTTTCGTATCAAAGTGGCTGCATATCCAGAAATGCACCCGCAAGCCAAAAGCTTTGATGCCGATATCCAAAACTTGCTCAATAAATACCACGCAGGCGCGACTGAAGCGATTACCCAGTTTTTCTACAACGCTGACAGCTATCTATATCTGCGGGATGCCCTTGCCAAAAAAGGGGTGACACAAGATGAGTTCCCCATCATCGCAGGCATTATGCCCATCACCAATGCGTCAAATTTGATTCGATTTGCCGATGGCTGCGGGGCAGATATTCCACGTTTTATCCGTAAACAGCTTGCAGACTATGGCGATGACAAAAAAGCCATTCGTCAATTTGGGTTTGAAGTGATGGTCAATCTCTGTGAGCGTTTGATTGCCGAAGGCGTGCCGTCAATGCATTTTTACAGCATGAACCAAGTCAACCCAAATAAACAATTGATTGAAGCGCTTGGATTGGTTTAAGTGCGTATAGAACTTACCCACTATCTGACAGTAAACAAAAAATGAGCATGACGATGTTAAACTGTCTGTTTACCATCGTAAAATTGGGGCATCGCAAAATAACGCTTATCTTAAACAGCTTATCTGGAATAGTTTATCTTGAGCAGCTACTGTTCGATAAAATTTTATCGTGCGATTGCCCTGATGGTCGGATGCTTACCTAGTTAAATGTCGTCATGCGTTAGGTTTGCCCCAGTATTTTAACTTTGAAGTGTGACCAATCCCCACATTAAAGGTGTTGGTAGGATCTAGCTTGCGATAAAAATTGGCTAATGCTGGCTTAGCAACATATAAATGACCCACATTGTGTTCTGCGGGATATTCTGCCCTACGCTCATCTAACAGCTGCCACATCTGATGTTCAATATCCAGTGGATTAGTGCCTTTTTTGACAATGTAATCTTGGTGAAATACATGACAAAAAAAGTGCCCATAATATAATTTATGTAACATATGTTGTTCGAGATCTGCGGGGATTTTTTCCACCCATTCTCTATCGTTACGTCGTAACGCAATATCCAATGCGACAATATCCTCAACCTCTGCTCGGTGGGTATCACGATATCGTATCGCCGCCCCGGCAACAGCAAAACGGTGTAAGAAAGCTTTGCGACCTTCTTCCTCCGTACAGGCAAAATACGAGCCAGTAGAATGAACGGCAAAATACTCATTTAAAAACTGCTGTGTCTGTTCTGCGCTTTGCTCATCTACTCGTAGAATCAAATGATGCTCAAAACGCTGATGAAACGCTAGCATGCGCCGCGGTAAATGACTGGGTAAGAAAAAAGTGATAGCTTGTAAAATTTGATCAGTCAACCCCCGTATCTTGATTTTTTCCAACCATCCGTCAATGCGATCTTTGAGGGCTAATGCTCTGGGTATATTAACCGTGCCAAAACGCTCAATAAACAAGAAAGTATCTTTGCCATACTTTGCGCCAATACTAAAGGCATCACGATGAATATATTCCCCAGCAATCGGCAAGCTGGGTAACGATGTCAGCAAATAACGACGTATTGCTGTTAAGTCATCATGGTCATTTGAGCCGATATAAAAAACCTTACTCTCAACTTTTTCAAAGGTATCGAGTCGCACCGCAAACACACAGACTTTACCCGCTGACCCCGATGCTTCATATAACCGTGTCGGATCGGCATTAAATCTAGCAGGACTATCTGCATCGACTTGCTTAACGTCATGCGCGTAACGATTGTCTGATGCCAGCTGGCTAGTTTGGGTGGTTACCTGACCGGTTTCATAGTCTTGTTTTTGCAGTCTGGTGAGTATCTCTTCAGCCGTGTTGCCTAAATCAATACCTAGGTGATTAATCAATTCTAACTCACCCGATGCATTGACACGGGCATACAACGCCATTTCAGTATAAGCAGGTCCACGACGTACCAGTGCGCCACCTGAATTGTTGCATACCCCACCTAAAACTGAAGCGCCAATACATGAGGACCCAATCACAGAATGCGGTTCACGATTATAAGGCTTTAAAGTACGCTCAAGATTATCCAAAGTTGCGCCTGGTAAACACACCACTTGTTTGCCATCTAAAATCACTTGAATGCCTTGTAGACGCCGAGTACTCATAATGATGACTGGACGATCATATTCATCACCATAAGGTGTAGAGCCGCCTGTCAGTCCTGTATTGGCAGCTTGCATAATTACCACACAATCTGCCTCAATAATTGTTTGTAGTGCCTGCCATTGTTCAAGTAAGGTGCCGGGACATACCACAGCCAACACTTTTCCCTCACCAAAACGTATGCCTTGTCGATAATGACGGGTATCTTGTTCATCGATGAGTACATGAGACTTCCCTACGATCTTCGCTAATTTATCGAGTGTCGGCTTATACTTTTTTAACATGATAAATATCCTTATTGATTAAACTTATTGTTTAAATGGGTCATGATGTTTTATTGGCGATTATATTGACTTGTTGATAGTTGAACCGGTCTGGTTTTATCAAAGATAGGATTGTGTTTGATAGTAGAGCTACGCATAGCGTTAAAATGGTCAAGTGTGCGTCTACCATCGGTGGCTCGCTTGTAGATGCGGTTATCGCTGATTTGTGGTACTAGATTTTTTACTACGAGATTTTTTGCTATCAGATTTTGTGCTAGATGAGGCTTGGCATAGTGACTAAGTGGGTAGCTTTCTTGGGTTAGCAGTAAGCATTGGCAATGGTATAAGCGAGTGATAAGTTTTTGTTTCATCCCTTTATGCTACTATATTTTAATCAATTTACGCAAAAATTTATGCGCTTTGTATCAGCGCTCAATGTAAAAGGAGACTATTAAAGTCCCCTTTTTCACTGCTGTGAGTCTGTTTTAGTTTGATTTTACATTTACATGGCAGCTGCGAAGATTGCGACGACCTGTTCATGATTTGCCTTGCGTGGGTTGGTGAGCATACAAGCATCATTTTGGGCATTGGTTGCCATGATGGCAAGGTCTTCTTGTTTAACACCAAGCTCAGTAAGTCCCGTAGGAATACCTACTGCTTGGGATAGCTCACGAATTGCATTGATGCCTGCCTTACCTGCTTCTGCTCGAGTCATGCCTTTGATATCAATGCCCATAAATTCTGCAATATCTGCATAACGCTCAGGTGTTGAAATCAGGTTAAATTCACAGACGTGCGGTAACAAAATCGCATTACAGACACCGTGTGGCAGATTGTAGAACCCACCTAACTGGTGCGCCATAGCATGTACATAACCTAGCGAGGCATTATTAAACGCCATCCCTGCTAAGTATTGAGCATAGCTCATAGCCTCACGCGCTTCAATGTTTTCGCCATTTGCTACTGCTTGACGCAGCCATTGTTGAATCATTCGAATGGCTTTTTCAGCACAAGCATCTGTAATCGGATTTGCAGCAGTCGATACATACGCCTCTACCGCATGGGTTAACGCATCCATACCTGTTGCCGCAGTTAAAGATGCGGGTTTAGCAGTCATCAGTCGAGGGTCATCAATAGCAATAAGAGGGGTACAACGCCAATCTACAATCGCCATTTTGACGTGGGTATCGGTATTGGTGATAATACAAAAACGTGTCATCTCTGATGCCGTTCCTGCAGTGGTATTGATAGCAATCAATGGTGTCATTGGCACTTTACTTTTATCAATACCTTCATAGTTACGGATATGACCACCGCCTGCCGTCACTAGACCAATCCCTTTTGCACAGTCATGTGACGAACCACCACCCAATGAGATGATAAAATCACAGCCATTATCCTGATACGCTGTGACGCCATCGTGGACATTTTTGTCAGTTGGATTTGGCTCTGCGCCTGCAAATACGTAGCTATCAATACCTTGTTCGCTTAAATGTTTAATGATGATGTCTGGAACACCTGCTTTGTTCAGCCCTTGGTCAGTTACAATAAGCGCTTTTTTAGCACCTAAATCTTTGGCTTTTGAGCCTACTTCTTTGACACAGCCAGGTCCAAATAATGATACGCAGGGAATAAAAAAGCCACTGGTTTGATCGGAGATTTGCTTATAAGCCATGATTAAATTCCTTTTAATCTTGTATGTTAGGGGTGTATAGTAATTTTATTCATACGTCTAGTTTTTTGTCATCATTACAACTAGATAGGATGTACTAATATATTTTTATAAAATATATTCTTATAAAATCACTATGACTTGATTTTAGTTCAGTCATCCAATGCGCTCTACCTACTATTAACCTACCTTAGTCAAAAAGTTACTAGAGTTAATGTCTTTTGAAAAAATAAAGCACGCTACTTGCGTCCCTCATGGCTTGTGCTGTCAACCATACAGCAAAATACTGGGTAGCTTTCATCACGCACCCTGACAGTAAAAACTTGAAACTCTGCTGACTTCAATAACAAGCTTTTTTGTATCTATCTACACAATAAATCACATTACTACCACAAACTGGTATTACCAATTTACAAAAAACCTTATAAATATCGCTGTTTTTTTAAAATTCAATTGAATTAAAGCATAATTTTCTTTATTATTTGACCAATTATTGACACTCAGACTATTTTGGTAATACCAATTATTTCATGGAGGAAATGATGCAACATTGGCAACAAATTTATGATCCCATGGGTAATATTTGGCTTTCAAGTGCCATTGCCCTCATTCCGATTATCTTCTTTTTTCTAGCCTTGGCGGTATTTCGTTTAAAAGGTAGTGTCGCAGGCACCATTACCGTTATTTTGGCGTTGCTTGTTGCTTTATTTTTATATCAAATGCCGGTGACGTTAGCGTTATCATCCGCGATTTATGGATTCTTCTACGGGCTTTGGCCCATCGCATGGATTATTATCGGTGCGGTATTTTTATACAAAGTCACGGTAAAAACAGGGCAATTTGATATTATCCGCTCCAGTATTTTATCGCTGACCGAAGACCAACGCTTACAGATGTTATTGGTCGGGTTTGCCTTTGGTACTTTTTTGGAAGGCGCAGCAGGCTTTGGTGCCCCTGTGGCTATCACAGCAGCGTTATTGGTCGGATTAGGGTTTAAGCCTTTGTATGCCGCTGGACTTTGCCTCATCGTCAATACCGCCCCTGTTGCCTTTGGTGCGATGGGAATTCCAATCATTGTGGCAGGACAAGTATCTGGGGTAGAAACCCATGCCATCAGCCAAATGGTCGGCCGTCAGTTGCCTTTTATTGTGCCGATTGTATTAGTGTGGATTATGGCGATTATGGATGGGTGGCGAGGGGTTCGTGAAACCTTCCCAGCGATTGTGGTCGGTGGTGGGTCATTTGCTATTGCGCAGTTTTTGACCTCAAACTACATTGGACCTGAGTTGCCTGATATTACCGCTGCTATTGCCTCGTTAATTAGTTTGACGTTGCTATTTAAAGTGTGGCAGCCCAAGCATGTGTTCCGTTTTGAAAATCAAGTCGATGGCAAAAATCAGATGGGTGATACCACAAGCGTATCAGCACCGTTGCCAACCACCCATTACTCGCCCGCTCAAATCATCAAAGCTTGGATGCCGTTTGCCATTTTGACAGCGATGGTGTCGTTATGGAGCATTAAGCCGTTTAAAGATTTGTTTGTCAAAGGCAAAGATGGTCATCCTGATGGGGCGTTGGTCGATATGGTGATGAGTATCAATGTGCCGTATTTGCACAATGCAGTACAAAAATTACCCCCAGTCGTCACCAAAATTACCGACTATGCGGCCATTTATAAATTTGATTGGTTCTCAGCAACAGGTACTGCCATCGTGCTCGCGGCGATTATCTCCATCGTGATGCTAAAAATGCGTCCTAAAGAAGCGTTAGCGACGTTTGGCGAGACCGTTAAAGAACTACGCACCCCGATTTATTCTATTGGTATGGTGTTGGCATTTGCGTTTATCGCCAATTATTCGGGGTTGTCTGCTACATTAGCGTTAGCATTGGCGCACACGGGCAAAGCTTTTACCTTCTTTTCACCATTTTTGGGTTGGTTAGGGGTATTTTTGACAGGCTCAGACACTTCAGCCAATGCGTTATTTGCCGCACTTCAAGCCACCACCGCTCAGCAAATTGGGGTGCCTGAGGTGTTGTTAGTGGCAGCAAACACCTCGGGTGGGGTGACCGGTAAAATGATTTCTCCGCAATCCATTGCCATTGCCTGTGCCGCTACAGGTTTGGTCGGTAAAGAGTCAGATTTGTTCAGATTTACCGTCAAACATAGTATTATTTTTACCATTATGATGGGCGCACTCATCACGCTACAAGCGTATGTCGTGCCTTGGATGATTCCACACGGATAATGATGGGTAAGTTATGAAGGTTGCAACGCAGGTTATTGAACAATTAATTTCGCTAATAGACCGTGAAGGGCTAAAAAATGGCGATAGATTACCTGCCGAGCGCCATTTGTGTGAGCGACTAGGCGTATCTCGTACCGCACTGCGTGAAGCGATACAGCAGATGAATAGTGTCGGTATTACCGAAAGTCGTATTGGGTCGGGAACGTTTGTCAAAGATGTGCAAAAAATCAAACAGAACCAACCCCTTGTAGCGCTGTCTGATAATCTGATATTACAAACCCTAACCCCGCTATTGGATGCTGATCCACTGTATCGACTTGATGTGCAAGAAGCAAGAATTGTACTAGAAGGCGGTACAGCCTGGTACGCTGCCAAAAGAGCTACAAAACAAGACATTGAAAAAATCCGCTTTTACTACGAGCAGTTAGCAAATAGTCAGGCACATGGCGATACCGAACAAGCCGCTATTGCCGATGCCAATTTTCATTTAGCGATTGCCGAAGCCTCCCAAAATGCGGTATTGTTGCAGATGATGAAAAATGTTTTTCACCTGCTAAGACATAACGTGGTATTAGCTCGGCGAAAAATTTACACCGAGCATTATGGCTTTGAAACCCTACACACGCAGCATATGGCGATGATGAATGCAATTATCGCGCGTGATAGTGAGTTAGCTCGCAAAGCCGTGGGTGAGCATATTGAGTTTGTGATAAAACAAGTTGCCAAGATTGATGAGGCAACGGCTCGCAGACAGCGAGTTTCCCGATTGGCCACTGATGCTTTTTAATACAGATGCTTTTTAATACTGATGCCTGTTAATGCAGGCGCATTTTATAAACGTATTTTAGTGTAAACAGTTTTGAGTGCCAGTGGCTATTTTTACCATTAATAACTTAAGATAGGGATATTATGATTATTTCTTCTGCCAATGATTACCGAGAAGCGGCTCGCCGCCGTTTACCCCCCTTTTTATTCCACTACATTGATGGTGGCGCGTATGCAGAATACACCCTAAAACGTAATGTTGAAGACTTATCAAGTATTGCCTTACGTCAGCGGGTACTAAAAGACATGACGCAGCTTGATTTATCCACTGAGATTTTTGGTGAACAGCTGTCTTTGCCTGTGGCACTCTCGCCGGTGGGTTTGACGGGGATGTATGCTCGCCGTGGTGAAGTCCAAGCAGCCATGGCTGCCGATAAAAAAGGCATTCCATTTACCATGTCGACGGTATCAGTCTGCCCTATCGAAGAAGTGACCCCAAAAATCAATCGCCCTATGTGGTTTCAGCTGTATGTGTTACGTGACCGTAAGTTTATGCAAAATGTGCTAGAGCGTGCCAAAGCGGCAGGCTGCTCAACGCTGGTGTTTACCGTCGATATGCCTGTACCTGGGGCGAGATATCGCGATGCGCACTCTGGTATGAGTGGACCCAATGCCGCGATGCGTCGCTATCTACAAGCATGCACCCATCCGCACTGGGCAATGAACGTGGGATTGCTAGGAAGACCCCATGATTTGGGTAATGTTTCTAAATATCTTGGTAAAGCGATTGGTTTAGAAGATTATATCGGTTGGCTCGGTAATAACTTTGATCCCTCGATTTCTTGGAAAGACTTAGAATGGATTCGTGATTTTTGGGATGGCGCTATGGTCATCAAAGGTATTCTTGACCCACAAGACGCCAAAGATGCGGTACGTTTTGGCGCTGATGGTATCGTGGTTTCCAATCATGGTGGGCGTCAGCTTGATGGGGTTATGTCAACTGCTACTGCCCTACCCAAAATTGCCGATGCTGTTAAAGGTGATATCAAAATCTTGGTCGATTCGGGTATCCGTAATGGCTTAGATGTGGTGAGAATGTTGGCATTGGGAGCAGATTTATGTATGTTAGGACGTGCATTTATCTATGCGTTAGCCGCCGATGGTGAAGCAGGGGTGACCAATTTACTCAACTTGATAGACAAAGAAATGCGCGTGGCAATGACATTGACCAGTGCAAACCGAATTCAAGATATCAATCGAGATTGTTTAGTAGATTTTAGTACTTTGACTTGATAGGCTGACAGTGAATAGTCAACCTCAGCGTCTTTTTGGGATTTTTTTATTTTGGTAAATGCTAAGATTTTATGGCTAAACTACAAGTTTTTTAAACTAAGTGCGCCACTTGCTTCTTTAAAATCTATCAACTTAATTGCCCAATAACCGCTTATAATGAGTGGTTGATTGAGCAAGTGTGAATGAATTTAATATTGATACTTTTTATTTTCGATAAAAAAACCGCTCTATGAGAGCGGTTTTTGTTGTTTATGACCTATCAAATTCTAGAAGAAGCCCATCGGTTTTTCAGAATAGCTGACCAGTAAATTTTTGGTATTTTGGTAATGCTCTAACATCATTTTGTGGTTTTCACGCCCGATGCCTGATTTCTTGTAACCACCAAATGCGGCATGGGCTGGATAAATGTGGTAACAGTTTGTCCATACTCGCCCAGCTTCAATGCCACGCCCCGCACGGTAGGCAGTATTACCACTACGTGCCCACACGCCAGCACCTAAGCCAAACATAGTATCATTGGCAATACGCATGGCATCATCAAAGTCTTTAAAGGTTGTCACAGACAATACCGGGCCAAAAATCTCTTCTTGGAAGATTTTCATTTGGTTATTGCCTTTAAAAATCGTCGGCTCAATATAATAGCCTTCACCCACCTCATGTCTTGCATTACCACCGGTTAAAAGCTCGGCACCTTCTTGTTTACCTGTAGCAATACAGCCTAAGATTTTGTCTTGTTGTTCCTGAGAGGCTTGCGCACCAATCATCGTTTCCGTATCCAATGGATGACCTGTTTTAATACGTTTTACCCGTTCCACGGCTTTCGCCAAAAAGGCATCGGCGATACTTTCATGCACTAAGGCTCTCGAAGGACAGGTACATATTTCACCTTGATTGAGCGCAAACATAGTAAAACCTTCAAGCGCTTTTTCTAGGTAATCATCTTCTTTATCCATGACATCGGCAAAGAAAATATTGGGTGATTTACCGCCTAATTCTAAAGTAACTGGAATAATATTCTCTGTCGCATACTTCATAATAAGCTGACCGACAGGGGTTGAGCCAGTAAAGGCAATTTTTGAGATGCGTGGGCTTCTAGCTAAATGACTACCCACCTCTTCCCCATACCCATTCACGATATTTAAAATACCTGCTGGTAGCAAATCTTGAATCAATTCAACAAGCACCAATAAGCTCACAGGCGTCTGCTCGGCGGGTTTTAAGACGATGCAGTTACCCGCGGCTAGTGCAGGCGCTATTTTCCAGGTAGCCATTAAAATTGGGAAGTTCCAAGGAATGATTTGTCCAACCACACCTAGAGGTTCATGAAAGTGATAAGCGACGGTGTCATCATCAATGGGTGAAACACCGCCTTCTTGCGCGCGGATTGCACCGGCAAAGTAGCGAAAATGGTCAATGGCAAGTGGTATATCCGCAGCTAAAGTTTCACGGATGGGTTTACCGTTTTCCCATGTTTCAGCTACCGCCAATAACTCAATATTTTGCTCAAGGCGATCTGCGATTTTTAATAATAGATTAGAACGCTCTGTGGGTGAAGCCGCATTCCACTTAGTTTTAGCGGTATGGGCGGCATCAAGTGCAAGTTCAATGTCTTCTGGACTTGATTTGGCGACTTTGGCGAAGGGCTTGCCGTTGACGGGTGAGATGTTATCAAAGTACTCACCTTTAACCGGCGCAACCCATTGGCCGCCAATAAAGTTGTCATACTTTTCTTTAAAATTGATTTTAGCACCGTCAGTATTAGGGTCAGCATAACGCATAATGACATTTCCTTTTGTCAGTTGGTAGATAAACTGCTTCGTGCAGTTGGGGTTTACAAATTCATATTATTACAGAAACGGTAGGTAAAAGGTAGGTGTTTAATTATCCTTTACAATAAGGGATGTACATTATACTATTGAAGATAGCTTATTTTAAAAACCAAGGATTGGTTAGTGCATTAGGATATTTTAAAATATGAATAAAAATAGACTGTTAGAGCAAAGGCATCGGATTGATAAGAGGCGTTTTAACATTACCTTTACCGATAATAATGCAGACCTTATTCAACAAAGTATTGTTCAGTCATGGCACCGCTCAGACAGTGCTAACATTCCAACTGAGCGCCAACAAGCACCCATTAACGCCACCAAAAGCGATCAATCGTATTATCTAAAAAAAGCCTTAGGCTACTGTCAAAATCAATTACAACATATCACCTTGCAATCCTCCATGGTGATGGCCGTGGCTGATATCGGTAGTACCATTATCTGGACGACTGCCAGCAAGTCTATGCAAAAAGCAGCAGAAGCGGTTAACTTCATCGAAGGCGGATGCTGGGGGGAAAGCCAAGTTGGCACAAATGCGCTTGCTTTATCACTAAAAACGCAGCAATCAACTTGTGTTTTTTCCAATGAACACTATATGCCTTCGGTTCATGAATGGGTCTGTTATGCCACGCCTATTATTGAACCGCATACCAAGCAGGTCATTGGCGTACTGGATTTATCCACCACTTGGCAGCATCACAATAATTTTGGCATATTTGCTGCTGAACGCTGTGCCAGTATTTTACAATCCGCTTTGAATGAGTGCCAAAGACACTATCTGTATATTCAAGGATTTAACGAACCCAGTGTTATATTCAATGGCAAAACCTTGCGGCTGACCCCTCGGCAAATCGAGATATTGACAGTGTTAGCACTTTGTCCCCAAGGTATGAGCTTAGATGCCTTACACCAAGCGATATACGGTGAGCGTAAAGTGTCACAAGGTACGCTAAAGACTGAAATGTCGCAGTTACGTGATACGCTTACTGGTTTATTGGGTTCTCGTCCGTACCGCCTATTAATGCCTATTGATGGTGATTTTTTACGGGTTGAACAATCATTAAATGCAGGTTATTTAGAAGCCGCCATCAAATTATATACCGGCATATTTTTTAGCAAAACTGAAAGCCCTTTTTTATGCACTTGGCGCACTTGTTTAGAAGCTCGCTTGAGCCAAGCCATTTATCATTCAGATCAGGTTGACTTATTACTCATGCACTTATCAAATTGCCCCGATGCTAGCGATGCGATAGAAAGGCTGATTGAGTTAATGCCAGATAACCTCTCGATTCACCAACATTTAGAGGTGCTATCAAATCGGTAACCATGAATTTTTGCTTAACCATCAATTTCTCCCTAATCATGCACTTTTCGTTGAAAAAGCCGTTGCAAGGCTTTTTCGATATGGCTGATACCTTCACCAACCCATTGGTTGTGTTTTATTCTTGACTTCCCGCTTTACTACCATGTCTTTTTCCTGTGCCTGCAAGCATTTCTAAAATACCATCGACCTATCAAAATAAAAGCATAGCATGCCTCTATGCACTTTTGGGTGGTAATGTTTGTGTATTTTTTATCGAAAATTTATAGTACGTAAATTCTGTGATAATTACCGTTCGTATTATTATCATTACCATTATCGCTCATAGCATTAGAAGGCTTGCGATTTCAAGCGTTTTTTCTTGGGTCAAAAGTGCTACAATGTGACAAAAAATTTTGAGACCCTTATGAATAACGCGTTATGGCTTCCTTGCACACAGATGCAAGCCCTTGAAAACAATCCCCCACTCCACCTCGTCAAAGCTCAAGGCAATCAATTATATGATCAGCACGGTAACGCCTATTACGATATGATTAGCTCATGGTGGGTCAATTTACATGGACATTGTCATCCCTTTATCAACGAAAAAATAAAACAGCAGCTCGATACGCTTGAGCATACTTTAATCGCTAGTGTCACTCACCCGCCCATTCTGACGCTTGCAGAAAAATTGGTTGCCATCACGCCCAAACCACTAACCAAAGCTTTTTTTGCTGACAGTGGCTCAGGGGCGGTGGAGGTCGCGCTTAAGATGAGCTTGCAGTACTGGCAGCAATCAGGGCAAACGCAAAAAACCAAATTTATCTCATTGGAACACGGTTATCACGGTGAAACCGTTGGCAGTCTCGCGGTGACAGATATCCCGCTGTTTAGTAAGCAATACAAAGATTTGATTGTCAGTCAAATTCGTATTCCCTCCCCCGCGCATATTTTCAGCCCTAACGACATGCCAGCGCAGCTGCATGAGCAAAAAAGCTTGGATGCACTAGAACGCATCTTGGCAGAAAAATCTCGCGATATCTGTGCGATTATCCTTGAACCTTTGGTACAAGGAGCAGCTGGCATGGCGATGTATTCTGCTAATTATTTGCTTGGCGTTGCCAAACTTGCGCACCATTATCACATCCACGTGATATATGATGAGATTGCCGTGGGTTTTGGTCGTACAGGTACTATGTTTGCGGTAGAGCAAATGCTGGCGTTGGCAGATGCGGATAAACAAGACGATTATTGCCCTGACTTTATCTGTCTGTCAAAAGGTCTAACGGCAGGCTATCTGCCAATGTCTTGCGTCATGACAACCGATAATGTTTATCAAGCGTTTTATGATGACAAAGTGGAAAAAGGCTTTTTACATTCGCATAGTTTTACTGGCAACCCATTGGCTTGTAGCGCCGCTTTGGCGTCGCTTGAACTGTTTGAACGCGATAATGTCTTGCTACACAACCAATCCCTTATCCAAGCGATGGCTGATGGCTTACAGCAATTAGCTGATGCCAATTTACCCATAAAATTTGTACGTCAAACCGGTATGATTGCAGCTTTTACTTTGGATTTTACTCAAAATTTGGGCAAAGCATTTGCCAATTCATGCCTTGATCAAGGCGTGATGATTCGCCCGATTGGCAACCATGTTTATCTTATTCCGCCTTATTGCACGACCCCAGCAGAGATTGGGCACATCTTTGGCATATTAAATCATTGTTTGCAAAAGCTTTGTGACAATATCCCCCAAATACCCCAAGGCTCTTTTCAAGCCATTGATTTGCCTTAACGCCTTTACTAACGCCTCATGAAATTTACTGACTATAAATAAATGTTTGTTATTATGATTTATCGTCAAAAGTTAGGATTTGTTACAAACGTTTAATTCTTACAGCATTCTAAAAAATTGTATTAAAATTCACAGCTTATGCCTACATTGCTAATATTTAACGTATAATCCATGAGATTATCGTCAAAAAATATTTAACTTATGTAGGCATTTTAACTAACTTAACTTAACTCAATCTTGAAACTTACTTAGATGATTTATGCGTAGATTTTTTTATAACCAACCAAATTCGCTAAAAGTTGGCAGCACTGTGCCTTTGACCGAAGAGATTTTTCATCATTGGTGTAAAGTGTTAAGAGCAAGTATGGGCGAGCAATCGTTGTTTTTTGATGGTCAAGGTGGTGAATATACCGTCACTTTAACGGATATCACTAAAAAACAAGCGCTCGTTACCATCAACGATTTTAATCCGATCAACCGAGCTTTACCATTTACTGTCAACATTGCCTTGGTTATGAGCCGTGGCGAGCGTATGGATTATGCCATTCAAAAAGCCACAGAGCTTGGGGTGTCATCGATTCAACTGCTCACAAGCCAACATGGCGAGGTACGCCTAAAAGCAGACCAAGCCGATAAAAAGCTCGCCCATTGGCAGCAGGTTGCGGTATCGGCTTGTGAACAATGTGGGCTTAATATCGTGCCAAACTTACTGGCACCAAAAGCTGTTAGCGACTGGATTGATGAGCCAGCAGGCGTGCCCACTTCTACCAACGTGACCAAATTAATTTTAGCCGTTCCTCCTGATGACAGTGGCGTAGTGCCACCTTGTAATCAAATTGAAGGTAACGACATTGAGCATAACGATATTGAACCCATCACGCCCTATACCAACCCACTACCTCATATAACAAACCAGTTTAGACAGTGTACTTTAGCCCAATTTTGGTTACTAATTGGGGCAGAAGGTGGGTTTTCAGAGCAAGAAATAACGCAAGCTATCGAGCGAGATTTTATGCCTTGGCAAATTGGCGAGCGTGTGCTACGAACTGAGACAGCCCCTGTCGTCGCATTGTCTTCATTGTTGACGCTACATCAAACTTTGACCCTTGCACAGGAATAATCATGTCATCGAATAATGATCCAGTCATGCCGATAGACCATCGTGATTGCTTTACGGGTGCTAACAAGTTTCGTCATGATGAGTTAAGTCAGTATGGGTTTATTGTCGATAGCCATTTTTTTGATCAACAAATTTCGCTTGAACATCAAAATGCGGTGTTTGCCTCGGTTTTTTCAAAAATCCATGATGGCATTTTTATGCTTGATGAACAGCTACGTTTTATCTGTGTCAATCAGCAATTTTTAAACATTACCGCCTTGCCACGCGATCAGGTGATAGGTAGCCCGTTTTATTTTTATCCGTATAAGACCTACGCCCCACACTTACAGCAAGCGATTGCCGCCATCATTACCAAACTGGATAATCGACAATCAATTTCGACCAATTTAGTGCTTTCTTATCACAATTCACCTGAAGTGGCGGTTTGGCTAGATATCTCCGTGTGTGAAGTCGATGATAATCGGGTGGTGTATGTAGGGCTAATTACCAATTTAACCAAAAAAGATGCGCAGCTTAGCCACACCTTACATCTCTACAATTATGATGAATTAACGGGCCTGCCCAATTACGATACTTTTTATGACAAATTAAAAAGCTGTATTGACTACTATCAGGCAGCCGATAATCAGCGCGAGTGTATGGGGGTATTGCTACGCATCAATATTGATAAATTGCAGTCTTTTAACATCAGCCTTGGCATTGAAAATACCAATACGCTGATTCAAGGTTTTGTCAAACGGGTAAAATCCTTAAAAATTTCGGGTGCCAGTTTAGTCACTTTTTCGCGGTTTGGGGGTGATAGTTTTGCGGCGATGATTTCGGTACAACACCTTGATGCCGCGCATCACTACGTGGCAGCGCTCAAACAGTTATTTGACTTACCTTTTAGCATTGATGACCAATCAATTTATCTAAGGTTGTCGATTGGTGCTTCGGTTTTCCCAACCCATACCCAAGATGCTCAGACATTGCTATTGCAAGCAGACACGGCGTTAAAACATGCGCGGCTTATCAGTGATGAAGATTGTGTTTGGTATGATGCCAACCAGCAAAAAGGCAATTTTAAAGACATTCATTTGCTCAGCGCCTTTAAAAATGCGTTATTAAAACAGCAAATTTTGCCCTATTTTCAGCCTAAGTTAGAGTTTGCACAGCCTGACTTGCCGATGTTTGAAGCGCTGGTGCGCTGGGAGCATCCCACCCTTGGACTTCTCTATCCCAACGATTTTTTGGATGAGGTGCTCGATAAGTCATCGCAGCCGCTATTTGAAAAAATCGTGTTAGTTTGTATCGAGCAGATTTTGACATGGCGTGAGATGGGCTATAACTGCCTCATCTGTATCAATATTGATACTCGCCAATTGATTAGTGACAAATTTATTGAGTTTATTGAAGGGACGATACAGCAGTATAGTTGGCTTGCGCAACTAATCAGTTTTGAAATCACCGAAGTCTGCAACATTCAAGATGAAGTAAAAGCGCAAGCGATGTTATCAAAACTGCGCCAGTATGGTTTTAGTATATCGATTGATGACTTTGGTACAGGCTTTGCCGCGATGCAATATTTGATTAAATATCCGATTGATGTGCTCAAAATTGACCGCTTATTTATCACAGATATTTTACAAGACCGAAAAAAACAAGTGATTGTCAAATCAGTGATTGAGATGGCGCACTCGTTATCCATGCAAGCATTGGCTGAGGGCGTCTCAAACCGTGAAGAAATCGAATATCTGCGTAGTCTTGGTTGTGATTCGATTCAAGGCTTTGGTTTTGGTAAACCCATGTCTAGTCAAGATACCACTGAGTGGCTTAAAGCCAACTATAAACCAAACTATTTGCTATAAGTTTAAATTAGACTAATTAGATTTTTTTATGACCCTATAGTCATGTTAGTACCTTGTCACCTTTGTCAAATTTTCCTATCTTAGAGATATAAAACCTTAGTATTGGGGTAGGTTTTTTTCTTTTTAAAACACTAATCAAGGATATCGTATGCAATATAAAGCACCGCTTCGTGATATGAAATTTGTCATGCATGAATTATTAAAATTTGAAGATCACTACAAAACCATTCCTAGCTATGCCCATACGGATAAAGAAACGATTGATAGTTTCATAGAAGCAGGTGCAAGCTTCTCAGAAGCAGAATTGTCACCCCTTAACCGTTCAGGCGATGAAGAAGGCTGTCGTTTTGAAAATGGTAATGTATATACGCCAAAAGGCTTTAAAGAAGCTTATAAACAATACTGTGAATTAGGCTTTCCTTCTTTATGTGCCGATGAAGAATTTGGCGGTCAAGGTATGCCATTGTCATTGGGTTCAGCGGTCAGTGAAATGGTAGGTACGGCTAACTGGTCTTTCTCAATGTACCCAGGTCTATCTGAAGGTGCTATCCGTACGCTAGAACACCACGGTACCGATGAACAAAAACAAAAATATTTATTGAAACTCGTCAGCGGTGAGTGGACAGGTACCATGTGTCTGACCGAAGCACATGCAGGTTCTGATTTAGGTATTACCCGCACCAAAGCTGAACCCAATGAAGACGGTTCATACGCTATCACCGGTCAAAAAATCTTTATCTCAGCCGGCGAACACGACATGGCAGACAACATTGTCCATATCGTACTAGCGCGTTTACCGGGTGCGCCAGCAGGTACCAAAGGTATCTCATTGTTCATCGTACCAAAATTCAATGTCAACGAAGATGGCTCTATCGGTGAGCGTAACACCGTTACCTGTGGTTCGATTGAACACAAAATGGGTATTAAAGCCTCTGCAACTGCGGTACTAAACTTTGATAAAGCCAAAGGTTACTTGATTGGGCCTGAAAACAAAGGTCTAAACTGTATGTTTACCTTTATGAATACTGCCCGTATTGGTACTGCGATTCAAGGTCTGACTGCGGCGGAATTGGCTTTCCAAGGTGGCTTAAGCTACGCTAAAGAACGTCTTGCGATGCGCGCATTAAGCGGTGCAAAAGCCCCAGAACAAGTGGCTGACCCAATCATCGTCCATCCAGCAGTGCGTAACATGGTATTAACTTGTAAAGCGTTTGCAGAAGGTGGCCGTGCCCTCGTCTACTATCTATCACAATTCTCTGATGTGGTAACTAAAGGTGAAGGCGAAACACAAGCTTACGCTGACCAAATGTTGTCTTTTTTAACCCCAATTGCTAAAGCCTTCTTAACTGAAACAGGTTATGAAGCAGCCAATCACGGTGTGCAAGTGTATGGTGGTCACGGCTTTATCCGTGAATGGGGCATGGAACAAAACGTACGTGATACGCGTATTGCTTGTATATACGAAGGTACCACTGAAATCCAGTCACTCGACTTGTTAGGTCGTAAAGTATTGGGTTCACAAGGTAAAATGCTAGCTAACTTTAGCAAAGTCATTTATCAATTCTGTGAAGAAAACAAAGACAACGATGCGATGGGTGAATTCATTCGTCCACTGGCACGTCTGAATAAAGAATGGGGCGATTTAACTGCTCGCATTGGTATGCAAGCCACTGAAAATCCTGATGCAGTGGGTGCAGCGGCTGTTGACTACATGTACTATAGTGGCTACATCACCCTAGCTTACTTATGGGCGCGTATGGCGTTAGTCGCTCAGCAAGCGCTCCAAGGCGAAACCACTGAGACCAAATTCTATCAAGCGAAAATCAAAACCGCTCAGTTTTACTTTGCAAAACTATTGCCTCGCACCTTAACTTACGTCAAACGTATTGATACAGGGCTTGAGCCATACATGAGCATGGACGTTGACGAATTCCAATTCTAATTTTTTACTAAGCTATCCAGTGTAGTAATAAAATTATGATAGAATCATTGATAGTTTAATTCTTTATTTAATCCTTAGGTAGCAAAAGCTGTCTAAGGATTTGTCTCATTTCGAATTACGAGCTAACCCATAAAAGGAAATAATATGCCTATTTATAATGCGCCAATTCAAGACATGAAATTCATTTTAAATGATGTATTTAATGCAGCCGATTTTTGGCAAAAAAATGAACAGTTAGCCCATGTTGACAGTGATACGGTCAATATGATTTTAGAAGAAATGTCAAAATTTGCTAAAAACACGTTACTGCCTATCAACCGCTCGGGTGATGAAGAAGGGGCACAATATCTAGGTGAAGGCAAAGTAAAAACCCCAACTGGTTTTAAAGCAGCATTTGACGAATACGCACAAGGCGGCTGGATTGGTTTGGGCGGCGATCCAAATCATGGCGGTCAAGGCATGCCAAAAATGGTTACTATGCTCGCTGAAGAGATGGTATTTACTGCCAACCAATCATTCGCGCTCTATCCAAACCTATCAGGTGGCGCGTGCATGTGTATTTATAACGCAGGCTCTGAAGAACAAAAACAAACCTACTTAGAAAAAATCTACTCAGGTGAGTGGACAGGTACGATGTGTTTGACTGAACCGCACGCAGGTACGGATTTGGGTATCATCAAAACCAAAGCCGTGCCAAACCAAGACGGTAGCTACAATATTACAGGTACCAAAATTTTTATCACCGCAGGTGAACATGACTTAGCAGACAATATCATCCATTTGGTATTGGCAAAAACCCCCGATGCCCCAGCAGGCTCAAAAGGGATTTCATTGTTTATCGTACCCAAATTCCATGTGAATGCCGATGGCTCATTGGGCGAGCGTAACGCGGTAAGCTGTGGCTCTATCGAGCACAAAATGGGTATCAAAGCGTCAGCGACTTGCGTCATGAACTTTGATGGTGCCAAAGGCTTTATGGTAGGCGCAGAAAATACCGGTCTTGCGTCCATGTTTATCATGATGAACTATGAGCGTTTGACGATGGGATTACAAGGTATCGGTGGCGCTGAGTTAGCTTATCAAAACGCCACAGCTTATACCCTTGACCGTATCCAAGGTCGCGCCGATAGTGGTATCCAAGAGCCAAACAAAGCTGCTGACCCAATCGTATTTCATGCCGACGTTCGCCGTATGCTGTTAAATGCTAAAACCATCAGTGAAGCCTCACGCTGCTTCGCGATGTATGTCGCCAAAGAGCTTGATACCAACAAATATACCGATGATGCCGAAGCAAGAAAAGCCGCTGATGACCGCGTTGCTCTTTTGACGCCAGTTGCTAAAGCGTTCTTAACCGACCGTGGTCTTGAAGCGTCAATTGATGCACAGCAATGCTTTGGTGGTCATGGCTATATCCGTGAATGGGGTATGGAACAAATCGTACGTGACACCCGTATCTCGCAAATTTATGAAGGGACCAATGGTATCCAATCACTTGACTTGTTGGGTCGTAAAGTGGTGAAAAACGGTGGTGCGTTTGTGACAACGTATGTGCAAGAAATGCGTGATTTTGCCAATAACATGAACGCAGACCATGCCATCAAACAAGCAATTTTAATATCAGCGGATAAACTTGAAGACTTAACCAAAGCGGTGGTAGCAGCGGCAGCGGTCAATAAAGACGAAATCAATGGCTGTGCGGTTGATTATTTACAAGCCTTTGGCTATGTCAGCTTTGCTTATATGTTTGGCTTGATGGTTGAAGCGGCGAATGGCAAAGAAGGCGACTTCTATGCCAACAAAGCAAAATTAGCAGACTACTATGTCGGTCGTATGTTGCCACGCTTAGATGCGCATATTGCGATGGTAAAAGCAACGAGCCAACCCATCACAGCGTTTGACCGCGATTATTTTGCGGCAACCATCGCTTAATCCCTACTTAAACATAAAAAAATCGGCCACTTGAGCCGATTTTTTTATGGATTAATAGGTTAGCGAAGTATATCGTCATCCTCATCTGCTAACGATTCATCTTCATCAAAATCAAAGTCTTCATATTCATAATCCGCTGAGTCGTTTTCTTCAACGACAGCAACGCACTCTTCATATAATTCAAAAATATATTCTTTGATATCACTTTCTTGCTGGTGTTTATTTGGCGTGAGTTTGGCTTCTTCTTCATAGATGAATTTTGCCAAATTTAGCGCGACATAGTTATTACTTAGTTCAATCATGATGTTATCCTTCTTATGTGCGATATTATTATGTTAAAACGATAGCGGTAGCGCATCGTTAGTATGACATATTCAAAAATAGAAAGCTTAAAGCAGTTGTAAGCTCGTGTAAAATTCGAACTTTTAACAATTTGACGCCATAAAATATAAAACCCACCGAAGTGGGTCTATATGACTGCTTACTGCTTATCGTCTGCCATTTACGCTTTCGGTAATGTTACGCCCATTTGACCTTGGTACTTACCGCCACGGTCTTTGTAGGAAGTTTCGCACACATCATCGGCATCACTTTGGAAAAATAGCATTTGCGCCACGCCCTCGCCGGCATAGATACGCGCGGGCAAGTTGGTGGTATTACTAAATTCAAGCGTCACATGCCCTTCCCATTCTGGCTCAAGCGGTGTGACATTGACAATAATACCGCAGCGCGCATAGGTAGATTTTCCCAAACAAATGGTCAATACATCGCGGGGAATACGAAAATACTCGACAGTACGAGCCAAGGCAAATGAGTTGGGCGGGATGATACACTCATCGCCCACGATATCAATAAAGCTGCGCTCATCAAAGTTTTTTGGGTCAACGATGGCAGAATGGACATTGGTAAACACTTTAAATTCGCGCGCACAGCGGACATCATAACCATAGCTTGAGGTGCCGTAGCTGACCAATTTTTGTCCCTGCTCGCCCACACGTACTTGACCTGCTTCAAATGGCTCAATCATGCCATGCTCTTGTGCCATTTGGCGTATCCAGCGGTCGGATTTGATCGACATTTTGTTTCCTCAAATTTCAAATTTAGGCAGAATTATACTGTAATTTGCTACACATAGGCGAAAAAAAACGGCTTTCGAGTGAGAGCCGTTTTTTTTGGTGAGAAAATTAACTCATCCGCAATTTATCAAAGGTCAATTTATTTTGGGCATCGACATCTACTTTGATGGTATCGCCCGCCACAAACTCGCCCGATAACAATTTGACTGACAGCGGATTTTCGATTTCCTGCTGGATGGCGCGTTTTAGCGGTCTTGCACCATACACAGGGTCATAACCCACAGCGACCAATTGACTCATGGCTTCATCTGACAATACAATATTCATGTCACGCTCTTGAAGACGTTTGCGTAAACGTGAGAGTTGAATATCTGCAATACCCGCCATTTGCTCTTGCCCTAATGGATGGAACACCACGATTTCATCAATACGATTAATAAACTCTGGGCGGAAATGCTGATTGACTGAATTCATCACTGCCGCTTTGATTTCTTCGTAGCTATCGCCTGCCATCTCTTGGATTTTATGCGAACCAAGGTTTGAGGTCATGATAATGACGGTGTTTTTAAAGTCCACAACGCGACCTTGGCTGTCAGTCAAGCGACCATCGTCTAGCACTTGCAGTAGGATATTAAACACATCAGGATGCGCTTTTTCTACTTCATCAAACAATACCACACTGTAGGGGCGGCGGCGTACGGCTTCGGTCAACACCCCACCTTCTTCATAACCCACGTAGCCTGGGGGTGCGCCGACAAGACGGCTGACACTGTGTTTTTCCATAAATTCAGACATATCAATACGAATCATGGCATTTTCATCATCAAACAGGAAACTTGCCAACGCTTTGGTCAATTCAGTTTTACCCACGCCTGTCGGACCTAGGAACAAGAACGAACCGCTAGGACGATTGGGGTCAGACAGCCCGGCACGACTACGGCGCACGGCATTGGCGACTGCTTGTACCGCTTCATCTTGACCGACTACGCGCTCATGCAGTTTTTCTTCCATGTGCAGCATTTTTTCACGTTCGCCTTGCATCATTTTGGTAACAGGGATGCCTGTTGCAGCAGCAACGACTTCAGCGATTTCATTTTCGGTGACTTTATTACGTAGCAGTTTGACGCTTGGCGCTTCCCCTGCTTGCTCTTTTTGCTCAGCCAAGTCAGAGTCTTTAATACGTTTTTCCAGTTGTGGAATGGTTTCGTATTGCAGTTTTGACATGGTCTCGTAGTCACCTTCACGCTGGGCTTTTTCATAGGCGATACGTGCTTTATCAAGCTCGTCTTTGAGCTGTTGGCTACCTTTAACGAGGGCTTTTTCTGCTTGCCAAATTTCATTTAAATCTGCGTATTCTTTTTCAAGCTCGCTGATTTGGGTGTCGAGCAGTTTTAGCTGTGATTTTGCGCCTTCGTCATCTTCATGCTTTAAGGTTTCACGTTGCATTTTGAGCTGAATCAAACGGCTGTCTAGTTTGCCCAAGGCTTCTGGTTTACTATCAAGTTCCATTTTTAGACGGCTAGCCGCTTCATCCACCAAGTCAATGGCTTTGTCAGGTAGCATACGATCGGTGATATAACGGTTACTCATCCGCGCGGCGGCAATAATCGCACTGTCTTGGATATCAACCCCATGATGCAGTTCATAGCGCTCTTTTAGACCACGCAAAATGGCAATGGTATCTTCCACGGTAGGCTCATCAACCAATACTTTTTGAAAACGACGCTCAAGGGCGGCATCTTTTTCGATATATTGTCGGTATTCATCAAGCGTAGTGGCGCCCACGCAGTGCAGCTCGCCACGTGCTAACGCAGGTTTAAGCATATTACCCGCATCCATCGCGCCATCGGCTTTACCCGCACCGACCATGGTATGAATTTCATCAATAAATAAAATGACTTGCCCTTCGCTTTTTGCTAAGTCATTAAGTACCGCTTTTAGGCGTTCTTCAAACTCACCACGGAATTTTGCGCCCGCAATCAGTGCCCCCAAATCAAGCGATAATACACGTTTGTTGCGCAAGCCTTCTGGTACGTCACCATTGACGATTTTTTGTGCCAATCCTTCGACAATCGCTGTCTTACCTACACCCGGCTCACCAATAAGTACCGGGTTGTTTTTGGTACGGCGTGACAATACTTGAATGGTACGGCGGATTTCGTCATCACGCCCAATCACGGGGTCAAGTTTGCCCGATTCGGCGCGTGCGGTTAAATCGATGGTATATTTATTTAAGGCATCACGTTGGTCTTCGCTATTTTGTGTATCCACTTTATCACCCCCACGAATAAAATTAATGACTTGTCTTAGTTTTGGCTCATTGACCCCTGCTTTTGCAAGCAGTTTTGCGGTATCGCCCGTCTCTGCTAGAGCAACCAGCACCCAGTCAGTAGATAAAAACTGATCGCCGGCTTTTTGCGCATGGCGCTCGGCTAGATTTAAAATCTTAACCGTATTTGGGCTGAGATTGACATCACCTGTGGGTGTACCAATCACCGCTTGGTTGTTGAGCGATTGTTGCACGTCTGTTTTTAACTGATTTAAGTTTGCGCCTGCCTGTTCATACACATTGGCATTACTCGGTTCATTGAGTAGCACTGACAATAAATGAATCGGCTCAATCGCGGTATGATCACGGGTGACAGCGAGCGTTTGTGCCTGCTGAACCGCGTTTTGTAAGGCATTAGTAAATTTATCAAATTGCATTATTATTTTTCCTTTTAGCTTTAAACTAATTAGCTTTGAACTAAAATTGATATGGTGTTTTGATAAATCGTTTCAATATCCACCTTTAAGTTTTTTTAATTGTCAATGGTTATTTTCTTGATGATGCGATGTAGGTTTGTTTTCAACCCCCACTTGGGTCAATAGCTTGTAGAATTCATTGTGCTACCTATCAAAAATTGACAATAAAAATGTAGATAAAGTCATAAATCAACAAATTTTGGCTTAATATATAACTTCCAAAGGGGTACACCTAATCAGTTTTACTGACTGAGTTTTGTTGTTGGCTGATATGCGTTTCCTTTTATTAGTAGCAAATTAGTAGCGGAGTAGTGGCTTGATTTTTTATTAGCCACCTTGACCGTTATTTTTTAAAAAATTACGCCAACTAAAGTTTAAGCCATATTTAAAAATCGATACTAAAATTTTATGGACAGTTATTAAAATTATATAATATTTTCAATGGTTTATTGTAAGGCAGCTTACATTACATTAACCTATCTCCTACATGAATAGACAACAACCGTGCATGGCGCATGTTACTCTGCAAAACGTCAAATGATAACGCCACATAACAGTTCAGTGGCGCTGTATTATTTGGTCAGATAACAGTCAAAAAACAATAACAGCAAAACAATAACAGCAAAACAATAACTAGGAGTTATACCCATGCGTGCATTAACCTACCACGGTGCCAAAGATGTTCGAGTCGACAATGTTCCCGACCCACAATTACAAGCCAAAGATGATATTATCTTAAAAGTCACCGCTACCGCCATTTGTGGCTCGGACCTACATTTATACCGTGGTAAAATCCCTGCGACCGAAGAAGGCGATATTTTTGGTCATGAATTTATGGGGATTGTCGAAGAAGTGGGCGCTGAGGTCACGGCGGTAAAAAAAGGCGATCGCGTGGTGATACCCTTTGTAATTGCCTGTGGTAGCTGCTTTTTTTGTCAAAATGATCTGATGGCAGCCTGTGAGACCACCAATGAGGGTCCCGGCGCGGCGATGAATAAAAAGCTTATCCCACCACCTTCGGCATTGTTCGGTTTTAGTCATTTATACGGCGGTGTGCCGGGTGGACAAGCAGAATATGTGCGTGTCCCAAAAGCCAATTTTGGTCCTTTCAAAGTTCCAGGCTCATTGCCTGATGAGAAAGTGTTGTTCTTATCGGATATTTTGCCGACTGCATGGCAAGCGGTGACGAATGCCAACGTCACCAAAGGTTCGACTTTGGCTATCTATGGTGCAGGACCTGTGGGCTTGCTATCAGCCGCTTGTGCCAAAATGTTAGGCGCGGCACAAATATTCATCGTTGACCACAATGACTATCGTCTGCAATACGCACAAGATACATATGGCGCAATTCCTGTCAATTTTGACAAAGTTGATGCGGCAGAAGCTATTATTGAGCAAACTGCGGGGCATCGTGGTGTCGATGCGGTGATTGATGCCGTTGGTTTTGAATCAAAAGGTAGCATAGTTGAAACGGTATTGACGACGCTCAAACTCGAAGGCTCAAGTGGCGCGGCATTACGTCAGTGTATGGCAGCGGTACGCCGCGGTGGTACAGTCAGTATTCCTGGGGTATATGCAGGTCCAATTCATGGTTTCTTGATGGGTGATGCGTTTGACAAAGGATTAACCTTTAAAATGGGTCAAACTCATGTACATAAATACTTGCCACAACTGCTGGAACATATTGAAAATGGGGATTTATCGCCTGAAGCGATTATTACCCATCGTATGAATCTATCGGATGCGGCAAAAGGTTATGAAATCTTTGAAAAACGTGAAGAAGAATGTCGAAAAGTGATTTTGACACCGTAATTTTACCTTGTCATGGATAGATTTAGCATGGTTAATTTAGAATGATAAAATGAGCGTTAATCAGCTTGATACCATGATTAAGCATTCCATCACTAGCCCCTCACAACTTTTAGCCAATAATTTAGCCAAAGTTGTGCAAGGGGTTGGTGATTTTTTGCTATTGTTAGATATTGATGGGACGCTTAGTGAATTTCACTCCGATCCCCAACAAAGTTTTATCAGCAATGATAATTTAGCAATTTTAGCGCAGTTACAAAATCATCTACCCCTTTGGCTAGTAACAGGGCGGTCGGTTGCTGATGCTAGGCGTTTGACAGCGCCGTTAAAACTGCCTGTGATTGGTAGTCACGGTTTGCAATGCGATACTCTAATCGATAGCTATTGTTTGGTGGATATTGATTCAGCGCAGCTACAACAAATTAATCAAAGTATCGTTAACGCCACTGGTAATCATCCACACTGGCGCATTGAGCAAAAACCTTTTGGTGTGGCACTGCATTTTCGTGAGCATCCCGAACTTGCCGATAGCGCTTTAACTATCATGCAAGCTATTGGGCATGATTTTAATGATTGGCAACTTAAAGCGGGCAAATGTGTGTATGAGCTATTGCCGCAAGGTGTCGATAAGGGCAGTGCCATTAACCATGTTTTAAAACACTATCACCCTCATTGCCGTCCGATATTTATCGGCGATGATGTGACCGATGAAGCAGGATTTATTGCCGTACAAAGTTATGGTGATACATCAAATAAGAAAGGTAGTGATATCAAAGGAATTGGTGTCAAAGTCGGTTATGAACCCACCCAGGCCCATTATTATGTGAGCGACGTCTCAGCCGTTACCGCGTTACTTCAAGGATTATTGACCCTATGTCAAAGTTGATTGTGTTATCGAATCGGGTTAATTTACCTAATAAACAGTCACCTAAAGCCGTAGCAGGAGGGTTAGCAGTAGCGCTTCAAGAAGCCCTTGCCAAAGATGGCGGTATTTGGGTCGGTTGGAACGGTCAAGTAGTAACAAATATCAGCGATATGCCCGATACCGTCAACCAATTTGCGACTGAGCAGCATGACAAGGTCACCTATGTCACGACGGCTTTTTCACCCATGCAATATGAAAAGTATTATTGTGGTTACGCCAATAATCGACTTTGGGCGGGGATGCATGACCGCACGGATTTGATTGTATCAAGTAGTGAAGATTTTAGCGTTTATCAAGCTGTCAATCGTATGTTTGCCAAACAACTACAGCAAATAGCGCAGCCTGACGATATGATTTGGATACAAGATTATCATTTTTTTGCGGTAGCAAGGCATTGCCGTGACTTAGGCATGAAACAGCGCATTGGCTTTTTTTTGCATATTCCATTTCCCCAGTTATGGGTATGGGATTTTTTGACCTATGGTCAAACTTTAATCCATCAATTACTCGATTATGATGTGGTTGGATTACAAACCCAACCAGACGCTCAAAATTGTGTCGCGGTGATTGAGCAGCTACTCCCCCACGCCATCCAGATTACGCAAACAAATGCGCGTACACTGATTACCCATGGCAATCATACCACCTTAATACAAGCCTATCCGATTGGTATCAATCCCGTCTATATTCATAAGCTTGCCAGTCAACCGCTGTCTGACCTAGCTGTGTTAAAAAGTCTCACTTCAACTATCACCACGATTGTAGCGGTGGAACGACTGGATTACACCAAAGGTATTCCCGAACGCTTACAAGCTTTTGCCGCCTTTTTGCAGCGTTATCCGCAATATCTTGAACGGATTCAGCTGTATCAAATTGCTTGCCCATCCCGTCTTGATATTGAGACTTATCAACAGTTACGACAACAAGTGCATACCCTAGTTGAGCAAATTAATAGCCAATTTGCTACTGCCAGTTGGCAACCGATTATCTATCAAGAAGACCCCGTCAGTCATGACAATTTAATGCCGTTATTTAGGCAATGCCAAATTTGTTGGGTTAATTCGCTAAAAGACGGCATGAATTTGGTGGCAAAAGAATACATTGCCGCACAGGATGAACAAAACGCAGGGATTTTAATTTTGTCTAAAAATGCGGGGGCAGCGCACCAACTTCAGCAAGCTATCTTGGTCGACCCTACTGACAACGACAGCATGATAGAGGGATTATACCAAGCATTAACCATGACCAAACAACAACGGGAACAACATCACCAATCGCTACTACAGGGCATTTATGAGACCGATATTGACACGTGGCGAGCGCATTTTTTGGCAGATTTGACCCACATGGATAAAATTCTATAACCCAATAAAACAGATAATAAAATAGACAACAAAACAGCCAATGAGAAATTCACAATGACACCAGTGTTGGATCATGCTTTACCTACCGACTATCACCAATCAGACTTGGGTAAATTAATTACCGCTATTTTGCAAGACTTTCGCAGAGCGGTTGATACCTCACCTAAACTAAGCGATGCCGCTTATGTGACACAATTAAAGCAAACTTTGTCACAGTTGGTGCTTTTGTCCGCTCAAATTGCTTTGCCTGCTGACGGTCATACTTTACAGCGCTGGCAAGTATTGGCACAGGTTGCCGCTTGTGATTTGAACTTGGTCAAATTTTTTGAGTCGCATCTTGATGCATTGGCGATTTTGGCAGAATTGGGCGTGGACGATATTGCTGAAGGCCTATGGGCCGTATGGGCAGCAGAAGGCGGTAATGAGCCACTGCGTTTTGATGGCAAAACATGTACGGGACAAAAACTGTGGTGTTCGGGTGCGACCTTTGTCGATCATGGTTTGGTTAGTTTCCGAGATGCCCAAAATAACGCCCAATTGCTGATGTTAACCATGAAGCAACCGCAAATCACCATTGATGACAGCGGTTGGTATGCGGTAGGTATGCCCTACACGGCGACAGCCACGCTCCATCTAAAAGGCGCTAACGCCACCCAAATCATATCAAATGCGATTGCCAAAGGTAGCAGTCCTTATCTCGACCGCCCAGGATTTTGGCAGGGTGCAGCAGGAGTAGCGGCTTGTTGGTATGGCGCAGCAGCCCAGTTGGCACAGTTTTTATTGGACAGTTATCAGCAAAAACCCCAAGCCTTTAAAGCACTTTATCTTGGCGAAGTGTCGCAAGCACTCAGTGTCACCCAAGCGTACTTTTATCAAGTTGCGCAATTAATTGATAGTGAGCCGAGCCAAAGTCATGCACTCGCCATCCGTATCTTAAGAGCGCAAGTGGAGGCTACCGCCATGCTAGTGCTTGAAAAAGTGGGTAAAGCTTTGGGCGCAACGCCTTATTGTAAAAACGCCCATTTCGCACGGCTTTCGGCAGATTTATCGGTATTTATCCGTCAAACCCATGGCGCATTTGACAGTGAAGCGATTGGCAAATTGACTGCAGAACAGCTAGGCGATTCACAAGGGGCATTATGGCAACTGTAGATTCCCAATACGCCCCACTGCATCCAATTGTGGGTGACCGTTTAATTGCAGGCGACGGCACCTCTGCACAAGACTGGCAAGCGTGGCAAGGGTTAGACAGTCTCACCAGACTGGATATATCGACCCATTTTCCCAAACATCGGCGCGTGTGTATTTTTGCGCCGCACCCAGATGATGAGATTTTGGGCTGTGGTGGGCTACTGCAAGCGTTAGTGGCTCAAGGCAATCAGGTATTGATTGTTAGCGTCACCCAAGGCGAGAAAAGCCACCCTAACTCAGCGCTGTATCCGACCGACAAACTGGCAAAAATCCGAGCACTTGAAAGCCAACTTGCGCTTGAAACGCTGGATAGCAGTTTGGATTTGCCCAATGTGTCGATGACTAATTTGAATTTTCCTGATGGCGAAGTTTTTGGGCGACAAGCGGATTTTTTTGACAAGTTAACATCGCTGATTCAGCCCGCTGATATTTTAATTACCCCATTTGCGTACGATGGTCATCCCGATCATGAAGGCACTGGGAAAGTGGTACAGCGTTTTGCCCATGAGTTTAAAAGTCGCCTAAATTTAGCCTGCTATCAAGTGCTGATTTGGGCATGGCATTGGGCAAAACCTGGCGATAGCCGTATTCCCTGGCACAAGGCATGGCGATTTGATTTAAGCGAATTGCAGGCGCAGCGAAAAAGTTATGCCATGCGCTGTTTTAGCAGCCAAATCTATGCTGACCCAACAACGGGAACAGCGCCTATTTTGTCAGATACCACGTTAACCAGACTTAGCCAACCATTTGAGGTATATCTTCATGACTGATGTGTCAGCGTATTTTGCCCAAATTTATGCCGATAGTAGCGACCCTTGGCAATATGAAAAACGCTGGTATGAAGTGCGAAAACGCGCGATTTGCTTGTCATTGTTGCCCTACCCACATTTTGCCAAGGCGATTGAACTGGGCTGTAGCAATGGTGTATTTAGTGAGCAGTTAGCCCAGCGCTGCGATTATTTACGGTGTGTGGATGGGCAGCTTGAGGCAGTCGAACTTGCCAGTGAGCGTCTGCACAACCAGGCGCATGTGCAAGTTATGCAAGGCTTGATACCGCAGGATTTGCCCAGTGAGCGATTTGATTTGATTGTGGTCAGTGAGATTTTATACTACTTGGCGCCTGACGCACTGACCGAAGTCATCGCTTGGCTAAACAGCGCATTAACCGACAATGGTGTGATTTTAGCTTGTCATTGGCGCTATCCGATTGACGGGTTTCAACTGACAGGCGAAACAGTCCACGACTGTTTACAACAACAGCTGCACTACCGTCAGCAAAGCCATGTGATTGACCAAGATTTTTTGTTGACCATTTGGCAAGCCAATCACCAAAGCCTTGCCACGCAAGAAAATCTAGTGGAATAAATCTAGTGGAATAACTGAGAAAAGCATCATGGCAAATACTACCGCCCCAAAGCGGCTACCCAAAAAAATCGGCATAGTCATCCCTGCCCATAATGAAGCCGACAGCATCAGCGCGTGTTTGGATGCGATAAAACAGGCGATTGCTCAGCTATCAAGCGACATAGCGGTACAACCGGTGGTCGTGCTAGATAGCTGTGATGATGATACCTTATCAAAAGTGCAAAACGCCCACGTAGACTGGCTGCGCTGTGAGTTTCGCTGCGTGGGTAAAGTCAGGGATTTGGGCGTGCGCTACTTGATTGAACAAGGGGCTGATTGGATTGCTTGCACCGATGCCGATAGTATAGTGGAAGCTGATTGGTTAGTTGCACAAATCAAACACCTAAAAGCCGAACCCACAACTATGCCCACAGCTATGATATGTGGCGTAGTGAGTGTCGATTGTTGGGATGCGTTGTCAGAGAGTACCAAACAGCAATACCTCGCCCATTATCAAGATTGTATGAATCATCGCCATATTCATGGGGCGAATTTGAGCTTTGCCAGTCAAGATTATCTGGCGGTGGGTGGTTTTGATGAATTAACTTGCCATGAAGATGTGGGTTTGGTGAAAAAATTTGAGCAAGCCAATTTACCCATTATTTGGAGTAATTTGGTACGCGTGGTGACTAGCAGTCGCCTTGATGCCCGCGCTGAGGAAGGGTTTGCCCATTTTTTAAGGGGCTTAGAAAATCAGCCTTCGGCTTAAATGAAAACCAGCCTCCGGCTTAAATGAGAATCAGCCTCCGGCTTAAATGAGAATCAGCCTTTGCATGAAATAAAGGTATAAAGTTGGGTTTAACACCGTTCACTTACAAAACTCTTGTGATATTCCTTGCTATCTGCCGGTATTACTATATACTGGACAACAGCTAGAAAGCAGTCAGAAGTTTCAATCGCATTACATTAAGTCTATTCTAAGTTCGTTTCCATTACGCTTGTGTCCTAGATTTTAAGTCAATCGTGTATCAAAACTGCCGCAATTCTTTCATACTGAATAGAATCGTGTTGTGGCTTAGTTCCAGCTTTAGGGTCAGATGACCACTTTTAAAATCTATCTAATCAAGGACAATCCTATGTCAAATACTGTAAACGGCACCGTAAAATGGTTTAACGAATCAAAAGGCTTTGGCTTTATCGAACAAGACAATGGCGGCAAAGACGTTTTCGCACATTATAGCCAAATCGCAAGCTCAGGTTTCAAAACATTGAGCGAAGGTCAACGCGTATCTTTCGTTGTGACCCAAGGTCAAAAAGGCGATCAAGCTAGCAATATCGTTGCTATCTAAGGTTAGCTAAGCCTACTATCGTAAATGGTTTGATAACGCGTGGCGTGAATAACGCTGCATTGATTGATTAGCCATTTGCCTAGATATCAGAAAATAGCTATCAAAAAAGCGCTTATTTATTATAAGCGCTTTTTTTGTGTCTTTTGCTCACCCAACTTTTTGGCTGCCTCGGCCGATAATTTGTGGGCTGCTGTGTGCGGTTAAAAAAGGTTATTGCGCATCCACTTTACGTTTTTTTTGTAGTTTGCGCTGTAGTGTGCGCCGGTGCATTTTTAGTACCCTCGCGGCTTCACTGATATTGCCTTGGCATTCATCTAATACTTGGTGGATGTATTCCCATTCGTGATGTTCAAGTGACAAACGTTCATCTGTGGCATTACCGATTGACTTTGTAGGGGCTGCTACAATATCCAATACTTTATAAATTTCGTCCAGACTACACGGCTTAGGCAAATAATGGTACGCGCCCATTTTGACTGCACTGACGGCGGTAGCAATGCTGGCATAGCCAGTAAGCATTAAAATTTTGGCGGTGGGCGTAATAGCGAGTAATGGCTCAATCAGATGAATGCCGTTGTCATCACCGATGTTGAGATCCAATATAATAAACTTGGGTGACTGCTTCTTCGCCAGTTGTAGCGCGCTATCGGCATTGCTGGCAGTCAATACCTGATTGCCCTGTTTTTCCAATGACTTTTTTAAAATACGGCAAAACACCTCATCATCATCAATGATAAGCCATGTCTCTGTTAACAGGGGTGAATGTTGCAACCTATTCTCCTACAATAAACTGGCGAGCGCATCGATTACTGGTAAAGTTATCTTTACGCACGTACCTGAATCATCTAACCTTTTTTTCACGGGTGAATTTTGCTTATTGGTCAGCTCAAGGTGTCCGCCAACATATTCTATAACCGTTTTGGCAATCGTCAAGCCAAGTCCTAAGCCATGATCAGATTCGATGGCGGTTTGGTGTTGGATACGCTGTACCATGCTACTGTCGATACCCTGTCCGTTGTCTTCAATAATAATCATTACGTTTTGAGCAAGCTGTAGGCTAATAGCAAGCTTTGTGGCTTGTGCCTGCATGGCATTATTGAGCATATTCATCATAATAGAATACAGCTGTTCTTCACTCAAGGGCACAGCGATCGGTTGTGGTGGTACATTGAGTGCTACTTCAACATGAGGGTTGATAAATTGCCAATCATTGATGATTTTGGGCAGTAGCGTTTGTAAATTTGATGACGTTACCCATGCCAATGGCTCTGATTGCGCTGGCGGCAGCGCATTGGATTGGATATGTGATTTGAGCTTGTGCAGCGATTGTCGGCAGACGTCGATTTGTGATTGTAACAGTTTAATGTCATCCAATAACTCATCGTCTTCATCTAATTGCTGGGCAATGTCATCGCTCAGTAATTGCATCGACGCAATCGGCGTGCTCATCTCATGGGCGATATTGGCAGCAAGACTACTGATAGCAAGCAACCGACGTTGTTGGTGAATGGCTTGCTGCGCTTGCTCAAGCGCCTGATAACTACGGCTCATCGCTTGTTTAAAATAAACCGTTAAGGCGGTTAACATGATTGCCGCAAAAATAAACACCCCAAACATACCCAGTAAATGGAGTTTTTGACCCACCGCATGATCATGGTGGCTCAGGGTCAGCGGCACATAACAATACCATAACAGCGTATACAGCCCAACTGACAGCATCGACAAGCCGATGATGTGCACGGTGCGCATCACCATAGACGCCACTGCAATCACCGTCAAAAATAAGGTAATCAACGGATTAGCGGCGCCACCCGAATAATAAATAAAGGCTGACCACGCCAGTAAATCCCCGATAAATCCCGCCAATGTGACCCAATATTGTTGTGGGTTGAATTGTCGAATAACCATTAAGCGTTTAGTCAGCTCAACGCTGACCCCATACATAATGGTAATCGTGAGTAGATGATTGATTTGCTGTTTGGCAACGCCCCATTGGTCGGCACAAATCATAGCGGCGACCATAATAGCTAACCACGTATAGCGAGCAATCATGGGGGCTTTTGCAACGTTGTTGATGGCTTGATGCATGGGCAAACTTTTGACGAACCATAAAACAAGATTTTAGCATGAAGCAGCCGCACTTTGAGCGAACTTTGAGCGAACTTTGAGCGAATTAACGTGTCAAAAGTAAATCAATGGCTAGTCAATACTAGGATAACCACAAATGCACCAAAAGTTTTCTCTTTAAACCCTATGGATGATGGCATAATTTTTTTAATGTTAATTTTTAAAACTTTAAAGTGTGCTTATTTGCTGATTCAGTTACAATCAGATAAAGGCTCACTTTATGTTTTTAATCAAAAATTTATTGGAGTGCCAACTTACAGCTATCTTTGACGCTTTACAAATAGATGAGAAATGTACCATGGTCAATTTTCCTCAAAGTGCTAAGAATTTAACTATTACCCTATTAATCAGCAGCCTGCTGTTGCTGGGTTGTCAAAAAATGAATGCCAAAGAAAACACTGGCTCTGCGCGTGCTGCTAGCAAATCGGATGTATTGCCGACTGATACGTTAGCAACCTTACAAGGTTTGAGCCAAATCAACCCAAAATTAGGCAAAATGGGTCGTCATGTGATTGACCCCAACAAGCCAACTGTGGTGAAATTTTGGGCAAGCTGGTGCCCGCTGTGTTTGGCAACGCTCCAAGAAAGCGACGCATGGGCAAAGCAGTATCCCGATATGAATGTCATCAGCGTGGTCAGTCCAGGTCATTTGAGTGAAAAATCCTCCCAAGATTTTCAAACTTGGTACACAGTGCTTGCCAAAGACTATGCTAACCTAGCGGTGCTTATGGATAACAATGGCAAGCTGATTAAACAATTTGGCGTGCAAGTCTATCCCAGTTTTGCGATTTTGGATAAACAAGGCAATTTATTAAAACTGGTCAAAGGCAATCTTACCCCAACACAAATACAAGCCTTGTCAGACAATGCTAGCAACGACTTTGCAGAACTCAAAGCCCTGAATCAAGCAAAAACTCCGTATAGCCAGACTGCCCAAGCTCATGAGCAGGCTAATAACCAAGCTAGCAAACAAGCCGCTAGCATCAAAGCCTTAGCTCCGATTAACCATAACGGTGTGTATTATCAAGCAGATGGTAAAACCCCGATTCGCACGCATACTATCTATCTGGCGGGTGGCTGTTTTTGGGGGCTAGAGGCCTATATGGAGCGCGTGGATGGCGTGGTCGATGCGATATCAGGTTATGCCAATGGCAATAGCGCGAACCCGAGCTATGAGCAGGTGATAGCAGGCTCAGGGCACGCAGAAACCGTCAAAGTTATCTATGATATCGATAAAACCAATCTTGCGACCCTCTTGGCATACTACGTGCGAGTGATTGACCCGACCAGTCTCAACAAACAAGGCAATGATCGCGGGGCGCAATATCGTACCGGCATTTATTATACCGATGCCAATGATAAGCCAATCATTGATAAAACCCTTGCCGATTTGGCAAAAAAATATCCGCAAAAAATTGTGGTAGAAAATAAACCCTTGGCGAATTTTTATGACGCAGAAAATTATCACCAAGATTATCTAAGCAAAAATCCCAATGGCTACTGCCATATTGATATTAGCCTTGCCAATCAAAAAATCCCCGTTATCAAAGCCTTAGCGCCTGCCACGACGGTCACCGAGGCGCTCAATCCTACCCGCTATCAAAACTACGATAAAAATGTAAAAAGTCGGTTGACCCAAGCGCAGTATGATGTCACCCAAAACGCAGCTACTGAGCGCGCCTTTAGTCATCAATACGACCATTTATTTGCTAAAGGTTTATATGTGGATATCGTCAGTGGCGAGCCGTTGTTTTTATCCACCGATAAATATGATTCGGGGTGTGGCTGGCCGAGTTTTACCAAACCCATTAGCGCAAACGTCATTACCACCTCAACCGATAGCAGTTTTAACATGACACGAACGGAAGTGCGCTCGCGGGTCGCCAACTCACATTTAGGGCATGTGTTTGATGATGGCCCCAAGGATAAAGGCGGATTACGCTACTGCATCAATGGCGATGCGCTACAATTTATCGCTTTGGCAGACATGCAAGCGGCAGGCTATGGCGCACTTATGCCATTGGTAAAATAGCCAGTCAATTAGGTAGCACGTTGACTGGTAACGATATCAAAAACGCTTTGACAAGCCATCAGCTGCCAATGCGTTTTTAATAAGGCGTTTTTGATTATGCCGAGACTTTAAAATTTTTTAAAAATGCGCTTATAAAAATTTGGTCATCACCCTGAGCGGTAATATTTTCATACCAATTCCAATCGGCAGCCAAGGCCATGCTGGGACAAAGGCTTCATTCACTTTGGCTTCAATCGCTTCGACAATCGCCTCGACGCCCTCTTCTTCTGTACTTTCAAACGGCAAATATTTGGCACCGATATTGAGCTCGGTACGGATATACCCAGGGTAAATCGTGGTGACAGTTATCGGACGTTTTTCCTGCATCATATCAGCGCGAATGCCTTCGGCTAGATTTGCCAGTCCCGCTTTGGCAGCGGCATAGGTGGTAAGATGACGGGGTAAACCGCGCACCGCTGACATACTTGAGATGACCACCAACTGACCGCTGTTTTGCTGGCGAAAAATCTTCATCGCCGCCTCACACTGGGCAATCGCTGCGATAAAATTGACTTCAGCGGTATGGCGATTGGTCTCAAAGCGTCCATGACCAATGACGCGGCTATCGCCCACCCCTGCATTGACGATAATTTTATCAATCGTTTTCCCTCGGGTTTTGCAGTCACTCACAAAGCTATCAAATACCGTAAAAATCTGATTATAGTCGGTCACATCCAAAGTTTTGACAGCGACTTTGACAGGGTACTTGCTTTCAATGTCTTGCTTTAATGCATTTAATCGCTCTTCTCGTCTGGCGCAAATTGCCAAATCATAGCCTAGATAAGCAAATCGGCGTGCCATCATCGCGCCAATCCCTGAACTGGCACCGGTAATCAATACGGTTTTGCCTTGACCGATACCTTGTAGCTCTGCTAATGAGCGGCGATTGACCAGTTTTTTCATCACAAACTGACCGTATTTATCAATTTTTTGTAGCGCGTTTTCAAGTTTTTTCATCGTTTGGTTGCCTGTACCACTGAGTTTTCGTAACAATAAATAAAAAATCATAAAAGAGGGGATGATTTTATCACTACGACCCTTGTCTAGCCTACTGCAAATATCGCTATAGGCGTTAAATACACAACATAAACAAGGATGGCAATAGGGTTAATGATGACTGATACGATTTAGCCCTTCATACTTGTTAGCCCTTCATACTCGCTATTTTTTATAACAGACTTCTACTCGGTGATGTCAAATCTGTCACCAAAGGCAAATATACAGGTTGGCAATGCTATATTAAGATACTCTATATTAGGACGCCCTATATCAAGACACCCAATGTGAAGACAATAAAAAACCCAAATCAGCGCAAAGTCTCATTTGGGTTGTTTTAGAAATTTTTGGGTTATGCCAAACCATTGACCCATGTCAGTGGGGCGTTTTTCATCCAGTCACTCATCAGTGTCCACGGTTGTTCAGGGACACACGCTTCATCAGGCTCGCCTTCAATCGCGATTGCCAATGCTTTGGTGCCGATTTCTTCACTCACTTCAAAGGGTAACGGTTTAGCACCTTCGTTGATCTCAGTGCGTATATACCCTGGATATATCGTTGACACTTTAATCGGTAACTCAGAGAGCAGCATATCGGCGCGAATCCCTTCAGCAAGCTGGGCAATCGCTGATTTACTTGCCGCGTAAACTGACATGTGTTTTGGCAGACCACGGAAAGCCGACATACTTGAGATAACCACCAAATGACCACTATTTTGGGCACGGAAAATTTCCATTGCCGCTTCACACTGGGCAAGACCTGAAATAAAGTTAATTTCGGCAGTTTTGCGATTAATCTCAAAATTACCCTTGCCAATACGGCGACCCTCACCGACCCCTGCATTGATGATGATACGATCAAGCTTGCCAAACTCTTGGGCAAATTCATGAAACACTTTAAAAACCTGCGCATAATCAGTCACATCGAGTGCCTTGACACTGACTGTAATCGTCGGATTATCCGCTAATAAGTTGGCTTTGAGTTGTTCCAGGCGTTCGGTACGGCGCGCACAAATTGCCAGATTATAGCCCATGCGAGCAAAATGGGTCGCCATGCCTGCCCCCAGCCCTGAGCTTGCACCAGTAATCAAAATGGTTTTACCCTTGCCCACTTGGTTATCGATAAAAGGCGATAAGTCAGTGTTCGGGGGTGTCATTGTGGTTTGAACTTGCTGCAGTAATTCCGGTAGTGTTTGCATTGTTTCTTCCTTAATTATTTATTAAATTTTTTCAAACGTTAAACTAAACCTTAGCGCCAAGTCACCATCTGCTCACCTTGTTGGTACAAATAGCTAAACTCATTAAAGGTCTGTAAAAAAACACCTTGGTCACTCACGCGAAATTGGTGAACACTGGCGTTGGCGATATGCCAGTTCAAATCAAAAGCTTGGACATCTGATAGTTTCATCACTTGCTGCATGATACTGGCAATCACGCCACCTGAGGTAAATACCATCGCATGTTCATGCTCGCCAGTTTGCGCAATCAAACGCTCAAAACCGTTCCAGGTGCGCTGCAAAAAGTGTTGCCAACTTTCATCATAATCACTGTCGTACTGACCGCTTTGCCAACGGCTCATGGCTTGGGTAAAAATCTCAGTAAAGCTAATTTCAGGGTGTGTTTGACTGGACAAATACGCCATAAAACTGGCCTTATCCGCAAATGGCAACCCCGCTTTATAAAGAATTTGCTCATGATTAAACTCATTAAAACTGCTATCTTCACCCAACAATAGCGGCATGGTCAAACTGGGATTTGCCTGATTTTTTAAAGCGTTTTGCACATGGTGGGTGATTTCGGTCAGTTCAATGCCTTCACGGGTCACATAATAATGGCTTAAAAAATGCTTGAGACTGTCCTTTTGGCGCGCCATGCTGCCTGACATCAGCGCGTGCACTTGCCGACCTGACTGGCGAAAACTATCACCAAGCCATTGGGTTTGAGCGACACCTTTTGGGGACAGTTGGTCATAATTGTCTGCGCCAAATGACGCTTGCCCATGACGGACAAGGCTGATGAGTTTCATGAGAATCCCTATGATTTATTGTTATTTTTTTCGATAAGTTCGATACAGCGGTCGTGCAAGGCGTTGACAATCACGCCAAAATCTTTGAACGCCGGATTATCCGTCTGCCCATGATAATAGCGGTAATAAATCTGCTGCGCAATCGCTGCCAAACGAAATACCCCAAACACTTCGTAAAAGCGCCAGTTGTCCACTTTCAGCCCTGTTTTTTGCAGGTAATATTCGACCACTTCGGCACGGGTCATCATGCCTGGCAGATTGGTCGGCTGACGGCGCGTAGCTTTCATCACCGCATTGTCATCGGCTTGAATCCAGTAAGCTAACGCACAGCCCAAATCCATCAAGGGATCGCCTATCGTTGCCATTTCCCAGTCGAGCACGCCAATGATGTTGGTTGGATTGCTTGGGTCTAAAATCACGTTGTCAAAACGCCAGTCATTATGAATCACGCTAGTTTTGACATCAGTCGGGGTGTTGGCTGTTAACCACTGGCGCACATCGGCAAAATCAGGCACATCAGGCGTGCGGGCTTGCTCGTAGCGCTTATCCCACCCTATGACCTGGCGCTCGCAGTAGCCTTCGCCTTTGCCAAGTGCCACCAAATCAGGGTTTTGGGTGTAATCGACCTTGTGTAAATCAATCAGCGCATCAACCACCTGCCGGCACAGCTCGCTGACTTGCTGTTCGCTTAACGTCAACGCTTTGGGCAAATTGGCGCGGGGAATAATGCCTTCGATGCGATCCATGACGTAAAAATCACAACCAATCACGCGGTCATCGGTACACAGGGCGACCATATTGGGGACGCGTGGGTATTGTGATTGCAGTGCTTTTTGCACTTTGTACTCACGCACCATATCATGGGCGGATTTGGCTTTGGTACCTTTGGGTGGGCGGCGTAAAATCAAATCACGGTTGGCATATTTTAAGCGGTATGTCCAGTTGGATGCGCCCCCTGAAAATTGGGTGACTTCTGGCCGACCTTGCAAAGCGATGCCTTGGCTCATTAAATACTCGGTGACCGCGTCACTGTCAATCTCTTCGCCTTTGCGTACTGGGTTCGCAGTATCAAGCATAATTTCATCCTTGTTTTTTATCTTGTTTTTTAACTTGTATTGTTAACGAGGTCAAATAGCAAAATGACGCAACCTGACATTACGCCTTTTTTGTTAGCTAGCTACCTTTTTTGTTAACTAGCTATTAGTTATTTGCTAGTTATTTGGTCGTCGCTTGTTGGCGTTTTTTCACTTCCAGTTTGGCAATCATGCCTTTATGCACTTCGTCAGGTCCATCGGCAAGGCGTAGGCTACGGGCTTGGTTAAAGAACATCGGCAACAGCGTATCTTGGCTCACACCCATACCCCCATGCAGCTGAATCGCCATATCGACGACTTCTTGTAGTACGGTTGGGGCGACCACTTTAATCGCTGAGATTTCGGTCAACGCCGCTTTGGTACCGAGTTTATCCATTTTATAGGCAGCATACAGGGTTAACAGACGCGCTTGGTCAATTTTGACACGGGCGTCAGCGATACGTTCACGGTTGCCCCCTAAATCAAGCAGCGGTTTGCCAAATGCGCTACGGCTTAGCCCCCGATCGATGGCAAGCTCTAGCGATTTTTCTGCAGCACCAATACAACGCATACAGTGGTGAATCCGACCCGGTCCTAAGCGCCCTTGGGCAATCGCAAATCCCTCGCCTGCCCCGCCGATGACATTGCTAAGCGGCACACGCACGTTGTCAAAACGCATTTCGCCATGTCCATGCGGTGCATCATAATCATTAAACACTTTGAGCATACGTTCAATCTTGACGCCTTTGGTATCTATAGGCACCAGTACCATGGTGTGCTGATGGTGGCGATCTTTACTCTCATCTGGGGTATGTGCCATAAAAATAATGAGTTTAGCGTTTGGATCGCCCAAACCGGATGACCACCATTTGCGACCGTTGAGCACAATTTCATCGCCTTCGACAATCGCTGTGGCTTGCATATTGGTGGCATCACTACTGGCTACTGCAGGCTCTGTCATGCCAAACACGGAGCGAATCTCGCCTGCCAATAACGGCGTTAACCATTGCGCTTTTTGGGCGTCGTTACCGTAGCGCCAAATCAATTCCATATTGCCACTATCTGGCGCATTACAGTTAAACACATGTGGGGCAATGAGGCTTCTGCCAGACAACTCAGCAATATGGGCATATTCTTGCACGCTTAATCCTTGACCCAGCTGCTCATCTGGCAAAAACATATTCCATAAATTTTGCGCACGGGCTTTGGTTTTTAATTCTTCAAGTTTGGCAGGCCATTGCCAAGTCGTCCAATCGCCTGTGGGATTAAGCTTATGCCCCGCTTGCCAAAATTCTGCTTCAATCGGTTCGATTTCGGTTTGAATAAATGCTTTAGTACGGGCGATGTAATCTTTTGCTTTATCGCTAAGTTGGAATTCCATTAGGCATTGTCCTTTTTTGACTAAAACAATCATTGAATCAGCTTAACGGATTTATTATCATGAATAAAATGATTTTAATTAGTATAATACCATGAATAAAATTCATACAACTGAGGTATGTCTAGTGGTATCCAAATGTTGCATAAAAACCCGTTAAAGCAGCTTGATTTAAATTTGCTTAGGCTATTTATTTATATTTTTGAGCTTAAAAACCTTACCCATACCGCAGAAGCTTTGCATTTGAGCCAATCTGCCATTAGCCATGCGTTAGGTCGTCTTCGTCAGGCGCTCGGGGACGAACTTTTTTATCGGGAAAAAGGTGAGCTGCACCCCACGCTATATGCCAAACGGCTTTATCCCACCGTCAAACAAAGCTTTGAAAATCTCGAACAAATATTTCAAACTAACCATTTATTGAGCGACAGCAAACTTGGCGAGCTGGCGCAGCAGAGCTTTGCCACATTGACGATTGCCATGCACGATGAAATTGAATTGATTGTGTTTAACAAATTGGTCAGCCAAATTCATCAAATCCTGCCCAATTGTCAAATCACCAGTAGCCGGCTCAATCGCTCAGCGCTTGCGCACGAACTAAAAGTTGGACAGCTGGATTTTGCCATTGATGTGGCGCGGGTGGTGGATAGTGAGATTGTGCATCAACCCTTGTTGCGAGATGAGTTTGTGTTGGTACTGTATGCGCCAAATTTTGCCGCTGAATTGGCGAATGAACCGACTATCACCCAAGCTCAGTATTTTGCCAGTCAACATATAACTGTGTCATCGCGGCGGCTAGGTCTGTCGATTGAAGATAGTTTATTGTCCAAAGCAGGTTGGCAGCGGCAGAGTAAAATCCGTTGCCAACATTATGCCACTGCTTTTCAATTGCTAAAACAAGATAAGTTATTGCTCACCTTGCCGCGCCAGTTAGCCACCACATTTTTGCCACCCGCCCAAGGCTGGCAGATTTTGGATTTGCCGATTGAGTTGACTCATATCGAGTTACACGGCTATTGGCACCAACAACAACACGTTGACCCGCTGTATGGGTGGCTAAGACAGCAGATTTTTAGTGCGTTTCATTAGCTCGCTGCGCTTAATAATTATTTATAGGCTATTGATGATTTATTCAGACAATAGCTGCTCAATACGGCCAGCGTGACGCTCTTGCTGTTTAGCCAGTGTCAAACGATTGGCGATGATGATTGATTTTAACTCCGCTAATGCCACGTCGAAATTGTCATTAATCACCACATAATCAAAATTCACGTATTGCGACATTTCATTGACCGAACCGGCAAGACGTTTTTCAATCACTTCTTGACTGTCTTGTCCGCGATTGGAAAGCCGCTGGCGCAGCGATTGGCGGTCGGGCGGTAGGATAAAAATGGTCGTGGCATCGGGACGTAATTTTTGCACTTGCAGCGCGCCCTGCCAGTCGATTTCTAAGATGACGTCTAAGCCATTGCTCAGCATAAATTCTACTGTGGACTGGGCGGTGCCATAGTAGTTTTCAAACACTTCGGCATGCTCCAAAAACTCACCTTGCTTAATCATATCAGCAAATATCTCGCGGCTGACAAAGTGATAATGCTGCCCATCAATCTCACCAGGACGTGGCTGGCGAGTCGAATGCGAGATACTTACCGCCAAGTCATTGGTCGTTGCAATCAGCTGTTTGACCAGCGATGTTTTGCCAGTACCGCTTGCTGCGGTGATGATAAATAATGAGCCTTTGGTCATGACATATCCTTAGGGGTTTGATTAAATAAGTAGTAGCCATTTTTGAATCGGCTATTTTAGCAATTTTTGCTAACAATTTCTGCGTAATTTAGCCCTTCAATACCGATTCGCTGATTTTTTACGTTTAACATATTTTGCGTGTATGAACTCATGGTAAACTAGCCACATGAATCATCAATGACTGAAGAACTGCGTTATGAAAATTTTACTCGCCAATCCCCGTGGTTTTTGTGCTGGGGTCGATAGAGCCATCGAAATCGTTAATGTCTGCCTTGAGCGCTTTGAACCGCCTATTTATGTGCGCCATGAAGTGGTACACAACAAGTTTGTGGTGGAAGACCTTGCCAATCGCGGTGCGGTATTTGTCGAAGAGTTGGATGAAGTGCCGGATGGGGCGATTGTGATTTTTTCAGCGCATGGCGTCTCCAAAGCCGTGGAAGATGAAGCCGAACGCCGTGATTTGACGGTGTTTGATGCCACTTGCCCACTGGTTACCAAAGTCCACATCGAAGTCAATAAATTTGCCAAAACAGGTGTAGATGCGGTGTTGATTGGTCATGCCGGTCACCCAGAAGTGGAAGGCACGATGGGACGCTTCGATCCACAATACGGTGGACGTATTCACTTAATTGAAGATGTGGTGGATGTTGCCAACCTTGATTTACCGACCGATACTGATTTGGCATTTGTCACCCAAACCACCCTATCGATGGATGACACCGCAGAAGTGATTGATGCGCTAAAAAATAAATTCCCAAAAATCCATGCGCCGCGTAAAGATGACATTTGTTATGCCACCCAAAATCGTCAAGATGCGGTCAAGGAACTTGCGGCACGTTGTCAAGTGGTGTTAGTGGTGGGCTCACCCAACTCATCTAACTCCAACCGCTTGCGTGAACTCGCGGAGCGCTTGGGCGCCAAAGCGTATTTAATTGACAATGCCGGCGAAATGCAAAAAGACTGGTTTGCAGGTGTGGATACGGTGGGTGTGACTGCAGGTGCATCGGCGCCTGAAGTATTGATTCAAGAAGTATTAGATACCTTACAGTCTTGGGGCGGCGAAAAACCTGAAGAATTATCAGGTATTTTGGAAAACGTGACCTTTAGCTTGCCCAAAGCGTTACGCTCACCCCAACTGTCTAATCCTAGTGAATCCAAGATTTAAAAGAGATATAGTATCGGATAGATGGCAAGTAAAGCCGGGTATAAGTATGCTCGGCTTTTTATTGGTCATTTAATTATTGGTTATTTAAACCCTGCTTGCATCATTGTTTTCATTTTTTAAAAATTAAAAAATTGTGCCGCTTGTGCTTGAAATAGTTTTAGACTCACCCTAACTATGACAACGAACCATCATAAATTGGGTTAATTATTTTTATTTTTATTCTTACTTTTAGGAGTTACTCATTATGGCAGATTCAACCAAACCTGAGCCAAAAAAACATAGCTTTGAAGCTGAAGTCGCGCAGCTATTACATCTAGTCACCCACTCGCTTTATTCAAATGCGGATATCTTTGTGCGTGAGCTAGTGTCAAATGCGTCTGATGCCTGTGACAAGTTGCGCTTTGAAGGCAATCAAAACGACGCGCTGTATGAAGGTGACAGTGAATTACGCATTCGCATTGATATTGATAAAGATGCCAAAACTATCAGCTTTATTGACAATGGTATCGGTATGAATGAAGCCGATGCCGTAGAACATTTGGGTACTATTGCCAAGTCCGGCACCAAAGCTTTCTTAGAAAAATTATCCGATGCACAAAAACAAGACGGTAATTTGATTGGTCAATTTGGGGTGGGTTTTTATTCAGGTTTTATCGTAGCGGACACCATCACGGTGGAATCTCGTAAAGCAGGTGAACCTGCCAGCCAAGGCGTACGCTGGGTTTCAGACGGTACCGGTGAATTCACCACCGAAACCATCGAAAAGCCTACCCGTGGCACGACAGTGATTTTGCATATCACCGATGAACACAGTGAATACCTTGACCGCCAAAAAATCAAATCTTTAGTCAATAAATATTCTGACCATATCAGCTTGCCCATCCAAATGCGCAAAGAAGTTTGGCAAGAAGAAGAACTCACTGACGCGCAAAAAACTGCTAATTCAGAAGCAGGGGACGAAACTGCCAAAGATGAGATGCCCCAAGGTCAAATGATAACCACTGACGAATGGGAAACCATCAACCAAGCCAATGCCCTATGGACGCGCTCACCTTCAGAAATTGAAGACGAAGAGTATCAAGAATTTTATAAAAATCTTACCTATGACTATGATGAACCGCTAACTTGGACGCACAACCGTGTCGAAGGGCGTCTACAATATACCCAGCTGCTATATATCCCTAAAAAAGCGCCGTTTGACCTGTACCAACGTGAGCAAAAACACGGTCTAAAACTGTACGTCAAACGTGTATTTATCATGGATGATGCCGAGCAGTTATTGCCGATGTATCTGCGTTTTGTCAAAGGGGTGATTGATACCGCGGATTTACCGCTCAATGTCAGCCGTGAAATCCTGCAAGAGTCTCGCGATGTCAAATCTATTCGCGATGGTAACGCTCGCCGTATATTGACTGTGCTAGCTAGCCTAGCCAATAGCGATGAAGCCGAAAAACAAGAAAAATATAGACAGTTTTATGCTGAATTTGGCAACGTCTTAAAAGAAGGCTTGGGTGAAGACCAAAGCAATAAGGATAAAATTGCCAAATTATTGCGCTATGCCACTACCACTGATGACAATGTGGTCACCAGCTTTGACGACTATAAAGGTCGTATGAAAGACGGTCAAAAGGCGATTTATTATCTAACAGCTGAAAACCTTGCCGCCGCCAAAGCCAGTCCGCAACTTGAAGTGTTCAAGAAAAAAGGCATTGAAGTCATCTTAATGACCAACCCGGTTGATGAATGGGCAATGAACTTTATGTTTGAGTACGATGGCACACCGCTACAAAACATCGCCAAAGGCGCGGTAGACTTGGGCGATTTGACCGATGAAGCGGAAAAAGAAGAAGCCAAAAAAGCAGAAGAAACCTTCAAGCCTGTGGTAGAAAAACTCAAAGGCGTGTTGGGTAGCCGGGCTAAAGATGTGCGAGTATCAAATCGCCTTGTTGATAGCCCTGCTCTGCTAGTGACTGCGGATGGCGAACTATCGCCACAGATGATGCAAATGCTCAAACAAATGGGTCAGCCTGTGCCAGAGAGCAAACCAATTTTGGAAGTCAACCCAAACCATCCGCTCATTCAAAAATTGGAAAGCGCGGAGCAGTTCGATGACCTCGCGCAAGTGATTTTTGACCAAGCATTACTTGCCGAAGGCGGTCAATTAGACGACCCAGCCGCTTATCTAAAACGCGTCAATGCGTTGTTGATGAAGTAAGTTATTTTGCTGACTTCAAAATTAAACTGATAAACAAAAACCGAAGCCTAGGCTGTTAGTTAGGCTTCGGTTTTTTTTGAAAACCACCGCCATCGCATCGGCTAGTGGTTGTAAGGACAACTATTTTATCAGCGCTCGGCAAGCATACACTGTTTGGGAATTTGCTTGCGATTGAGTGAGGTGATACAGCCCCAACTACCATCGACTTTACTATCACCAATGCGGTACATGGTCAGCGTCTGACCATTAAGCCAGCGATTGGGAAACGGCACGCCTCGTACTGTTGCTTGAATCATGCAATGACTGTCAGTTGGGATGCTTTCTGCTTGCGTGAGCACTTTTAGCACCACTTTTTGGTTATCTGTGCTTAGCGGTGTATTGACAGGACATTGACCGGTGGCTTTGTAGATGGCATCGACTCGTCCCTGTGCGCTTTCTACGATATCAAGCACTTCAAACAGCGTGGCATTGGCTTTTTGTTTGGCATAAATCGGTAAAAACTGCACTTGTATCACAAACAAAGAAAACGCATAAAAGCCAAACGCCAGCGCCAAACCCACCAAACTCACCCCGCCGTGCCTGCGGATATGAGCCAGCTGTTTTTCCTCATCCCGCGGATACATTTCAATCGCATCGGCGATTTCACGGCGCGCCATCCGATAATAATAAGCATCGCTCCAACGTGCCACCATCACCGACCAAAACAGCCAAATCGCAAGCCCAATGCCAATACGTAGCGGCATACGAATTGCTTCATCAAGATTGCGTATCAATAAGTACTCTATCGCCACCAAAATGATGGTGACATTAAGCTGAATAAATGACCATCCCGCCACCGAATAGACAATGCTATCTAAGAATCGCTTACGGTATAACAGCCAAGGAAACGTCATCAAAAACCCTGCCCAATGCCACTTTGCCGTCAATCGCCCTGCCTGATCAAACTGGGCAAAACGCTTGAGATAATAGGCCTGAGAACGATTGCCGATAAAGGCTTTGTCGTACATCAGACGCTGTTTATCGGTTAGCTGTGGCTGCCAAAATGGCGGCGGTGATGTTTTTTCAAGAAATAACATGGCGATTAGGGATTATCCATTGGTTGTTTTCACTTGCTGAGGTTTTTACTTTTTGGGGTTTTCACTTATAATAGCCGAATTTTATCACAACCACCCTTTATCACACCAACTACGATTTTTGCAAATGATGACACCCCAACATACCCAAACTTCTGAGACAGTCGATGCGGCTAAACCCGATGCACCATTGCTTTCTCCCAATCTCCCCACTAGCCCACAACCGAATGATGAAAACCCTGATTCATCCCCGCACTATCGCGCCATTCAAACTTTTATGAAGCGCAAAACCCATGTGGGCAAAAAGGCAGAAGCTGGGTTACAGTCAGACTTTGCCCATTTTTTTGTCCAGCCCAATTTGGATGCAATACAAGCAATGGATATCGGTGGTATAACCAATTTGCGTGAGCTATTTTCAAACCCTGATGCGCCTTTGACACTGGAAATTGGCTTTGGTATGGGCACAAGCTTGGTAGAAATGGCAAAAAATGACCCAACACGAAACTTTGTCGGCATTGAAGTGCATGAGGCAGGACTGGGTAACTGTGCATTTTTGGCAGGGGAACTGGGTCTAAATAACCTCAAACTCATCAGTGGCGATGCCATTGCCCTGATGCAGCAATTACCGGCGGCGCATATTGACACGCTGCAGTTGTATTTTCCCGACCCTTGGCAAAAAAAGCGCCATTACAAACGCCGTTTTGTCAGTGCTGATCGCATGAGGGTGGTGGAACGGGTGCTTAAAAAAGGCGGCATGTTCCATGCTGCTACCGATTGGGAACATTATGCCCACTGGATGATTGAAGTCATGGATGGTTTAACCGCGTTTGCAAATGTCGAAGGCAAAAACAGCGAAGGTATAGGTAACTTTTTGCCACGTCCCGATTTTCGCCCCCTGACTAAATTTGAAAAACGCGGTATGGAGGAAGGTCGCGCTATTTACGATATTATGTATCGCAAAATTTAGCGCGTTGACAATTTTATGCCATAAACAGGATAATCAAAGCGATTATCCTTTTTTTATGCCTGATATTTTTCTACAATGTGACTTTTCGTTATTAGATGGTATCTATCAGGATGTCGATTAGCGTGTGATGCCACGTAAAATCTCTATGACTGCTATCAATTTTTAGTGGTTTTATTACCTTGAATCGGGATGACCTTAGGAGTGATGGGATGACACCCGTTTATATTACATTTACGTTGTATTTGATTTTGGTATTGGGCATCGGGTTTGCGGCATATTTTGCCACGCGTAACTTTGATGACTATATTTTGGGTGGCCGTAGTCTAGGCAGTTTCGTGACCGCAATGTCGGCAGGTGCGTCAGATATGTCAGGATGGCTGCTGATGGGGTTACCTGGGGCGATTTATGTATCGGGGTTGAGTGAATCTTGGATTGCGATTGGCTTGGTGATTGGTGCGTATTTTAACTGGCTTTTAGTGGCGGGTCGACTGCGAGTGCATACTGAGTTTAATAACAATGCGCTGACTTTGCCTGAATACTTTCACCACCGCTTTGGCGCCAACAATCAATTGATTAAAATTGTTTCAGCGGCGATTATTTTATTTTTCTTTACCATTTATTGCGCCTCAGGCATTGTCGCAGGTGCGCGGCTATTTGAAAGCTTGTTTGAAATTGACTATACCACGGCTATGTGGCTAGGGGCATTTGCCACCATTATCTATACCTTTATTGGGGGATTTTTGGCGGTGAGTTGGACGGATACTATTCAAGCAAGTTTGATGATTTTTGCGCTGGTATTCGCGCCCATCATGGTTTATTTAAATTTAGGCGGTATGGATGAAATCCATGCGGCGGTCAGTATGGCGGCACAGGCAAATAACAAAAACTACAGTAACTTGCTGTTTGGTACGTCATTGGTCGGTATCATCAGTGCGGCTGCGTGGGGCTTGGGTTATTTCGGTCAGCCGCATATTTTGGCGCGTTTTATGGCGGCAAATTCGGTCAAATCACTAAATAATGCCCGTCGTATCGGTATGACTTGGATGATTTTATGCCTAGCAGGCGCGGTAGCGGTCGGTTATTTTGGGCTTGCCTATATGACGGTGCATCCTGAACAAACTGCCATTTTAAAAGATAACAACGAGCGTATCTTCATCGGTTTGGCACAATTGTTATTTAACCCTTGGATTGTCGGTGTAGTATTGTCTGCTATTTTGGCGGCGGTCATGAGTACCCTCAGCTGTCAATTATTGGTATGCTCAAGCGCGATTACAGAAGATTTTTATAAAGGTTTTATTCGCCCTACTGCCACGCAAAAAGAGCTGGTTTGGATTGGTCGCTTCATGGTGCTTTTGGTCTCAGCGATTGCCATTGTCATCGCCCAAAACCCAGACAGCAAAGTATTAGGATTGGTCTCGTATGCATGGGCAGGATTTGGCGCGGCGTTTGGTCCTGTGGTGTTGATGTCATTATTTTGGCGACGTATGACTGGCACAGGTGCGTTGGCGGGTATGCTTGTAGGCGCGTTGACGGTCATCGCTTGGAAACCATTAACCGGTAGTAGTCTTTATGAAATCGTACCCGGCTTTATCTTAGGCATGATTGCCATCTATGGGGTGTCGCTGTTAACGCCCGCGTCTGACAAAGTCATGGCACGTTTTGATGATGCCGATAAAGCCTACAACGCAGCTCGTTAATATTGAATGACAATTTAAATGACAAAAGGGTGATACAGCTATCGCCCTTTTTTTCTCTTTCATTTTTTTATTGTCAAATGACAAACAACCAAATGACAAACAACAAAAAAGCCAAACATCAAAATGCTTGGCTTAGCAAAATACGGGACTTTTCAAAATCCTGGGCGTTAAGTTATTTGCAAATGGTGGCGATGAAGAGACTTGAATTCTCTATTTTCAGTGAAATTCTATTTATGAGCTATCAAAATCAATAACTTACATTACATTACCCAAGATAATTAGTCCCATAGTTAGCCCACGCAATATAAACAATTTCAGGAATATTTGAGTATTTTTAAGTATAAAACTGCTATTTTCAAAAATTTGACCCATATCAAAAAAAAAGGTGATAAGGTGATAATCTTATAAGAATTTATATAAATATATGATATTAATGAAAAAATACTAAAAATAAAAAGGTGATAAAAAAGTGATTTTAAGGTAATTTATCACTCTTATAAAAGGTGATAATTTTATTTCACAACTTATTAATTTTTATAAGTTTTTATTTTTATCACCTTTTTTATCACCTGAAATCACCTTTAAAAGGTAATAAAAATTTATTATTTAAATCAATTACTTAGTTATACTTTTTGAGTACTTATCACCTTATTACCTTTTTTTAACCAACCCATCAATCATTACGTTATTTAAACTCCTATAATTTCAAGCAGCAAACTGCACCAAACTGCAACAATGATTAGTAGCAACAACTGCTGATTTGTTTGGCATCCGCTAGTTTTTTACTGCATAAAAATAAGCCTTTTATGTATAAAGCATGCGCGTGGGAGGGAGCGCGAGCCGTGACGACCACCTGACACAAAAAAACCGCTCATCAAGAACGGTTTTAGAAAAATATTTTTTTATTTTTTATGAGTCGGTTATAGCAGTCAGTGAGTAATCATTAAATGTGATGAGCTCTTGGCCGACTTGATTATTGATGTCCATGAGTAGGTTCTGCAACGGGTAAATTTCGTGCCAATAGAACACTTCAGCTGCTTTCTTAATATCACCAAATCCACCTGTGTTATTGGGGACAATACCCATCAGCTGGGGCGGTACTCGATGCCCTGCCAACTGGTCATCACGGCTGGCGATTTTAATATTCATAAATTCATCTTTGGCGGCAACTTCAGCGAGTGGAATAACCTTAACCCCATCAGGCTTACCGTTGGGCACATACATAAACAGGTTCTTAAAGTTGCCAGCCCCTTTTGATTCACGTACTGCGTCTTCCAAGTTCTCAACGTCTTGCTGAGTTGTTAAAGCATCGGATAGATATAAGATGTAGCCCGCGTGAGCGCCGTTTTTATAATATTTACGGCGGAACAGTGTAGCCGCTTCATTGAGCAAAATTGCATTAACACTACTTAAATAATCTGGAATACCATACATATCCTGCTGAATGTCTGGATTGAAAACCTGGATAATCTCATCAGGCTGAAATTCAATGGGATTGCCGTGATAATAATCGACATGATAGTAATTCCCATTAATACCTCGCCGGGTATGACGTGCCAGGCGCGCAGTTGCTTTGAGTACACTCCCCATTCGACTGCGTTGTACCTGCAGATAGCCATTATTAAAGACCAGAAAATTTTGCACCAACGACTCAAAATCACGACGGCTTAGTTTTTCGCTTGGCACAAATAAACTGGTCAGTACGTTACGCTTGGTTACCAGGGCAGACGTATGATGACTGGTGGCACGGTAGAGACTTGCAACGGCAGCGATGTCATACGGATATTCGTAATAGTCGCCGACTTGGGGGCAATAGTCATACTCAAATAATCGGCGACCCTCAAGCACGGGTTCGGGTTCGCCAAAGCCACTCATGATAATTTTATTAGATACTTGGTTTTCCATAGGATTCCTTAGCGGTGGACAGATATACGAGATTTGGTGGCGGCGGTGACATTTTCGGTACTAGCAAGCGGCGCATTGTCAATAGCGTGCATGATTGCCCAAGCAACATCGCTATGACCCGTTTCTTGTGAACGTTTTGAAACAAATGTCATACGCCCCCCACCGTTGGTGACTTGTTTTTTGATGGCAATAAAGGCTTTGACAATATCAATATAGCCAGCGTCGAAATGCAGCTTGCGACGTTCAAACAATTCTTTGGCACGCATCGCCATACGGGTTTTGACTTCAATGCTATAGTTAATCGGGGTATAGGCAGGATAGAACGCCTTGACGTGTTCGGCGACTGCAATACCCGCCCCTGTGGTATCAATGCCCAGATATTCAACTTGGTACCGATCACAGATTTTTTGGATATATTGCGCTTGCATGAGCGGTGACATGTGGTCAAGGTGCTTACGCTCAAGAACACGATAAGGTTGACCCGGTCGACTTGGTGGTGCGACAACGGCCAAAGCTGGATGGTCGCCAGTAAATGACGGGTCGTATCCAACCCAAACCGGTTTTTTATAAGGATTTGAACCAAGCGGTTTAAAGTCTTTCCACACCTCCCAGCTGTCAATCATATTTGGACTTAGGATGGATAGCGGGAAATAGCTTGAGCTGTCATCCAAAAACACGCACATAAACAGATTATCAAATCGGTCCGGTGTGTACTCAAGTTGCAGCTGATCAATATCAAGTTTGTCATAACCGCCCCGCATTGCGTCGCGGACAGTAACCATGAGTCGCCACTTACCATCCATGCAAAGCGTTGGTGTTTTTAGCGTAGCATGGCTAACATCAATCTCATGCTTATTAACGCCATCGGTACCCGTCCAGAATTTATACGCCTCATGCATAACAGAGCTAGGCGTTGATAAGTAAATCTGTTGGTACTGACTCTGCGATGCCATCCCTGACGCCACGTCCCGAAATTCTTTGAATTTACGAATCCAAAAGAACTCATCAATAACCACATCACCATGTCGACCTTGGGCAGTTAATGCATTGGTCCCCATGTAATAAAAATTAACTTGGGTATTATCCTCGAATGAGATAACAATCGGGTCGCCACCAATTTGCCTCCCAAGTACTTCAAAGATAAAGTTTTTGATATATTCAATAAATTGATAAGCTTGAGCTTTTGATGCTGATAAAAAGATTTTATTTTTTTTGGTGCGAAGCGCATTGATGAGTGCCCAAATTGCAATGACATACGTCGCCCCAATCTGTCGGCTTTTTAGCATCATAAAAATACGCGCGGGTGCGTATTTCTTTTTGCCATTAACCTTTTTACCATCAAGAATATCTATCCATTCCTGCTGAAATGGATACAACATAATTTTAAAGGCGTCCTCCAACGCCACAATTTCTTCTTCAGTAAATAAGTTTTTGACCTTTTCTTTACGGTCTGACTTGTAACGCTCACGCAGTTTAGGGTTAAGGTCTGCCCCGTTGCCACTATCGTTATAATTTTGGATTTTGGCGATTCGCTCAAGCTGTCGCATCAGCTCGTCAATTTCTTTATATTCCCCGTTTCCCTTTTTATCCATTCCAATCAACGACAACAAACGCGCTTTCATGGCTAGATTGACATCGGTAAAAATGTCCGCGCGTACCCAACCATCACGCTTTTTCCAACTGGCAACCGTTGCCCGCTTTTCATCGAGCTGATGGGCAATTTGAGTTACGCCTAAGCCTTGGGCGTAAAGTAGCCTTGCTTGCTCACGTTTTTGAGTTAGCGATTGATTTTGAGTCGAATTGGTGGTGGTATCAGTCATACGCATAGCTTATAGACAGTCAGCCACCGCACCACACAGCAAAAGACCGCAAGTGCTGATTGCGGTCTTTTAAATATTGCTTACAACCTATACAGCCAACAAACTAAGGGCTACTTAACCAAATTTATAAGCCGATACATTTTCGCCGATTAATCTATTGGAATGCCTATGCCAGATTTAGCAGGTCAACGCACAATTAAACGTTTTCGTGTCGCCCGTGAAGGCGTCACTGTTGATGGCAGAGAAATTACTCGCCAACAAATTATCGATATGGCAAAAGACTATGATCCCGTTGAATATACTGCTCGCATCAATGTTGAGCACATGGGTGGGTGGAATTTTTTAGGTAATACAGCCATTCCTGCATTGGGCGATGTGATTGCCTGTGATGCACAGTTAGATACTTATCAAGTTGATGGTAAAGACGTGCAATTAATGGGCTTATACGCCACTTTATCCGCCTTGCCTCAACTTGTCGAAGCCAACAAACAAGGCCAAAAACTTTTTACTTCCATTGAGTTCTACCCAAAATTTACCGCAACAGGCCGAGCTTACTTAGTTGGTTTGGCAGTGACCGACATTCCCGCAAGTCGTGGCACAGAACCGCTTAAATTTAACAATACCGCAAATAACACCCTTTTTTCTGAACATCAGGAACTCATCCTTATGACTACCCAAGCCAACCAAACCCAAACACCAACCACCGCTACTACCGAAGGTCAAGATCCAATCGAACAAGCGCCCGTGCCAACTCAAACGCCACAGCCACCAGCTGAGCCACAACAACACAAAGCAGAAGATAGCTTTTTACAAAAAATGGCAAATATGTTTACCAGCAAATCATCAGGCATGACTAAAGATGAGCAGGACATGGTATTACAAGGGTTTAATACCTTAAATGAAAAAGCCGAATCCAATGCCGAGACCACTGCCCAAATCGCTGAAAGTGTCACCCAATTAACCGCCACGGTGAACCAGCTTAACCAGAGTTTTGCCAGCTTACAAACCAAGCTGTCCACCGAGCCTGTACCGATGACGACCACACCCCCTGCAGGTGTCAGTCATGCCCTCGCCGACTGCTAACCCAATTTTATCACCCTTAAAATCACACAAGGAAAACCCATGGGAAGTTACGCTTTATCTGCTGCCACTCGTATCGCCTTACAGCAATACACCCAACAAATCGCTACCATCAACGGTGCCGAAAACTTTGCCACCACCATTGAAGTGCAACCTGCTCGTCAACAAACCTTGATTGAGCGTTACCAAGAGGTCACAGACTTTTTAAAACGTATCAACATGGTCACTGTGCAACAAGCGACAGGTGAAAAACTTGGGTTAGGCAGTGACCAACGTGTCGCCAGCAATACCGACACCCGCATTCAGCCCCGTCGTCCGACGCCGATTGGCAATCTTGAGCATATCGATGATTACGTCTGTACTCAAACAGACTACGACGTCGCCTATCAATGGGCAGTCATCGACCAATGGGGTGCTTTCCCCGATTTCCAAAAACGCTTGCAAAACTTAGCGATTAAATTGGTCGCCCAAGACAAGCAAATGATTGGTTTTAATGGTACTCACCGCGCGAAGACCACCAACAAGACCTTGTATCCAAAACTGCAAGACGTCAACGTTGGCTGGTTAGAAAAAATTCGTGCCTTTGCCCCCGAGCGTCATATTGATAATTTGACGATTGGCGCAAGCCATGAATTTAAAAATATTGATGCGCTGGTTGAAATGGCAGTCAATGACCTAATCGCCGAACAGTTCCGCGACAATAGCGACTTGGTTGTCATTACCTCGCGCGGTCTGGTCACGGATAAATACCAAAACCTTATCAATCAAACCTTACCCCCAACCGAGCAGGCGGCTGCCAATGCCTTGTATCAGAAAAAACAGCTTGGTACGTTGCCAGTCGATACCCCTGCGTATTTCCCAGCTAATGGTTTGTTGATTACCAGCTACGACAATCTGTCTATCTACCAACAACGTGGCAGTATGCGTCGTCTGATTAAAGATGAGCCGGAATGGAACCGCACCTCTGACTATCAATCAGTGAATGAGTGTTTTGTCATCGAAGACTATGACAAATGCGCCTACATCGAAAACCTAGTGATTGAAGCATAAGGAAACCCATGAGCAGCTTACGAGACCATTTTGAACGCGTGCGTGCCGAAAAAGCGGCGCGTCAAGCCAATTCCGACCCCCGACTATCTGCCCGCGGTCGTCAGTTAAACCGACCATTAGGCAGCACCATGACCCGCCAAAATCAGCCTGTTTTTGATGGGCAGCCTGATGGCGAATATCCGCTTGATGACGACAACCCCGATGCAGGAAGCCCTATTGAACTCAAGTTTTTTAATGACTGGCAGTCGCTACAAGGCATCCAATCGCAGGCCAAAAAGAACGAACTAAAAGCCGACTTTTTACCCTTTTACCTACCTTGGATTGAAGGCACACTAGCCGCAGGTGTGAGCGGTCAAAACGATATGCTAGTTCAACTCATGGTCTGGGCGCTTGATACCCATGAATTTGATACCGCTACCCGCATTGCAGAGTTTGCGCTACTCAACGACATGGCTATGCCAGAACCATTTACCCGTGACGTTGCGACCGTATATGCCGAGCAATTGGCATCTGAAGTGACAAAAAAAGCGGATAACCCAAGCGAACACACTGACATTCTGGCAAAAGCAATCGAAGTCACCAACGACCACGATATGCCCGACCCTGTACGTGCCAAGTTGTATCGAGCTTATGGTGATGCGTTAAAAGCTGACAAACCAACGGACGCCATTGCTGCTTATGAAAAAGCAATTGCAATTTACCCCGATGTTGGTTGCAAAACCGACTTATCAAAACTTAAAGCCGCTCAAGGCTAACAGACCCCACCACGGGTAAGGCGGCTTATTAAATTTGTCTGAAAAGTGAATTAACTTTTACCAGCACCTTTTTAATAACTACCGCCTTTTTATTTTGGACGCCAATATGAATAACTATCGAAAACTCGCTTTAATGTCATTATTTGCCGCTTCAATGGGTGTTAGTGGTATTTCTCAAACTATTGGAACTATCGGAAAACCATATCAGCAACAGCAACCACCACAAGAAAAATATTCAAATAGCAAACGCTCCAAAACCAAAAAATAAACTGGGTAAACCATGCTTATCAATCAGCAAATCAATCATGCCGAAGTACCCAATCCGATTAAGGGCTTGCCATCGGTCTCAACGACTGACTTGGTACAAATGATGCGTATTGATAAGACAATGGGCAGCGACCGTATTGCAGGCTACATCAGTGATGCCTATGACAATATTAATGCACAAATCCCTTACTTGGATGACGACCAGTTTGGCTTTGTCGTGGGCGGTACCTGCGTTTGGGAGTCTGCCCCTGCTTTGATTAGCCACCACCACCGATTATCATCGAATATCAGGTCAATATTACCCCGCTGGGCTGACGGATTTTTATCGCTTACCCAATTGGTTACTCACCATCGCTGGCAACGCACTTATAAGCGCGCGGTTCTCAACGAAGCCGCCGCACTCATGGCTGATAACTACATGGATTTTGACACCATTGGTCAAGGCATCACACGCGGCAATAACGAAAATACCAAGTCTGACGCCCTGCGCCGCCTGGTCAACCATGCGATTGCTGACTTGACCGGCAAAAGCCGTAACCGTGTGAGGTTGTTATGACAATACAACGCACCACAGCATCACAACAATTTGACACGCTCGACGCTATTGCTTATCGCTTTTTTGGTAATCAATCAAACGCATACTTACCAAAAATCGTTGAATTAAACCCACAATTTACCCCGCTCGCTATTTTACCTATGCGGAGTACCGTGATTTTACCTTTTACGACAACCGTCGCCAACGTGCAGCAACGGTTAAAACTTTGGGATTGATATGTTAAAAAAATCTAGCCTAATTTTCGACATCATTGGCTGTATGCTTGGATGGAGTATTGTTGCTTTTCTCTGGCTGCTTGCCACGATTAACCCCGTATTTGCTGAGTATAAACAGCTATTACCTATTTCTACCATTACCAATGCCATGCTTATTGCCACTGTCATTGGTGCCATTGGTGGTTACCTTGCCTTCGGCGAAGATAAAAAATTCCCCCCATCTGCCACTAGCGTAGGACACGTTCTCTTAGGTTTGGGTGCAGGATTGTTCTTTACCCGTGGCAGTCTTGAGCTGATGGGTCGGAACAATTCAAGCGAAGACGTGGTTTTGTTCGTTAGCTTTTTGTGGGCTGTCGGCGGATATTTTATTTTGCGTTTATTAATCGCGGTTGCCAATTCTGATCGTATCAAAGCCATTTTGCCCGATTGGCTTGCCAAATTTATGGGGGTGGATAAATGATTTACCTATTACACGTCGGCTTAATGCTACTTAGCATGACCATCTTAACAGCGTTTTTATGGCTGACACGCCGCTATGATGACATCCTTTGGTGGGCACTGCGCTGTTTGTTGATCCATAGTCTGATTGCCGTTGTTTATATGGCATATGACGCCATGGATGCAGGGTTTACGATGTCATTGAGCCTGATTTTGATTCGCTCTGGCTTTGCCACCTTGACCATGGCATTAGCATTGTTATGGTTTTTACTGCACTGCGAACGTAAAAATTATCGTCGCCAGCGATTTAATGACCGTATCAATCACATTTTTAAGGAGAGCCAATGAGCACACCTGCCCACAAAAAAATAACCCTAGCCCAAATCAAAGCCAGTGCCGATAGTCTTGGCATACCCTTAGCCGCCATGCGTGCTGTGCATGAAGTCGAATCCAAAGGCGAAGGGTTTTTATCCACGGGTGAACCTGTGATTTTATTTGAGCCACATATTTTTTATAAGCAGCTCACCAAAAAAGGCTTGCTGGATATCCGTGCAAAAGTGATGCGAGAACGTCCAGACCTTTGCTATCCAAAATGGAAACCAAAGTCCTACGGTCTTGAAGGTAGCTATCAACACCAACGCTTGACCGCTGCCAGTCAATACCACCGTGAATCTGCGCTCGAGTCTGCCAGTTGGGGGTTGGGGCAAGTGATGGGATTTAATTGGAAAGACTTGGGATACCCAACGTTACAAGCTTTTATCAACGCCCAATACAAAGATGAAGGCGCGCAACTTGACACCATGTGCCGATTTATCCGCCAAAATAAGCTTATTGATGCCCTCAAAAACAAAGACTGGTCAGCGTTTGCCTATGGTTACAATGGCAAAGGCTACAGAGCCAATAATTATCATGGCAAACTTGCCGCCGCTTTTAAACAATTTAACGCATGAAATACCTAGTCGATCTAAAAAACGACCTGTTAGCCCGTTTCCCCGAGCTAACAGGCGACAACACCCAGCTCCAAATCATCAATGGTGAATTGCCCCAAGAGGTCTCAACCATACACTATATCGCCCGATTTTATTTGCTCAATTGCCGTATAGCTCATCCGTTTGATGTACTAGGCTATATTCGTAAATGGTTTGAGCAGCACGGTAAACCTATACCAAAGCTGGCATTTGATTGTGATGTTATAGACTTAGAAACCTATGACTTACAGATAGATATTAGCCTTGATGACAAACTTAATTTTGCTGAAGATGGCACCGCCAACCTATGCGATGACCTTGTTTGGTCAGATACAGCAGGTACCTTCGTTAAAGCCTCAATCGTGTTTGGCGATGCTCAGGATGAGCTATGAGTGATTTTAATGAGCTAGCCGTTTGGATAAAACGTATCAATGAGCAACTCAATGATAGCCAAAAACGCCGTTTAACCCAGCGCATCGCTATTAGGCTCAAGCAGACTATGGCACGCCGTATCAAATCACAGGTTGCACCCAGCGGCGCAAGATTTACCCCGCGTAAACGTGACCATAAGCGATCAATCCGCCGTGGCGCCATGTTTCAGCGACTGCCCAGGTTAATTAAGACAGCGTATTCATCTACCCATGCCGAAGTTGGGTTCTCTGGCCATACGGCAAAAGTAATGGAAGTCCACCAATACGGTAAAGTTGCCAAGCCATCACCCAATGCGCGAGCCGTGGCTTATCCAGTGCGTGAGACGGTTGGCATCAGCCCTGAGGATGAGCAGCTGATCATCAAAGAAGTTGAGAATTTCTTTATGAATTTATAAAAGGATATTTGAAAAATCATGCAAGATTATCGTTGCAATGTCTGCGAAAAGCTCCTGTTTCGCATGACTGGTGAGGCAGTGGTCGCCGTTAAATGTCCACGATGTAAGACTATTAATACTTTTCAGAATGCCACCGAGCGTCCAAACCCTGAGCGTCCAGAACGCCCTAAAATTGGACGAAATCATGACAAAACCTTATAGCAAAGCCCCATTATCATTTATCGGGCAAAAACGTAATTTTATCAAAGCTTTTCGACAAGTACTCCAGACCCATATTGATGATGACGGTAATGGTTGGACCATCATTGATGTATTTGGCGGCAGTGGTTTATTGGCACACAACGCCAAGCATCTATTGCCCAATGCTACGGTGATTTACAACGATTTTGATGGCTATACCGAGCGGCTTAACCACATTGATGATACCGAGCGGTTACGCCAACAGATTTTTACCAAGCTTGCACCATTGCCTCGTCACAAAGTGTTATCAGCTCAGGATAAACAGGCTGTTATTGATATCATCAATAACTTTGACGGCTTTATCGACGTACACAGTATCGCCAATTGGGTGTTGTTTAGCGGCAAACAGGTTAAGACGCTTGACGAGCTATATCAAAATACGTTTTACAACACCATACGTAAAAACCCTTATGAACCTGCTACTCATTATCTTGACGGGCTTATCATTACTACAGAGTCATACACAACTTTGATGGCCAAATATAAAGATAAACCCAAAACCCTATTTTTATTGGACCCACCTTATCTTTACACCGGACAAGGTGCTTACCATCAAGATAAATATTTTGCAATGGTCGACTTTTTATATTTAATGAGCCTTACTCGTCCACCGTACATTTTCTTCAGTTCTACCAAGTCAGAGTTATTGGACTATTTGGATTATCTCAAACAACTAAATGGCGATGACTGGGAACGGCTTGGCTGTTTTGAGCGTGTCACTATTCAAGCCCATGTCAATCATGAACGTGCTTATGAAGACAATATGATTTACCGTTTCTAACCCACTTTGACCATAAAAAACGTGTCCGTTGCGACACGTTTTTTATGCAAATAATACTCGCTATCGTGTGCCACCAGAGCGATACTGTCCTTACACCAACCAACGGCAACCGCCTGAAATCGGACGCTAAAAAAGGACAAACACGATGAAAATTTTAAAATCAGATGAATATACCCTATATATTAATGGTTCAAGCGTGACCATGTCTCACAATCAAAATAAAATGCCTTATAGCCTTTCAAACCTGTACATTTCAACTTACGACGTTTTGTTTTATGTAGCCACACAATCATTAAGTAATGACGATAGAGCTGAACGTATTAAGCAGCTCATTATTGATACACACTTAGATAACCTTGATCGCCTCAATAAAATTACCTGCCAAAATTTTATCGCCGCCTAACTTTTGAAAGACCGTAATTTATTATTACGGTCTTTTGCTTATTTTACCCTTACGTTTGTCATGCCACACTTTGCCTAATCACAAGGCAAACGACCATGACTGCGCAAATTTTATCCGAACAACAACGCCGCTTACATAACATTGTCACCATTGGCACTGTGTTTGACGTCAACCCAGACGACCAAACCATGCGCCTAGACGTCGGCGACAACCAAACCGACTGGTTGCCTATACCTGCCTTGGCGGCTGGACAAGTGCGTGTATGGCGTTGCCCATCCGTTGGTGAACAATTTTTGTTAGTCAGTCCAAGTGGTGAGCTTGCCAATGCCATTCCTGTTTTATCGCTTTACAGCAATCAACACCCAAGCCCAAGCACAGATGAAAACGAAATTCGCGTCCAATTTAATGACCAGGATTATCTCAGTGTCAAAACAGACGATAGCAACCTTACTCTCAAAATTACCAATACCACCATCATTTCTGAAGGTAGTATCACGCTTGATACGCCAACTGTTACGATGACAGGAACTTTGGAAGTTGATGAATCCATCCATGCTAAAAAAGATATCGTTGCTGGCGTCATCAGTCTTATAAAACACTTGCACGGCAAAGTCATGGGCGGTAACTCCACCACAGGAGCACCGCAATGATGGATATCAATTTTGCTATGGGCATGAGCCGTACCACAGGCGCATTATTACCGCCCCCCGAGCATTTACGCCAATCGATTAATGATATTTTGATGACCCCTATCGGTAGCCGTCTGCTACGCCGTGAGTATGGTAGTTTATTGCCGTTTTTGATTGACCAACCCGCAAACCCTGCTACAAAGCTAAAAATCATGGCAGCCATTGCCACTGCAATTGTTAAATGGGAACCACGGGTCAAAGTCCGCCAAGTCCAATTATCCATGAATGCGGACGCTACCAATGACACAGGCAACACAGGCGTTAACGTATTACTAGATTTGCGCCGTAGCGACAATACGAAATTGCCTATCACTTTGACACTGGCACGGGGGGCATCATGAGCGTTTATAATGCCATTAACTTGGCAGGCTTGCCCTTACCCAATGTGTTAGAGCCGATTGACTTTGAGACGGAAGTCACCCGCTTACGCGCTGAGCTGTCCGCCAAATTTGCCGATGACCACCCTATCCAAGCCGCGTTAACGCTAGAGTCCGAGCCGATTAATAAAATTATCGAAGTCCTCGCCTACCGCTATGTATTAAAGATTAGCGAAATTAATCGCAAAGCCCGTAGCTTGATGTTGGCATTCGCCATAGGGTCAGACCTTGACCATATTGGCGTAACCTATTACCGCCTCGAGCGTAAATTATTACAAGCCGAGGACAAAACCGCCACTCCGCCAATAACTGCGATTTACGAGACAGATGACGACTACCGCTACCGCCTAGCCCTATCAGTTGAAGCGATGACAATGGCAGGTTCTGCAGGCAGTTACGAATTCCACGCCTTGTCAGCCAGTGCCGAAGTGCATAGTGTGACCGTCTATAGCCCTGCTCCTACTGAAGTGGATGTTTATTTGGCTGGGCAAATTGATGGCGACGTACTTGTGCAAGCAAACAAGACTGTAGGCGTGTCAGCCCAAGCGGTGACTGATGTATATAACGCACTTGTCGCCGATGATGTGCGACCTTTAACGGATTTAGTGCGTGTCAACTCTGCTACCGCCAAAGCCTACCGTATCGATGCTGTCGTCTATGTCAAAAACGGCATTAGCCCACAGTTGATTTTGAGCCAAGGCATGACAGCATTACGCCAATATTTGACAGACAATTTTAAACCAAACGCGCGCGTGGCAACTAGCCGTATCATCGGGGCTTTAGACGTGATGGGTGTTAGTCGCATTGAACTCAACGAACCAAAAACCGATGTCATGACCGCCATTGGTGAAGTGGCTCATTGCACAGGCTACAACATCATTGCCAAATCGGAGGGTACATGATTTATACCGCCGACCCTACCCAGCCACCAATCGCTATCAATGACCGCTACCAATCGCTACTCCCCGCCAATAGCCGTCCACTGGAGCACGCGCTAGCAGGCGCAACCGCCAAGCTTGAGCCAATACCCGTACCGTTTGACACTATCTGGGACGTAGACACCGCCCCCGATAGTTTGTTGCCTTACCTTGCCTATGCATGGAGCGTGGACGAATGGAACGACAACTGGACGGCCGAGACCAAACGCCAAGTCATCCGTGACAGTCTTTGGGTGCATGAGCGTAAAGGAACACTTAGTGCCGTCAAACGCTCACTGGCAGCCATGAATTATGACGCTAGCATCATTGAGTGGTTTCAAAAATCACCCCGTGGAAAAGCAGGTACTTTTAGCGTCGAGGTACACCCAACGACAGGTATTATCGCTGACAATATTTTACAAATACGAGCCATGATAGATGCGGTCAAACGCTTATCCGCTCACTACGACGTTTATCTAGGTTACACCTTACCCGCTGTTATTGCTGCCTATGCCGTCCCCGTGGTCGGCGTTGAACTTACTGTTTCCACCTAACTAAAGGACTTTATTATGTCAAACTTATGTCAACCCCAAGGCGTTATTTTAGCCGTTGCACTTGCTGCCGCTATGCCTTTTTATCCTATTGAGTTCAAAGAAGACGGACAAACGACTATTCCAAATCTAGTCAATATCGACGGCACAGGGCATTCAGGCACTGCCGAACTGGTCGTCAATGACGGGCTTCTACGCACCCATCAAGACAGCATGGTATTTGCGGTCGACAACACTGGTGGCGAAGAGCTTACGCTCAATATCCATATCGCCAAACAACCGATTGTTGATATTGCCAAAGCCAATGCAGACAAAGCCAATTATTTTATCGCAAGTTATCCACTCACCATCAAGGCTGGCGAAAAACGCCACCTTGAGCTGCGCTTGATAAATGGTCAATACGTGCTCAGTGACCGTGGCCTAGACTTACCAACCGTTTAATCAACCGACTTAATACGACTATGAGCTATCAATTACTCTTAACGAACGCGGGCGCTGCCAAAATTGCTACCGCCAGTAATGCAGGTGGGACACCCTTGCATATTACTGACTTTGCGGTGGGACAAGGCGTTAATGTCGACTTCAGCACACGCCTGGATAAGCAAACCTTGGTCGCCAAGCGTTACCAAGGCAAGGTCGAGTCTGTCAATCTTGTCGCGCCAAACAAGTACGAGATTGTGTGTGTCGTCCCTGTTGACGTAGGTGGTTTTACCATTCGTGAGTTTGGATTGATTGATAGTGATGGCGTATTGGTGTGGGTTGGCAGTCTACCAGAGGTACAAAAACCAGACGCTACCAGCACTGCCGCGGTTGATTATCGACTCAAAGCGGTGGTACAGGTTGAGAATCCGAGCGTATCCATTGTCGTTGATACCAACGCTATCACAGCCACACAGTCGTGGGTCAATGCCAATTTTGCGGCCATTGGTCATAACCATCAGGATATGCTTGATCGCTTAACTGCTCTTGAAAATCGTATTTTTGAGGCGATTGCTGTTGGTGGTATTTACGCGACTGCAAAACTTTACACCAACGGTCAAGATGTTCACGCCGACCTTGGCTATGGCGTTTGGGCACTTTACGCCCAGAGTAAAATTTTAGCTGGATTTTCAACCATTGCTACCGATGATAATAAATTCAAAACGATGGGAAATGTTTTTGAAATTGGTTCAGAAATTGAGAATCAAAAAGCCATTGTGGCGCAATTTTGGAAGCGTTTGCCAAATGACTACATTGCTCCAACGTTTGATATGTATTACACGTCAGACGAAGCAGGATTAAACCGCGTCACAGTTATTGGCGAAGAAACGCCGATTTATCTATGGTTAAACGTGACAAACGCCACTCAACCCATCCAAATAATCAGCTTCTTGTCAGATGCAAGCGGCACCATTCACTTAACCAATTCAAATATTAACCACCCAAAAACCGTTAATAATGGCAAAACATTACTCGTCTCAATTCCACAGGATAATTACAGTGTAGATAACCCTGTCACGTTAAATTGGGGGTTCGTCTTAAACGACCCAACTGTCGATGTCGAGACAGCTATCAATGCACCGCTTGCGATTAATAATACAGTCAGTGATGCGCCGCCAGCGCCGACTATGGATTACAACGGCTTAAAATTTCAAATCTACATCAGAAATAACAATGGGAAAATAAAAGTAGAACCAAAGGTGCTTGAAAATAATTCGCCTTACATCATCAGAGCAGGCGACCTAGTTACCGAAGGGCAGCAGGGGCTTGTGATGACGAATTTACCTTCAAATTTACAAAAACCATTTAGCTACTTCACTGTTGAGCAAAACCCAATTAATGCTTACTCAGGATGCGCTATGACTAGATATAGTTCATCCGAAGGGACAGCTGAGTTTACCGTTTTAACTCAAAAAGCGTTTGATGATTTTGCAAAAGGCTTGATACCCGACGGCACTTTAATCAATACGGTTAAATTAACTTATCAACCATAAAAAGGAGCTAACATGGCTTTACACCACGGCATCACCGCCCAAGAACTCACCCAAGGCATTTTGCCCATGCGCAATGCCAACATCAGCGTCATCGGTCTAATCGCCACATCGACCGATGCCGATGCCACCATGTACCCAGCTGATACCCCAGTATTACTAACAGGTATCACCAAAGACAATATTGATAAAGCAGGCACCCAAGGCACGCTCAAAACATCATTGCAGACCATCCGTGATATCACTAACCCGACCGTGGTTGTCATGCGTGTGAGTAATGCGGATAACGTCGATGTGTTAGATGAGCTGCTCGCTTGTCAGTCTCGTTTAGGGGTAATACCAAAAATCCTAGGTGCACCTGAGATTGATACCCCTGCTGTGGTGCGTAAGTTGGTCAGCATTGCCAAGCGCCGCCGCGCTTTTGTCTATGCGTCGCCACGCAAAGATGACGGCACATTGATTACTGATAAAACTGAGATTGCAGCATATCGCGATACCTTTGGCGACCGTGAATTGCATTTGATTGAAAATCAGTGGGGTAAGCCGCTGGGAAAGTAGCAGATGGTAAGCGTGTTGTCTATGCCAGCCGTCTTTATCCAACATTGATTGAAAAAGAAGACGCGTATCAGCCGACAGTTAAGCCGCTGGACATAACGCTTCAAGATATCTTAAAACGTGGCTATGGTGAAGACGCTTATCAGCCGACAGTTAAGCCGTTAGATATCACTCTGCGCGATATTGTGCTAAGTAAACGGGTTGACGATAAAGACGCTTATCAGCCGACAGTGAAACCACTAGATATCACGCTTAAATCAATCGTAAGTAGGGTGAATGTTGATGATAAAGACGCTTATCAACCAATGGTTAAACCGCTAGATATCACGTTAAAACGCGTGGTGGTTAGTAACAGTGTCGATGGTGATGCGTATCAACCAACAGTTAAGCCACTAGATATCACATTAAAAACAGTTTAAGGACATTTTATGCAAGCAAATATGGGTATGGCAGGTGAATTTCGTGTTGTAGTGAAACGAGCTGATGGCAGTACAAAGATTGACACAGGTTATCAAAAGAATTTGATTTTAAATCAAGGACTGGATTTCTTTGGCAATGGCAACGGCACGGACATGATGGCGTATTGCGTCATTGGTAGCGGTAATAGTCAACCAGTTTATACGCAAAATAAATTAGATACTGCTATCAAAGGGGTTAGTGGTTCTAATGTTTCAACTAAATATGATTACAACGCCTCAACCGACGGGAATCTATATAAGGTTAATAGAGTAAGAAAATACTCATTCACTGGCTTGAACAATGTCAATGTTAGCGAATTAGGTTTGGCGTCTACTTATAGCAATGCGACCACTTATTATCTTTGTACTCGGGCATTAATTAAAGATAGTCAAGGGAATCCTACGACTATCACTGTTTTAAGTGGCGAAATTTTCGAAATTTATTATAAGTTATGGGCGGTATACGATACCACAGATAAAACTGGGCAGATTAATCTTTTAGATGGTGTTGGTGGTAATGTTGCTTATAATTGGAAGCTAAGACCTGCTAATGTAGCTACTATTTATTGGTATCCAGAGAATACGGGATATACACCCATTGATTACTCCACTCGTTATATCTATTTTAATACAGGTGACCTATCGGCTATTACAACAAAACCCTCTGGTAGTGGGGATAACGTTACTTTCGATAGAGTAGTAGATTCTTATATAAGTGGCAGTTATAAAAGGGAGGCTAGGACAACTTTAACTATAGACCAAGAGAATAAGTCCATCAGAACCATTACAGTGCCAGCATACACGGGTTGTTGGCAAATTCGTTTTGGCTCTGTCGCTGATGATAGCCCGATTAACAAAACTAACACCCAAACACTATCTATCCCTATCGAGTTTTCATGGGGTCGCTATGAGGGTACGTTGTAATGTTGCCGCAAGCCACTGATCTCGCAACCGTTGAGTCAACGGATAATGGTAGCCTACTGTCGCCACGTAGTAGAGCTTATCCGCTCACCGAATCATGGGAACAAGGCGGTGTTGGCTTATCCGACACCAGTCAAGGCTTAGTCTCGCATACATGGCGCGCATGGACGGATAGCAAGGCTATTTATATTCAGCGCAGTGATTTGCCAAAAGATACGTCAAAAACATTACTAGCCGCGCCAGATATCACCGAGATTGATTTAGCTTTTGACCAAAATATGCGGCCTGTATTGGCGTATGTATCAGGTGGTATTGCAAAACTGTATTGGTACGATACGGTGAGTCAATCTCAAACCATCACCGACTTTCCAAATGTCCAAAATCCACGTGTGTCGTTAGATGACAAGCGCGCTTTTAACACCGCAAATTCTGATGTGATTTTTGCATATATCAATAATGACCAACTTTGCTGTCGCTATCAACGTGAGCGATACGGCATCGAGCACGCATTACACCAATTACCACCCAAAACCCAGCTAGTCAAAATCGGCATGGGTACTGCTAACCGTTTTTTGTTTGACACCAAGGAGCCCAAATGACCCCAATTATCGCTACCGCCCTCGCCTTACGGGCAAAAATTGATGAGACCGACCCAGCCTCATTTACCAAGTCAATCAGCAATGTCGCCATCTCAACGGTGGACGGCATCAGTTACCCACGCACATGGGACTTGGAAGACCCAGACACTGAAGTCGGCTACTTAAACGCCAATGAAGTCACCAGTCTCATCCAGCACGAGGGCTTTCGCTTTTGGGGCAATCGCACCTGTAGCGACGACCCCCGCTTTGCCTTTGAGACCACCACACGCACCGCCCAATTTTTGCTTGATACCATCATTGCAGGCTGTTTCCCCTTCGTTGACAAGCCGCTCACGCCTATTTTAGCCCGTGACATCATCGACAGTATCAACGCAAAGTTACGTCAATTCGTCGCCAAAGGTTGGCTCATCGGTGCAAGCGGCTGGTACAACGAAGAGGTTAACAACCCCCAAGATTTAAGCCAAGGCTTTATGTATATCGACTACGACTATACCCCTGTGCCAACGCTAGAAAACTTGTTTTTGAACCAGCGTATCACCGATCGCTACTTGGTGGATTTTAGCAAGCTTATCGCCCAAACCGCTTAACTATAAGCTACCATTCAACCCAAAATTAGGGCGTTGCGAATACGCCCATTTAAGGAATATAACATGGCAAAAAAACTTCCCGCCGTACTCAAGAATTTTAACGTCTTTGTCGATGGTGATAGCTACGCAGGCGTTGCAAAAACACTTTCACTACCCGAGATTGCAAAAACCACTGAGGAATTTCGTGGCGCAGGGATGATCGGTAGCATTGATTTGGATATGGGCTTTGAAAAGCTTGAAGCCACAATCACCTACACGGGCATCGATACCCGCCATTTTGCCCAGCTCTCAGAATGTGCTGTAGATGCCTTACCGATTCGTTATGTTGGTGCCTACGAACGCCAAGACACCTGTCAACATGTCGTGCGCGAAGTCTATATGCGCGGTTCAGTCACTAAGCTACAGCTTGGCGATCAGGAGCTTGGCAACATCAATGAGCAAGACTTGACCTACAGTGTCACTTATTTACGCGTTGTAGATGATGGTGTGGAATTATTAGAGCTTGATATTGTCAATGGCATCTTTAACGTCGGCGGCGTCGACAAAACCAGCGAAATTAACAACCTGTTAGGCTTATAAATCATCAATCAGTGGGTAACGTGGCTATTAGCTAGTTGGTGAGGTGATGGCTCACCAAGGCAACGATGGTCAGATTAATACAGAGAATATTAATCACCCATTTCCTTAATCCATTGTTGAAAAGATAAGGGTTTATGATGCAAGAACCACATCTAATGAAAGCTTATTCTGCTGAACACGTTGATGAAGTTAATGAGTACAACAGAAAAGTCTTACAAGAACATGCCGATAAACTATCAAAATCAGAGAAAAAAACTATGAAGCAAGAACTACCTAAAGACCCAAACACCGAAACCGTGGAGCTTGATACCCCAATTATCCGTGGTGAGCAGACCATCACCACTGTGACCATTACCAAGCCCGATGCAGGTCGCCTTCGCAACGTTAAACTGTTTGATTTATTACAGTCAGACGTCGATACCGTGATTAAGATTGCCCCACGTGTCTCTACCCCGATTTTGACTGAAGCGGAGGTCGCAAGCCTTGACCCCGTTGACCTGCTTAATATTGCCTCGGCGATTATCGGTTTTTTTCAACCAAAGGCGGAGCGCATCAAAGAGCAAGCACAAGCCGAGAACCACTAACCCTACCGCATGACGTAGACGACATCATTGCCGACTTGGCAGTGGTGTTTCATTGGTCGCCTGACGTGTGCAATCACATGAGTATTGAAGACTTAATGCTGTGGCATGACAAAGCAAGACAACGCTCAGAAACCAAAAAATAAACTTAACAGCCGGAGCAGACATGGCGCGCAATTTAGACTTATCCGCAACCCTCCAACTCATTGACCGTATGTCTGCACCGCTGCGTAACATCCAAAGCCAAGTAGACAAGGCCAGTCAAGCCTTTAAAAAAGCCAAATCAGCACTCAATGACTTGGAAAGAAAACAAGGTCGCATCACCGCTTTTCAAGAGTTAACACGCTCACTTGAGCAAACCAACCAAAAAGTACAACAAGCAAAAGCCAAGCTCGACTCACTCAAAACTACCATTAACCAAGTCGGTGTACCGACGCAAAAGCTTGCTTCACAGCTACAACGAGCACAGGCCGCGTTTGATAAAATCAGCTCAAAAGCCCAAAACGAAGCAATCAAGCTCCAAGAAATGAAAGCGGCGATGCAGGCGGCGGGTATTAATACCAATCGGTTATCCAGCGAACAGGTACGCCTTGCCGCATCTATCGCCCAGGCAAACCGAGAACTCACACGGCAACAACAGCGGCTTGATCGCGTGCGAAAAATCCAAGCCCAATCCGCTAAAGAACAAGCTGCTATTAACTCGCTCAAAGGCACGGCGCAATCAGCGGCGATGTATGGCGTAATAGGCGCATACGGTATATCAAAAGCCGTCAACGAGTCCAAACATTTTCAGACCGAAACTGCCCGTATCGCGTCACTCGGCTTGGGTGATGCCGCTACCAAGGATGCTTTAAAATACGCCAAAGCCATGAACACTTACGGCACATCAACGCTTGATAACTTGCAGTTGGTACGAGATGGCATGACCGCATTCGCCGATGAACATCACGCACAGATGGCCGCGCCACTACTGGCTAAGATGAAATTTGCCAACGCAGCCATGTATGGCAATGACCAAGGGCATGAAAATGAAAAAAAATTCATGGACATGCTCAAAGTCATCGAAATGCGAAACGGCTTAAAAAGTGACAAAGCGTTTAAAGAACAAGCCGACATTATCCAGCAAGTGATCACCGCCACCGGTGGACGCGTTCAAGCCGAGGAATGGCTAAACGTGATTAAAACTGGCGGTGTCGCCGCCAAACAAATGGACAACAAAGCCTTTTACTACACGATGGAGCCACTGGTTCAAGAAATGGGCGGTTTTCGTGTTGGTACCGCGATGATGTCCGCTTACCAAAACCTGTATCAAGGTCGCACCACCAAACGGGCAATGAATAATCTTGATAGCTTTGGATTAATCAAAGATAAATCAAAGGCGCGTGAAGATAAAGTAGGGCAAAATGCCTACTTAGATATTGGCGCCATCAAAGGGGCAGAGTTATTTAAAAAAGACCAGTTTAAATGGATGGAACAAGTACTAATTCCAGCCATCAACGCCAAAGGCATCACTGAAGACAGCGCGGTGATGGACGCTATCGGCAGTATCTTTAGCAACCGGACTGCCTCCAGCATGTTTGCACAAATGTATATGCAGCGTGCGCAAATCCACAAAAACGCCATATTAAACGCAGGCGCCGACGGCATTGAGCAGCTGTACGGCAAAGCCAAAGGCACAGCAGCAGGTCAAGAGCTAGACGCCAAAGCAAAATTCCACGATACATTACTAGAGCTTGGCACGGCCATTTTGCCCATGTATACCAGCGCATTGCAGACCGCCACATCCGCCATGCAAGGTATGCTCAAACTGATGCAGCAATACCCCAACACCACCAAAGCCATAGCCATCGGTATTACCGCCATTGTGGTAGCGTTTGCTGTGTTTGGGACGATTGCCACAGTGGTTTTATCAGTATTGGGTCCGTTAGCCTTGCTTCGCGCATCTATTGCGACGTTGACCAGTGGCGCGGGTATGATTAGTGGGTTACTTACCCTGGGGCGCGGCATTATCACGGCATTTTCCTTTATCGGGTCTGCTGTGGTTTCTGCGGTAGGGCTAATTGGGCGCGTCTTTATGGGGCTTATCCCGATTATCCGAGCCGTAGGCATGGCATTTATGACCAACCCTATTTTAGCAATCATCGGGCTTATTGCGGCTGCCGCTTTATACGTTTGGGCGAACTGGGGTACATTAGGACCCAAATTTTCGGCACTCTGGGCAAATATATCGGCAGGCGCATCTAGTATGTGGCAGTCGATTGTTAATGGCGCAACCAATATGATTGCTTATGTCGCAGGGATACCCGGCAGAATTGTCGCCTATTTTAGTGGACTGGTAGGTCAGATGATGACTGTAGGCGGTCAAATCATGGACGGTTTACGCAATGGTATTGCAAGCCGCATCGATTCAGTCGTGGGTAGTATTCAGTCTGCTGCTTCACGAATCAAATCATCATTTACTAGCCTGATGGGCATTCATTCGCCCTCTCGGGTATTTGCCAGCTACGGCGATTTTATGATGCAGGGCTTAAGTCAAGGTATTTTAGCCAATGACTCGCCCATTGCCTCTATGATTAAAACCTCAGATAACTTGCGCAGCGCGATGGATACCAGTCAAATCAAATTTGACACCCGTAAGCCAATTACCGCATCAATGGCAAACGGTGGTTATGCCAATGCACAGGCAGCCGCACCGATTACTATTATTGTGAATGCCGCTCCGACTCAATCACCTGCCGACATTGCCCAGCTAGTCGCCCAAGAACTGGCTAAAGCAAAACTAGGGCAAACCACAAATAACACCGCGTTATATGACTTACCACAGGCTTGGACATAATGATTTTATCGTTAGGACAATTTGTATTTAGCGTCGACACGCTCACGTTTAATGAGATACAGCGCACGCGCAATTGGTCATTCGCCAGCAATGACATCGCCCAAGGTCGCCCGCAATATCAGTTTACTGGTACCGGTGAGGAAACCATCTCTATCCCATTTTTGATATACCAGGAACACGGCTTTGGCAATCGCCAATCCGTGGATGACTTGGCAGAGATGGCAGATACAGGCGCAGGATATGTGCTAATAGATGGCAGTGGCTATATTTATGGGGTATTTGCTATCGATAGCATCGATGATAACCGTAGCTTTTTGACAATCAATGGTGTACCGCGCAAAGTTGACGGCACACTCAAATTGACACGGGTTGATGACAACCGCATCCAAGCGGACAAATCATCCGATATTCCCGAAAGCCAGCAATATTAAGGTGATATCATGCTAAGAACCCCCATCATCCGCCTAACAGCCGACAACGAGCCACTCGACGACGCCATCATGTCACGTTTGATGGATGTATCCGTTACCGATAACAAGTCAGGCGATGCCGATGAGCTTTCTCTCACCCTTGATGATCACGACGGCAAACTTGCTATGCCAAAGCGAGGCGTCAAACTGCAATGTTGGATGGGCTACATCGATGCCGGTGTCCATGACATGGGGACATATACGGTCGATAGCGTTGAATGGGGTGGCACACCCGATACCATCACTGTAAAAGCCAAATCAGCTGATATGAAAGGCAGTCTTAAGTCTGGACGCACCCAAAGCTATCATGATAAAAAGTTGGGCGAAATTGCCAAAGAAGTCGCCACTCGTCATGAGCTGGAACTTGCTATGACTGACTACTTGATGAACATTGAAGTCGGGCACATCGATCAGACCGATGAGTCCGACCTGCACTTACTAACTCGGCTTTGTTGGCAGTTTGGGGCGGTCGTCAACGTCAAACACGGTAAGTTACTTATCTTTCAGCCCTACGAGAACAAAACCGTCTCTGGGCAACCGCTTACGCTGACTGTACTAAAACGTGACAAGGGGGACCAGTTCCGTTTCAGTATTGAAGACCGACAAGGTGACGTTGATAACGTACAAGCCACTTACCATGACGCCAAGCAAGCCAAAAAAGTAACGGTCAACACCGACAAGGACGGGCAAAAACCCAAAAGATTAAAAGGCAATTTTAAGGATGAAAAGACTGCTACCGCCGCCGCCAATGCTGAGAAAAAACGCATCGAGGGTGAACAAGGTAAATTTAGCATTAACTGTGCGTTTGGTTATCCAGCAATTAGTACTGAATCGCCCATTGAGCTTCAGGGGTTCAAGGTTGAAATTGATAGTTTGAAATGGACAGTGGACAAAGCCACGCATAGCTATAGCAAATCGCAGGGATTGACTACGCAGCTTGACTTGACCGCGCCGATTAGTGCTGAATTTGGGGTAAAGCCTGTTGATAAATCTACAGACGAAAAAACAAAAAAATAGTATAATAACCTTGCTTGGGTGTGTCGAGATAAGTACCGCTACATCGTGATGTAGCGGTGACGAATAAGACTGCCGTCTCATCGTGTACGGATTTCAGCCCCAAGCCTTGATTTTTTATTTAAAATGCGCCCGCCGCCTCTGACTGTTAGCGACAGATTAAGCGGTGGCTTTCTTTTATCAAAAAACCCTGCCGATTGAGCAGGGTTTTTATTAAATTAATATTATTTCGCAAAAGGATTGTCCGCTACACTAACATTATTCTTTGTTTTAGTTTGCGGTTTTGCAGTTTTTTTATTCGTAGATTTAGTTGATTGGGTGGCTTTAGTGACTTTACCTGTTACACCATACCCACTACACGTAAATTTTGAATGACTAATAGTACCGTTATTACACATAAATTTGCCTTCTGCGGTACAAGATGCCACGCCACCTTTTTTGCCAGAGCATGGATAATTTTGAGCATTGGCAGAAAATGCAACCAAAGCAACTAAAGAGATTAATATTTTATTCATTATGTATCCTTAATTTTCTGGTGGTAAAGAACAATTACCTGTCATTAAATAATTCGCGGTTTTATTACGTGGAAACCATTGCTCCCCTCGTTTATCAATCATAAATGTACGCAATAAAGGGCAAGGTAGCTTATCGCTGGGTGCAGAGGTGTAGAAGTTATAGCTAATATCACCTTTTTTGATTTCGCCATGGGACAACTTTATATCATCAGCGGTATATTGACCGTGTTCTATTTTCTCAACTTGTAGGTGGCTTTCTTTCAAACCTTGTTTAAGATTAGGTATCGACGCCACCAATTTATCAATATCAGGGTTTGATTTTGTCGTCTGTGAATCATCATGATAATCGTTAGGGGCAGAAGCTGTAGATGTTTGCGGACTAGGTTTATCCCCGCAGCCTACTAATAGAAAACAACCAATGAGAACTAAATATTTACCCACATTTATCTACCCTTGTTAAATTGTCAACAATTTAACAAAACCCCTTGCAAAAATCCAGTGAAAGTTTTACTATGAAATTAAGAGGTGTCAGAACCTTAACAAACAGCGGACTACCGCCCCCGACAGATTGCGGTATTTTTACGCCTGAAATCCGTCAAAATTGCATCGCAATTTTAGGATTGCAAGGAAAATTTCTTAAATGAAATTTTCAGATTTGCATTTTTATCCTATGACAGATTTTATATAATGACGCAGGTCAAAAACCTTACGTCGAGAGGGCGGAGAATACAATACCCTTCGGGGGAATAATCCCAGCCGTCTGTTTGCGGCTTCTGAACCTCTTGGCACCCCATATCAGAATGGGGAAATTTCAGAAAATACAAACAGGAGGTCATCATGACCACAATCGCCTTGGCAACCAAGCCAAATCTATTAAGCCACATCAAACGCCGTATCTATGGCATCCCCCAACGCCGTCACGCCGCCAAGCGCATCGAGGCGTCTCAGCGTACCATCATTGACCAGCTCACCAAGCCGACCAATCGGCTACACACCCCATTACCCATCCAAGTTAGCACGCTATGGCGCATCATCAACAACGCCATCATCGCAGGGCAATTAGATTTAACTACGCTTACCGATCGACCAAGCCAACTTAAACAAGGCTTACTTTATCTATCATTTGAGCGCATTAGTGGATTATTAGACGACGTATCGTTACCCATAGCTGATTTAACGAGCCTCGAATTTCGCACCATCATGACCTTATTGGGTGGTGTCGAAGCAGAGATTATCAGTGAGCAATCAATCGATACCACGGGTCAAGGTGAGCCACGCCTTGCCTACCGTCTGCCCATCGCCACGCTAATCAACCTCAATCAACCAATAGTTAAAGCCCAATTAGCGGAGGTGGCATAATGTCAGAGGAAACCTTAGCCTTAATCAATCGTTTCAAAGCTTACCTTGCTCACGACCAATACAACCGTGACAAACGTACCATGATGGACGGCTATTTAATGGCACTCCAACACCAATGCCTGATTGACCCGTGGCAAGCCTACGCGGTCATTAAAGCCTACGAAAAGGAGCTTGCCAATGTCTAAGCTCCCCATCAAACGAGCCTTAATCAACGGTAAACGGCGTTTTGTCGTTTACCTGTTTGACCTTGTTGACCACCTCGAAGAGCTGACCGATTACGACAAATCCTGTCGTGATGAATTGGTCGAGACCTTGAAAGATATGATTAAAGAGGGTAAATTTAGAGACAACATCGACTGGACGTACAACGCCAAACGACATGAAATTGCCTTAACCTTAAGCTCAACCCAAATACTACTAGCCAGATACGCAGACCTGATGTCACAAAAAGCGACGGCGACCCAATCAAACACAGAGCAACCAACGACGGCACAATCAAACGATCTAAACAAAATTGTCTGGGATGTTATCCACCAAATCACCGATTTTATACAAGGAATTAAATCATGACCCAGCAATTACACACCGTAAGTCACGAGCTTAACCGCATCACTAATTACACCGCCGTCATGGCAAAACTGGCAAACCAAGGCTTAAAGGCGGATATTGACACCGCCCAACTACAAGCCATCTTTGCCGACATTGCCAACGTCACAGGTTGGGCATACGCAGAGATGCAAAACATCATTAACAATGATTGCCCATTCGTCGATAATTATGATAAGCCACCAATGCCATCTCAAACAGGCAACTAAATAGTTAGTTCCAGAAAAACCCTTGTCACTTGACAGGGGTTTTTTACAACAGTGACTTCGCCATTTTCATAAGTCGCTCACGGTCATCAACGCCAAGCCCACGATAAATTTCCAGCCATTCGTTCTCGTCTGGAGGCAATACCACTGCCCCACCTTCGACCCGTTGACCGGTCACCACATAACCTACGTCATAGCCCAAACCCCCTAACTTGAGCAAAAATTCAAGGTCGGGTGAACGCTTACCTGTTTCATAGTTGGAAAGCGTGGCAATAGCGACATCAATCGATTTTAATACATCCGTTTGTTTCAAGCCGAGTCGCAATCTTTCGGAGCGTAGTCGCTCACTTATAATTTCGTTGTTTAACATTTTTATAAATACCTTATTGACTTAAACATTTTTATAAGTCAAAATAAACCTTGTTAAATTGTTAAAAATCTAGCAAAAACATTTTAACACCTTTTCCAACCAACCCTTTATAAAAAGGACAATCACGATGACAACCAAAATGTTGGCGGTGCGTACCCCTGAAAGCATGCACACCTACCTCAAAGTCACAGCCTACAAAAAAGGCTCAAGCATCCAAGAATTGGTCAATGAGATACTAGCTGACCATCAAGCAAAAGACCCAGAATACCAAGGCGCTCTTAATGACTTGGTCACTGACTCCCTTACCGCATTGGCATCAATCACCCAAGATGGGGAGGTGTCTCGTGGCGTATAGACAGTATCAAAATATCCGCGACCATCGTATCTATGCCTACCTCAATCAAAAAGAACTTAATGACTTTTTAGAAGCCATGCGCATCCAAGATTTAGCCATCCAGGGTAAAGCAGCACGTCAGATGATTGTGGAGAGAAGCCAACAAATCATCGCCGAGCACCGTAAGAATAACCCACAGTCAGCGATGAAACAAACGGTGAAATATCACCTGCCACACGGTGGTTTTACCGTGCTAAACCCAACCAAGCAATAGAGGTCGTATGTCAACGGCATATATCAGATGTCCGCATTGCGGTAGCAAAATGACTACCGCACGGCACCGTCAGATGAATGAACTATTAAAAGAACTGACAGCCACTTGTCGCAATGCAGATTGCTTATTTAGCGCCAGCGTCTATGTCGAGATAGCAAGACAAATCCAACCAAGCCTTGCCCCAAAACCTGAAATAACAGGGCAGCTCCTAAAAGGACAACCACGATGAGTATTAATGACCAAGTCGTCTCGCGTCTGAAATCCGAGTACGGCTTTAAACAAGTCGGCGAATGGCTACGTGAAGGCGTATGCCCAGACTGTAGCAAAAAGTCACTTTTCACCCATGCCCATAGCCCCCGCGTCGTCAAATGCGGGCGGCTCAATAAATGCGGTTTGGAAATCCATGTTAAGGAACTATTTGACGATCTATTCAAAGACTGGTCAAAAACCTACGTCCGCACTGAAACCAACCCCAACGCAGCCGCCGATGCCTACCTTAAAGAAGGCAGAGGCTTGGATATCAGCAAAATTAAAGGTAGCTATAGCCAAGAATCTTACTTTAGTAATTCGCTAAACCAAGGCACTGCCACGGTGCGTTTTGCCTTACCCAACGGTGGCTGGTGGGAGCGTTTTATCGACCAAGTAGACCGTTTTGACAAAAAAGCCAACTTCAAATATGGCTACAAAATTAATGGCTACTGGTGGTGGCACCCATCAAACGCTTTGATGCCAAAAGAAATATGGATTTGTGAAGGTATCTTTGATGCTATCGCATTAGCAGAGCATGGGCTTGCCACTGTCAGCCCACTAAGCTGCGTTAATTTCCCAGAAAATTCATTATACGAATTAAAGGCAAAATACGATGAAAAACGCCAAACATTACCAACTCTTGTATGGGCTTTTGACAATGACGCCGCAGGGCAACGCTACACCAAGCAATTTATCGAACAAGCCAAAAAAATCGGATTTGAGAGTGTCGCTGCCCAACCGCCGTATGACAAACACAAAAAGCTTGACTGGAACGACCTGCACGAACTCGGGCAACTAACAGACGAGTATCTCAAAAAATACCGTTACTTTGGTGACTTGCTTACCGCAAAATCACCGACCGACGCAGCGGTCATCCGCTATATGCACACCAAGCTATCACAATTTTACTTTGAGCATGGTAATCGCACTTACTGGTTTGAGCTTGACACCGCCAAACTATCCAAACTCATTGATGTTGAAGCCCATGAGATTGAAGATATGTTAGGGGATATTCAAGGGGAAGATGAGCAGATGGCAAAGTTTGTTCGCCAGACATCGACCACCCATGAGATTTTAAATGCCAAACTCGAAGCTCTGTATTTTCAGCGAAACGACGTCACAGACGAATCCTGGTACTTCACCCGAGTCACCACCAACAAAGGCGACAAGCAAACCACTATCACAGGCGACCAGTTATCTAGTCCCAGTAAATTAAAACCGCGTTTGTTATCGGTTTTTGCGGGTGTACTTTGGACAGGATCAGCTATGCAATTAGATATCATCGCCAAGCACCAAATGGAGGGGCTAAAAGAAGTCAAAACCACGGACTTTATTGGTTACGCCAAAGAGCACCAAGCCTATATCTTTAATGATGTGGCAATATCCAAAGGCAAAGTCGTCGCCAAAAACAGCCAAGACTATTACAAAATCGGTCGCCTTGAAATCAAATCATTGGCCAATGACCCTGTATTGCACATTAACACCAAAGATAAGCCTGATTTTAGTTGGTGGCATAACTTTCATCGCGTTCGCGGTGCTTATGGCACCATCGTCATGGCTTGGTGGCTTGGCACTTACTTCGCCGAGCAAATCCGCGGACTTGATCGCTCATATCCGTTTTTTGAATTGGTAGGACAAGCAGGTGCGGGTAAATCACGTCTGCTTGAATTTATGTGGAAACTCTCAGGTCGAGAAGACTACGAAGGTTTCGACCCATCAAAATCTACAAGCGTGGCGGTGTACCGCAACTTTGCCCAAGTCGCAAACCTACCTATCGCCCTAATCGAAGGCGACCGTAACGACGAAGACGGCAAAGCCAAGTCGTTTAAAACCTTTGAGTGGGACTCACTCAAAGACGCGTTTAATGGTCGCTCCATCCGCTCTAAAGGCGTCAAAAACAATGGCAATGACACTTACAGTCCGCCATTTCGTGCCGCCGTGATGATTAGCCAAAATGAGGAAATCCAAGCCAGTGAGGCGATGCTAACCCGTATTATCCATGTCAAATTGACACGGGATGGTCAGACGCTAGAGACCAAGCACATCGTCGACAGCCTTGACCGGTTACCCATCGAGCTAACCAGTCGTTTTATGGCGCATGCACTGAAAAATGAACAAGCGATTTTAGAAACTTACCAACAGCGAATCCGTATGTATGAGGCACGCTATCACGAGTTTGGTGTTACCCATACTCGTATTGCCCTCAATCATGCACAAATAGCCGCCATGATTGACTGTCTGCAAACACATGTACTGTCTGGATTGATGACGGACCAACAAGCGGAACAAGCCAAGCAAGCATTATTTGAAATGGCGCAAACCCGAGTTCAACGCTTACAAGCCGACCACCCAGACGTTGATAAATTCTGGAGCGTCTTCGAGTTTTTGATGTCAACAGGCAAGTTTGTTTGTCATACCAACATAAACGACCAAAGTCGAAAAATCGGTATCAATCTCAACCATTTTTATAAGGTAGCAAGGGAAAATTACCAAGACTTACCAGACATCACCCAAATGAAACGCCTGCTCAAAAATAGCAGCCGTTATAAATTCGTTGATAGCAATATCAGCGTTATGTCAGTAATTGATGGCTTTAAAACCATGAAGTGCTGGATTTTTACTAAACCTGAGAACGGATAAGCAAAGCACCGCTTTGCCCGTTCGCAAGACAAGGGCTATGCCCGAAGTAATCCACTGAATAGGAAAAATACGATGACCGACATTATCGACCAAGCCAATGACGTCGCCCAACAATCCATCGAGCGAGCCATTGCCAACGCCCCAAAATTCAATCGCCCATCGTTAACAGAATGTAAAGACTGTGGCGAACCAATCCCACCAGAACGTCAAAAATTAGGCGGCGTAACTCGCTGTATAGATTGCCAACAGTACTTTGACAAAAGACAGCGATGGTCATTGTTATGGCAATGAGACCCAAAAGTATCTGGCATGGCGACAAAGAATATAAAAAGTTTCAACCATGCCAATGTGACGTTTGTCACGATTATAGACCTGCTAATATTTGTATCTATCAACAAGGCATTGGCGTTATTTGTGACCAATGCCAAGTAAAACTTTCACAGGACACCCATCATGAAAATGCAGCTCTTCAAATCCCATAGCGACATCTTTTTAAGTGCCAATATCAAAAATGTTGTCAGCCACATCAACGCCATCTCAGAACCAGGCACACTCAAAAGCGTTGAGCAATTAGATCGCGAGACCTTAATTCGTATGGACGGCAGACTGTTTGACCTACACGACTTAAACCGTTATTACCAAAACAAAGCTCGTAATGAAGGCTTTACCTTCGGTGACGATTTATCAATACGGGTTAAAGGCAAAATTGTGCCTGTTGTCGCCGATAAGACTAGAACCCTATTGCATATTTTTATCGACAAAATAGCTGAAGGTCAGACTATCCTTGCTTACGATGATTACGCCAAAGACTACACCAAACAGCAATTCATGACAGCGATTAAGAGAATCACAGATAAAATGGAAGTACACATCCAGCGTGAAGATAAAAAATACTATCTAAAACTGCCGTTGGCGTATCGTATCACCCCAAAATCACCCAGCAATCACCATAAAATCACCAATTGGCAATCACACGCAGATTGGGCAATCGCGCACGCTTTAACCCAAAGATAGTAAAAATATCACCAAATCACCTTTATTTTTTACCACCAAAAAAACACGGTAGAAACACGGCAAAAAAGCCGTGTTTTTAACCCTTCGTTTGTCCCAAAAACGAGCGTAAAAAGACCTATCCAAATCTGAAATTAAGGATACCTCATGCAAAAAATATCATCAGGCATTGAACCACTCAAAACCGCCATCAGAATCTGGTGGAAAATCGACGGTGAGCGTCACCGCGAAACTATACATAACAGCCCACCCACCGATGCCAACCTTGCCGCCGCCAAAGCCACTGCCGACATGATAGCCCAGCAACTACGCATGGGTATTTTTGACCGTGATACCGTATTCCCCGACTCATCGAAGAGAGCTGACCGCTATTTTGGATACTATATCCACCAATGGCGAAAAGTTGAGACCAACAAAGTCGCCAAAATATCATTTGACACCTACGACAGCAAAGTCAAAACCCACATCGAACCATATTGGGGCATGAAACCTATCGCTAAGATTGGGGTAGAAGATATAGAGGAATGGGTTTATAACGTACTATTACAAAAACTATCGACCAAAACAGTCAAAGAAATAATAATGTTATGGCGAAAAATTTACAGCTACTGGGCAAGACATCAAAAAACCGTCAACGACCCAACCAAGTACATATCACTAGGACAAACTGACCCAGATGATATCGACCCATTTGACCGCGACGAAATAACAAGGATATTAAACCACCCAACAACCCCTACCCTGCATAACCTTTATACAGTCATGCTGTGGAGCGGATTGTCATTCCACGAACTGATAAGTTTGGCGGTCGAAGATTTAGACCTAGAAAAAGGCTGCTTATTCGTCAATCGCAGTTTTGTTCGTGACCAATACCGCGTAACAAAAAACCGCCGCCGCAAACGCCAAGTTGATTTATTGCCCGAAGTTATCGACGCCTTACAATCACAAATCAACCAAGTCAAAAACAATCCCAAAAATACAATCGCTATCACAGACCGCGACAACAAAAGGATAAAATCACAATCGCTCACTTGGCTTTGGTATGATGAGATCAGCCATTTTACATATAGCCAGTTATCAAGACGATGGACTGCCCATCTTGACTCCTGTGGGGTTAGATACCGACCTGTCAATAATGGCAGGCACACCTATGCAAGCCAAGTGCTATCGACAGGTGCAGTGACAGCAGAATGGCTTGCCAATCAGCTTGGACATACCAACACTGATATGATTCACCGTCACTATGGCAAATTTATTCCCAAGGATGCAAACCACATCATAAAAAACCTAGCCAACGCCCTGCAATAATTTCACCACACAAAAAAAGCCACTCAAAACGAGTGGCTTAATTTTTTGACCATATTACAGCCCATATAAACGCAAAAACCTCACAACTGCAAAAACAGCGCGAGGTCTTATATACCAACGGTTATTATTAACTATGCTAAAACCACTCAGCCCATGAAAATCACCTTCGTGGGCTACACACTTCGCAAACCGTTGCTATAAGCGGGATATATGGTGGCGATGAAGAGACTTGAACTCTTGACCTCACGATTATGAGTCGTGCGCTCTAACCAGCTGAGCTACATCGCCATGTTTGGCAAATTTGCAGGATTTAGGCACAATTTTGAAAGTATTTCTTGCCTGTCATGGGGTGCATATTATGCGTATTTAACCTTATGTCGTCAAGCATTTTGTCACATTTTTTTTCATTTTCTCAAAATTTAATTTTTTGCCCGTCGTGGCTGAGCATTGGCTCCGTGTCGACCTCAAAATCACTTGAAATGACAAAAACCCGTTAACGTCACTTGAATTTTTGCATATATTTACCATAATAGTATCAACGTGCCAAAATATTATATTGGTTACTGTCATACTCCCCTAATCTCTCAACCTTATGATTTATCACAACTATAAAAACCCATAAAAGGAAGCACTCTTGAGCGATACCATCAGCAGAACGGTCGATTTATCATCTCTAAAAGCCCACCAACTCAAAACCTTACTTGGCGAATACAATAACCACATTAAGTACCTTGAACATCGTCTGTCAGTCCACATTCACCAACGCAAAACCGATTTTGTGATTTCAGGTGAACTCGATTCAGTCACGCGTGCTGAGCGTATCTTGGTACAGCTTGCCGATGAAGCACAAAGCAACGACGTCATCTCGCCAGAAGATTTGCATCTGCTCGTGCAAACCAGTTTTAGCCGCGAGCAAGATTTAGCGCTAGAAAATGATGCCGCTAGCGAAAATGGCAGCGAGCGCGCAGATAGCACTGAATTCACCCCGATTAGTTTGAGAACCCGTAAAGGAAAAATTATCCCCCGCGGTTACAACCAACAGCAATATGTCAAAAAAATCTTACTCTCTGATGTTTCGTTTGGCGTAGGGCCTGCAGGGACGGGTAAGACTTACTTGGCGGTGGCTTGTGCGGTGGATATGCTAGAGCGCAATGAGATTGAGCGTATTTTGCTTGTGCGCCCGGCGGTAGAAGCAGGGGAAAAACTGGGCTTTCTACCGGGGGATTTGACCCAAAAAATCGACCCTTATTTACGCCCTCTTTATGACGCTTTATATGAAATGCTAGGGTTTGAAAAAGTGGCAAAACTGATTGAAAAACAAGTCATTGAAGTGGCACCCCTCGCCTACATGCGCGGTCGTACCTTAAATAACTCATTTGTGATTTTGGATGAAGCACAAAACACCACCCCTGAACAGATGAAAATGTTCTTGACTCGTTTGGGTTTTGGCTCACGTGCGGTCATCACGGGCGATATGTCACAGGTCGACTTACCTCGCGGCACCAAGTCAGGCTTGCGGCATTCGCTAGAAATCTTGGCGGATATTGAAGAAATTCATGTGACGCGGTTTGATAGCAAAGATGTGGTACGCCATCAATTGGTTCAAAAAATCGTGCAAGCCTACGATAAATACGATGAAGCGCAAGAAGCGATTAAAGAAGCCAAAAAGCAATCGCGCCTACTTGAACAAAGCCAAGCACAGTCACAAGCCGCAAGCTCGGCTATCGGGGTAACGGATAACAACGCCCCGATTGATAAAGCCCCGATTGATAACGCACCCATTGATATAGGTATCGCGGAGTAGCTTATGTCATCAGCTTTACCAACCCAAATTGATTTAGCAGGTGATTTAGCTGGCGCTTTGCCGCAAGCGCCGATGAGTCAAGTACCGATGAGTCAAGTGATAATTAGTTTTGCCGAAGACTTACTTGAACTGCCAACTTTTGGCGAACTTGAAGCCTTGTACCAACAAGACAAGATTGTCGCTATTTTGCAACAAGTTCTGCAGTATTTTGAAACCCATCAAGACACTACTGAGATACCTAGTCAACTGGGTGAATTTATCTTTCAAAAAACGGTTGAATTAGAAATTTATGTCACGGAGCCTGTGGAAGCTCGCGCCATCAATTTAGATGCGCGTGGCAAAGACTACGCTACCAATATTTTATCCTATGCCAGTGAATTGCCTGAAGCTGTGCTAGAATTACTGCCCGCACTGCCGCTAGGTGAACTAGTGATTTGCCATGCGGTGGTGGTTAGTCAAGCCGCTGAACAAGGCAAAACAGTAGAGCAGCATCTAACCCATTTGCTGGTGCATGGGATGCTGCATTTACTGGGTTTTGACCATGAACTTGGGCAAGCTGAGCAAGATGAAATGGAAGCGATTGAAATCGCTGTCCTTGATAAGTTATCCATTGCCAACCCTTATGAGTAAAATTTCAATTGAGTAAATCTATCAGCAAATCAGGTATTGGCATCATCTACGCGGGCGGCACTTTTGGCAGTTATGGCAAACCGCTTGCTAGCTTAGATGCTGATATTTTTTTACCTGTGTTATCACAGATACTACAGACCCATTTTGCCACCTACCCAAACCATGCACACGACCCTGTGGATTGGCGGATATTGGATAATGATGTCATTAAAGACAGTAGCCAGTTAACACCTGCCGATTTTGCGCATTTTTATCAATTGATACTACAAGCCATTGGACAAGGGCTTCGCCAATTTGTGGTGCTAACAGGCACCGATACGCTCAGCTACCTCGCGGCTTTTTTGGCAGAGTGTTTTGCGGGTAGTCATATCAGTATTGTGGTGACAGGGGCGATGAGACCTTTGCTTGATAGCAATGTGTTAACCGATTACCTTATCGACGCGCAGAGCGATGCCACACAGAATTTATTTGATGCCTGTAAACTAGCCCGTCATGGTGAGCCTGGGGTGCGGGTGTGTTTTTCTGGTGAAGATTGGCCTGCCCAAACGGTGCAAAAAATTCATAGCCATGATTTAATGGCGTTTGTGGGGCACCACCGTGCTGGTTATCCCGCCAATAGCTATACCTCAAAAATCACCGAGGCTCAGCATCAACTTTGGCTAGAAGATCGGTTGAGTCAATTGCCGCAAGTCTTTGACAGCTTGTCCCATGCCAATATTGCCACACTCTATTTAACGCCAGTGGATACGCATTTGCTCGCTGCTCGCTTGGGTAATTTATTGTCTGAAAAACCTGATGCCATCATTATTTTGGCATTTGGTGCAGGCAATGTGCCGTATGCCGAATCCATCAAAAACCAATTATTACAGGCGAAAAAACAAGGCTGTCTGGTCGCAGTGACCACCCAATGCGCGTATGGCGGCGTCAGCCAAGCGTATGAAGCGGGGGCATGGCTGGCTCAGTGTGAAGTTTTGATGACGGGACGATTGACCTTACCTGCGATATTTGCTCGTCTGCTTTGGTTGATTGGCAGTTATGATACCCCTGCTCGCCGCCGTCAGCGCTGGGCGCATTGTCTAAAAGATACTCACACCGTCGCCTAATAACTGATTAGTTGTTATACTAGGCTTTTTTATCGTAGGTTTTGGCAAATTTGGCTTTTTTATGACTGTAAATACTTATGCGATCAGCATCGAATTTATTGGTACTCGCTATCGCGGCTGGCAACGACAACAAGAAGTTGATAGTATTCAGCAGCATGTTGAAGCAGCGTTATCAAAGATAGCCAATGAACCCATAGAAGTCATCGCTGCGGGTCGTACTGATGCCGGCGTCCATGCGTCAAATATGATTGCCCATTTTCAAACCAGTGCCAAACGTCAGCCTTATAATTGGCTGCGTGCCGCAAATTCTCTACTACCTGATGATATCGCGGTGCGCTGGATACAAGTGATGCCTGCTGAGTTTCATGCGCGCTTTTCTGCCATTGCTCGACGCTACCGCTATATTACCCTCAACCATCCCTTTCGACCTGCGATACTCAATCAGCAAATTACCCATGAATACGCCCCGCTTAATGTCCAACTGATGCAGCAGGCAGCGACCTATCTCGAAGGCACCCATGATTTTACCAGTTTTCGTGCCGCTTCCTGTCAATCTAACCAGCCTGTGCGCCATGTCCATTTTGCCAAATTGATTCAGCATGGTGAGCTATTGGTACTGGATATCCAAGCCGATGGTTTTTTGCATCACATGGTGCGAAATATTATGGGTACGTTATTTGAAATTGGGCGCAGTGAAAAGCCAGTCGCATGGATTGAGACATTGCTACTTAGCAAAAATCGGTCACTTGCGGCAGCGACGGCTTCTGCCGATGGGCTGTACTTTATCAACGCGCTATATCCACCCCAATTTCAATCACTGTTACCGGCAACAAGGCTATCCCCTATTTGGCTAAATTTGCCTGAATAAGGGCGCGATGCGCGCAAATCTTTTAGCTGTTTTTTTCAATTGATTGATTTAGGGCTTAAAAGTTGCGATAACACACGCATCAGCGTATAATCTGCATTTATACATTTGACTCATAGATATAGGTATTATGGCAAAAAAAGACGATGTAATTGAATTTGAAGGCGAAGTGGTCGATACTTTACCTAACACATTATTTAAAGTGCGTTTAGAAAATGGGCATGAAATTATTGCGCATATTTCTGGAAAAATGCGTAAAAACTATATTCGTATCTTAACAGGCGATAAAGTTAAAGTTGAAATGACACCTTACGACTTATCGAAAGGACGTATTACTTACCGCGGTCGATAGTTGTTTAGCTAGATATAGTCAGTAAAAAGAGGGTGTTAACTCATTGAGTTAACACCCTCTTTTTTTCGTGACTGCTCAGGTCAATAAATTCTTACAAAAATGTGATTATACGGTTGTCAATTGTTAAAATTTTGATTATTCTTTACCTAACCAAAGGAAGGTACTACGTCAATTCTAATTTATTGATAAGTTTTTGTTAAATTAGCTGTTAGACGTGAGGATTAAAATCAAACAGGGAGCTTCACATGTCATTTAAAATTTCTTCTCTTGCGCTAGCTGTTGCTACGCTTTCTACTGTTTCTATCGCAAACGCAGCCGGTCTAGACCGCTCTACTCAACCCAGCTGGGCTTTTACCGAGCAAGGTACTTTTGCCTATGTTGAGCACGTTACCATCGATCCAACAATCGAGGGTAAAGATAACGCAAAGGTTGCGACAACTGACGCAAACTTTACCGCTGGTCGCAATGTCCCTGATATGGCCGACGATTACCAGTCTTTAAATTTTGGCGCAAAAGCCGATGTCAATGACACCATCAGCGTAGGGGCATTTTTTGACCAGCCTTGGGGCGCAAATGTTGAGTTTTCTGGGGATAACAACTTTGTTGGTGCACCAACTTCTATAGTAAATGGTATCTATGCTCAGGCAGCAGCAGGATTGCAAAATGCAGGTATTGCACTGCCTGTTACCAATGCGACAGAACTGCAAACCGCTATCTCAACCATCCAAAATCAAGTTACTGCAGGGCAAGCGCGATTAAATGCGGCAAATACCCAATTAGCGACAGCCCAAGCGGCTTTGGCTGCTAACCCTGCATTAGCACCTGTTTTAACGCCACAAATTACTGCACTTCAACAAGGGATTGCTGCAGGTACTACCCAAGTTGCGGCTGGTACACAAGCAGTTAAGACTTTATCTACCGCACAAGCAGCTTCACAAAATTTATCTAAAGTCACAGGTGCCACCAACGTTTCTATCAGCAGCCAAAATTTCACAGGGCTATTGGGGGTAAAACTGGGTGAAAAGAAAAATATTCAAATTTATGGCGGTCCTACGATTCAGCGTTTAGAAGGTGATGTTCACTTACGTGGTAACGCTTATAAAACCGCCTCTGGCTATGATGCAAATATTACGCGTGATACGGCTTATGGCTGGATGGCTGGGATTGCTTATTTAAAACCTGAAATTGCCCTCAAAGCCGCGTTAACCTATCGCTCTGAAATCGACCACGACGTCAATATGACGGAAAATCTTCCTGCACTTGGTGCAGCGGGTGTTGGCACCAATGAAATTACTATCACCACGCCAAAATCTGTTAACTTAGATTTTCAAACAGGTATCAATCCAACAACCCTTTTAACCGCAAAAGCACGTTGGGTACCTTGGAGCGATTTTGCGATTAAACCAAAAATCTATGGTAGCGCAAGCGGTTTAAATTTAGTTTCTTATGACGATGACGCTTGGACTGCTGAAGTCGGTCTAGGTAAGAAACTATCGCCACAATTAGCTATTTCGGGCGCTGTGGGTTATGACTCAGGTGCAGGCAATCCCATCACTTCTCTAGGACCTGTGGAAGGCAACTGGAATGTGGGCTTAGGAGCAAAATACAATTTGACACCTGAATGGGCTATCTCAGGCGGCGTTAAATACTTGATGTTTGGTGATGCCAAAGCAAAACTACCCGATGGTAGCATTGTTGGGGATTTCCAAGACAATGATGGCTGGGTATACGGCGTACGTTTATCCTACCAAAAGAAATAAGCTAACTTTCAATAACATGAAAGCCAATCTGTTCATCAGGTTGGCTTTTTTTATGTGTCTAGTTAATCAATTGTTGACACAGTAAGCCCTTAATGATTATCACATAGATACTGCTTCAACGACATATTGTATGGTTTAATTTGCAAGATTGGTTAGGGCTATGGTGAGATTACCAATGCTTGGTACCGTGACGCCATTGGTTTTTTTTGGATAAAGTTTGGCTTTTTGCACTTGTTGGCAAATAAATTTATCCACCTCTTGATCACCTGATGTTTGCGTAATTCTGCATTTTTCCACGCCACCTTGGGCATTGACATTGAGTTTTACTTGCAGGCTTGATAGCTGCTTTAGTGTCACAATACGGGATAAATTGGGTGCTAACTGGGTGTTAGGTTTTTTCTGCCAACTTGCATCCGCATTGCCAAAGGTGATGGGTGTTGCTGGTTTTGGTGACGAATTAATAGCTGGGACAGCGGGCATAGCTGAAATAACTGGGCTAACGGGCTGATTTGGCGTTTTTTGTATTTGAGGACGCATCGAGTCTTTAGATGATTTAGCAGATGATTCAGCACGCTCATCGTGAGTTATAGGTTTTAAAGCATATTCAGTATTGGTATGGCTTTGCTTGGTAGTAGCTGATTTGATAGTAGCTGATTTGGGTTGAGCAAGAGATTGGCTATTATTTGAACTTATGTTGCGTTCTATTTGCGCCGCTTGCTGTTGTTCATAGTGGGCGTTATTTTCACGCGCGTTCATTAATGGCTCGCTAGAAATATCTTGTGATTTTTTTTGGCTTTGACTTTGACTTGCTTTAGATAACGAAGTTTTAGGTTGACTGGCTTTTTTTTGGTTGGTCGAATTATCTATCGTTGGTCTGAATTCGATTGGCTTGTGGCTACTATTTTTTGCTTGGTACTCCACCAGTTTAGCGGGTGTAGGGTTTGGTGTTGATAATGGTTTTTCCTTAATATCAGCCGCTTGGGTGTTAGTGCTAGGATAAGCTTGTTTGGCAGGGTTCGCATGATTAATGGCGACGGGCTGCGGTTGTGAATAGTAGGTCTGTGAGGGGTGAGGCTTCAGCTGGATAAAGCTAATTTCGAGCGGCTGCGTCGTTTGCGGTTTGATTTTTAAGGGAGTTTGGTACTGAAAAAATAGATATAGCAGCAGCCCATGCAGCGCGGTAACGATGCCAAATACCACTACCCTAATATATAGTTTTGACGATTTGTTATCGGATAATGGGGTAGATAGCATAACAGGGAAATCGCTTGATGCACGCTTTAATGATGGGAGATGACATTGCCATCTTAATATAATTGTGCCATAAATCAAATAGTTAGTTTGCTATTTGATGTTGGGTATACCTGGGGTCAATGAGTTTTTAGCGTTATTTTTTTAATTTGCTGCTACGGCTATTACCTTGACAGCGCTTTGAGCAATAAATGACATTCACCCAATCTTTTTCCCATTTTTTTCGCCAGGTAAATGGACGCTGACACACTGGGCAGATTTTGCTCGGTAAATCAGATTTTTTAACGGTTTTATTAGAATTTTTCATTATCCCTTTCTATAGATTTACTTAATCGCTGGCTATTTAAGGCGCTTACATCTATTAGCTATTATCTAGTTTAGTTTAGTTGACTTTTTATGTGGGTCATTGCACATTTTTGCAACGGGATAACTGGCTTTTACCGTTATGATGGCGCAATAAACCTGAAAAAATGTCTTGGGAAGACAAGCCTTTGTTGACATAATACCCTAACGATAAATTGTTGTATTGGGGTAAAGATAATGAGCAGCACAATGAACTTGATGTGGTTTCGCCAAGATTTGCGCACCTTTGACAATACCGCTTTTGCGGCTTGCTGTGAGCATGCACAGCAAAACCATGCTGGCGTCATCGCCGTGGTTTATTTGACACCCAAGCAATGGCAATCACACCGCAAATCGCTGTGGCAAATTGACTTGATACTGCGGCAAATCCGCGCACTGGAGCAGAGTTTATCTCAGTTGAATATTGGTATCATCATCAGAGTGGTGGATGATTTTGCCTCGCAGGCAACGGACGTGCTTGAGCTTTGCCAGCAGCTTTCTATTAGCCATTTATTTGCCAATTTGGAGTACCCGGTTAATGAAGTTGCCCGCGACCAGTATATTGCCCAGCAGGCGCAGTCGTTGGGCATAGTTACTCAATGGTTTGATGATAGTCAAGTGGTTGCCCCTCAGCGTATCGTCACCGACAAAGGTATGCCGTACAAAGTCTTTACCCCTTTTTACAAGCGTTGGCTTGCGATGATTGAAACTGGCGGCTTAACCCTATCGCCCACCCCTGCTGCAATGGCTATAAATACCATACAACTCGCCAAAGACAGCCGCAATACCAATACCAATACCAATACCAATACCAATACCAATACCAATGACTATATAACGATTGATGCATTTTATCGCGCTTATCTTATCCCTACCGCTGCGCTTGATAAACAACTCAATCACGTGAGTGAGTTAGCACAATTGTTATACCCTGCCGGTGAAGCGGCTGCCCAATCACGACTGGATGATTTTTTAAAAAAACATATCGCTGATTACAATACCGCCAGAGACGTGCCCGCTTTGAATAATCACTTGGGTGCGACCAGTCGTTTATCACCCTATTTGGCAATCGGTATGCTATCGCCCAGATTATGCTATCTCGAAGCCAGACAAAAGCTGAACAGTCAGCAAGGACTGGGAAGTGAGAAAGACATCATGCGCTGGATTAGCGAGCTGGCTTGGCGCGATTTTTATTATGACGTTATGGTTAACCGTCCAGATATCGTTAAAGGCAAGGCGTTTTTGACCCCACTCGATGAATCTGTGGCTTGGCGTTATGACCTAGCCGACTTTGAAAGCTGGTATCAAGGTAAGACAGGTGTGCCGCTTGTGGATGCAGCGATGCGCTGTCTCAACAGCACAGGTTTTATGCACAATCGGCTGCGTATGGTGGTGGCGATGTATCTGAGCAAAAACCTATTAATCGATTGGCGTTGGGGTGAGGCGTATTTTATGCAGCATTTGGTAGATGGTGATTTTGCCAGTAATAATGGTGGATGGCAATGGTCAGCTTCCGTTGGTACCGATGCCCAGCCTTATTTTCGGGTGATGAATCCATTTAGTCAGGCGGCAACGTATGACCCTGACGCCAGCTATATCCAACACTGGGTACCCGAGCTTGCAACGGTGCCGGCTAACATCATCAACGATGAGCAAAAACTGCAAACCTACCTAACACAACATCCTCACATCGCCTATCCAAAGCTTGCCACACCAACAAAAGTCTCACGGGCGATGGCGATTGAGGCGTTTAAAAACCCAATATCATAAGATAGCTCAATAATCAGCTTTCTGTGTATGAGCGTCAGTTGATACGGTTAATGAGCAAAACGGATATGCCCAGTTGCCGAGCAGTTGATTGAAAAAGTTGATATTGCCAAGTGTATCGCAATGATGAAATGGACTACCAAGACAGCTTATTGATTGCTGACTATTTATTGAATGGCTGACAAATTACGACTTGGTTGATATTGCCTGACTGATAAAATCCGCTAATTGTGTACCCCATAGTGCGTAAGTTATGGCACTGGGGTGAAAGCCATCTTTTGCAAATAAGTTTTTACTATCGTCCTGCTCAGCAAAACTCACTGCTAAATAATGGATTTGGGTATCTAATTGGTTATTGGTGTTTTGATAGTTTAAAATCAGCTGATAAAGCCGCTTGTCCAATAATGACGCTTTTTTGCCTATCAATTGATTCAGCGGGCTTGGCAAGGCAGGCATTTTTTGCATGGGTGGCAATCCAATCTTTATGCAAGAAAAAACCTAAAATGAATAAAATTCATTATTTTTAAATTTTAATTCGTTTTTATTCATCTTATTTTTAGCGTATAACTGTCTTTGTACTTTTAGCAGTGACGATTTTTAGTAATCGTAGGGTGCTAAAAGAAATTTTTTTGCGCGACTGTTACGGAGATTATAGACATGACTTTACCGATTGATTGTCATATCAAAACCATTGCATTTGATGAAAATTACCAACCTGCCAAAGATACTAGGCTGACTACCAACTTTGCCAATCTGGCACGGGGTGAACACCGCGAGCAAAACTTACGCAATACCCTGCAAATGATTAACCGTCGATTTAATGACTTGGCACATTGGGACAATGTGACTGGCGACCGCTATCAGGTCGAGCTTGAGATTGTATCTGCCAATCTTGAGATTGTTGGTACGAAAGACAGCTTTCCGGCTATTGAGATTTTAAAAACCGTTATCTTTGACACCCAGACCCAGCAGCGAATCGATGGCATCGTGGGTAACAGTTTTTCTTCCTATGTGCGCGATTATGACTTTAGTGTATGGCTGTTGGCGCATAACAAAAACCAGCCATCGTTTAGCGTGCCCGAGCGGTTTGGGGATTTGCATGGCAAGTTGTTTGAGTATGTGTTGAACTCGCCTGCCTATCGTGAGCAATTTAACAAACCCCCGGTGATTTGTCTGAGTGTATCGACCACTAAGACCTACACCCGAACCGCCAATTGTCATCCGATTTTGGGCACTGAATATGTACAAGACGCATATTCGCTGACAGATGAGTACTTTAGCAAAATGGGTTTATCGGTGCGTTATTTTATGCCGCCAAAATCAGTGGCGCCTTTTGCATTTTATTTTAAAGGTGATTTGCTCAATGACTACACCAACCTTGAGCTTATCAGCGCGATTAGCACGATGGAAACGTTCCAAAAAATTTATCGTCCTGAGATTTATAACGCCAATAGCGTGGCAGGTCAAAGCTATCAGCCCAGTTTAAATCATGAGGATTATTCACTGACCAAAATCGAGTATGACCGTGAAGAACGTAGCCAGCTAGCGATTCAACAAGGTCAATACACAGAAACCCACTTTATCAAACCCTATCAAACTTTGTTACAAGAATGGTTAAATTCCCAAGTCGCTTAACCCAAGTAGCTTAATAAGTCGCTTAAGCAGTTTTGCTAACACCAAACAATTAAAGAGAAAACAATGACGACACTTTTTCCAACATCAACGGCAGGTAGCCTGCCTAAACCAAGCTGGCTTGCTGAACCTGAACAACTTTGGTCACCTTGGAAGCTAACAGACAGCGCCCTTGTCCAAGGCAAACAAGACGCGTTATTGGTATCATTGCAGCAGCAACTAGCGGCAGGCATTGATATTGTGAGTGATGGCGAGCAGACCCGCCAACATTTTGTCACCACCTTTATTGAGCATCTAGATGGGGTTGATTTTGCCAATCGCGCTACGGTAAAAATTCGCAATCGCTATGAAGCCAGTGTGCCGACTGTGGTGGGTGCGGTGTCGCGCCCGCAATCGGTATTTGCAAAGGACGCCAAGTTTTTACGTCAGCACACAGACAAACCTATCAAATGGGCGCTACCTGGACCCATGACCATGATTGATACCTTAAGTGACCAATACTACGGCAGCCGCGAAAAGCTGGCTTGGGAATTTGCCACCCTACTCAACCAAGAAGCCAAAGAACTGGAGGCGGCAGGGGTCGATATTATTCAATTTGATGAGCCTGCTTTTAATGTATTTTTTGATGAAGTTAATGATTGGGGCATTGCGGCACTCGAACGTGCCATAGAAGGGTTGAAATGTGACACTGCCGTCCATATCTGTTATGGTTATGGTATCAAAGCCAATACCGATTGGAAACAAACCTTGGGCAGTGAATGGCGACAGTATGAAGCCATCTTCCCCAAACTACAGCAATCGGCGATTGATATGGTGTCGCTAGAATGTCAAAATTCGCGCGTACCGATGGAACTTATCGAATTGATTCGTGGCAAAAAAGTGATGGTGGGCGCGATTGATGTGGCGACGCATCAGATAGAAACGCCTGAGCAAGTGGCAGCAACGCTGCATAAAGCCTTGCAGTTTGTGGATGCTAAAAATTTGTACCCTTGTACCAATTGCGGAATGGCGCCGCTCCCCCGTCATGTGGCACAAGGCAAGCTGTCTGCCTTAGCACAAGGCGCCAAGCTCGTCCGAAATGACTATTTAGCCACGCATCAATTGGACGACCTCATAATTTAAAAAGTAATTTGGAAAAAACAATGGTTGACGTTACTGATTTTAGAAATGCCATGTCGATGTTATCGGCTGCGGTCAATGTGGTCACTACCGATGGCCCTGCGGGTCGTCATGGCTTTACTGCATCGGCGGTGTGCAGTGTAACCGATACCCCACCGACCTTGCTGGTATGTATGAATACCGCCTCACGCTCGTATGAATATTTCGTGCAAAACAAGGTATTGGCGGTGAATGTGCTTGCCGATCATCATGCACCATTATCCGCGGTTTTTGCCTCCAAACTCGAAGCGCAAGCGCGCTTTGAGCATGGCACATGGCATACCTTGATGACCCAGTCACCGATTTTGGACAATGCCTTGGTGAGCTTTGATTGCCAAATCGAGCAAATCCAAGAAGTCGGCACACACGGGATTTTTATTTGTCGTATCGAAGCCATACAACAAGGCAAAGACCAGACAGGCTTGGTATATTTTAACCGTGAATACCATGCCGTCAATACAATTAAAGTCGATACGCCCAGCCAACCATAATGCCAAGCACCGAGTCAGATTTTCTACAATCCAAGCGAATTAATGCTAAAGTAGTCACTCATATCGATAGTTATACAATTTAGGATGGGTGATGGCGATTATTAAGTCTTTGTTGGACACGGATTTATACAAATTTACCATGCTACAAGTGGTGCTACACAAGTTTCCACAGACGCATAGCGTATATGCGTTTCGCTGTCGCAACCTTGAAGACACCGCCTATCCCCTATCAACGCTACTCGATGAAGTCAATGCTGAGCTCGATGCGCTTTGTGAACTGCGGTTTACAGCCGATGAGCTGCAGTACCTTCGTGGTCTGCGCTTTATCAAAAGTGATTTTGTTGATTATCTTGAATTATTTCAACTCAAACGTCGTTTTATCAAAGCGACCCTTGATGCCGAAGGTCGGTTAGACATTCGTATTGAAGGTCCGATGATTCAGGCAATGATGTTTGAAATCTTTGTATTGGCGATTGTCAATGAACTGTATTTTAGTCACCTTGACCAGCAATCGGCTTGGCAAGTCGGTGAACAACGGCTAAACGATAAAATCATACTGTTACAAGACTATCGTCGCCAAATGGCGGCTTATGACGTTCCGTTTTTTCTATCAGATTTTGGTACGCGTCGACGTTATAGTGTTGCTTGGCAAGAGCGAGTGATTGAGCGGTTGATGGCAGTGCCGGAAATATTTCGCGGTACCAGCAATGTGTATTTTGCCAAACAGTTCGGTATCACCCCGATTGGCACAATGGCGCATGAGTTTTTACAAGCCTTTCAGGCGCTTGATGTGCGCTTGCGTAATTTCCAAAAAGCGGCACTCGAAGCTTGGGTTCAAGAATATCGAGGTGACTTAGGTATTGCATTGACGGACGTGGTCGGGATGGATGCCTTTTTACGCGATTTTGACTTGTATTTTGCCAAGCTATTTGATGGGCTGCGTCATGACAGTGGTGACCCGTATGCATGGGGCGAAAAAGCCTACGCGCACTACCAACAACTCAAAATCAACCCAAAAACCAAAATGTTAAATTTTAGCGATGGGTTGACGTTGCAGAAGGCGTGGGCGCTGTACTTACATTTTAACGACCGTTTTCTACTTGGGTTTGGTATCGGGACTCACCTGACCAATGATATGGGGCAAACACCGCTCAACATTGTCCTGAAATTGGTTGAATGTAACGGGCAATCGGTTGCCAAAATATCCGACAGCCCGGGCAAAACCATGACCGATAACGATACCTTTTTGGCATACCTGCGCCAAGTATTTGATATTGCTGAATAAAATACTAAAGCGCTAATTGCAAAAACCAATAAGCTAAATCAGCGCGTTCAATCTCACGCCCTATCATGGCAATGTATGCCATGAATTTGGACGATTTAACTATTATTGCACATCAATACACCAATATTTGGTAGTCACATAGTCTTCAATCCCATACTTTGAGCCTTCACGCCCAAAACCGGATTGTTTGACACCACCGAATGGTGCAACTTCGGTTGATAACAGCCCGGTGTTTTGGGCGACCATACCATATTCAAGTCCTTCACACACTTTCCACGAACGCGCAACGCTTTGGGTATAAAAATATGCTGCCAGTCCATAAATCGTGTTGTTGGCATGGGCAATCACTTCATCATCGCTATCAAACACAAACACGGGCGCAATCGGACCAAAAATCTCTTGGCTGGCAATGTCCATGTCATCGGTAATTCCCGTGATAACAGTTGGCTCAAAACTTAACGCCGATGCTGCATGTTTTTTACCCCCAGTTACAATTGTCGCGCCTTTGTTGACCGCATCTTCAAGCAACTGCTCGACTTTGTCCAGTGCGCCTTGGTTGATGAGCGGACCGATATTTACACCCTCTGTCATACCATTACCGACTTTTAGTGCTTCGACTTTTTGTTTGAAGATGGCTAAAAATTTGTCTTTGATACTTGATTGCACATAGACGCGGTTTGCACAGACACAGGTTTGTCCGGCATTGCGGTATTTGGAAGCGATAAGACCGGTTGCTGCTTTTTCTAAATCCGCATCATCAAAGACGATAAAGGGGGCGTTGCCACCAAGCTCCATCGAAAGTTTTTTGACGGTGGATGCGCATTGTGACATCAGCACGCGACCAACTTCAGTAGAGCCAGTGAATGACAATTTGTGGATACGTTCATCTTGGGTGAGCACTTCGCCAATGACGGATGACTTGCCGGTGACGATTTGTAGCAAGCCTGCAGGTAAGCCTGCACGTATAGCAAGTTCGCCCAGTGCTAACGCGGTCAAGGGTGTTTCAGTGGCAGGTTTGACAATTATGCTGCAGCCAGCGGCTAAGGCAGGGGCAACTTTGCGGGTAATCATGGCGGCGGGGAAATTCCACGGGGTAATCGCTGCGCAGACACCGATAGGTTGTTTTAACACCACGTAACGTAGGTCTTTGTTGGTGCTAGGGATGATGTCGCCATAGATGCGTTTGCCTTCTTCGGCAAACCAACGGATAAAGCTATTGGCGTAGCCGATTTCACCGCGCGATTCGGTGATTGGCTTGCCTTGCTCAGCGGTCATGATAGTCGCCAAATCTTCTTTATTTTGGTCGATTAAATCCGCCCAGTTGTTTAAAATAGCTGCGCGCTCGTTGGCGGTTTTTTGTGCCCAGTCTATTTGCGCTTTGTGGGCGATGGCAACAGCGTCGATGACTTGGGATTTTTCTAGACTCGGTATGGTGGCAATCACTTGGTTGTCAAATGGATTGGTGACATCAATGGTTTCGCCTGTCGAGGCGTCCGTCCATTGGTTGTCAATGAGGAATTGGGTTTTGAGTAAGGTTGGGTCTTTGATTGGTAGCATCAGGAATTCCTGTTCGTTATGTTGTTATGAGTATATTGAGAACTTTTTTATGATAAGCAGGTCAATGCCGTTTATTATAAGCGGATAGCAGTTATCTGCAATAGCGTCATTATGTTGCAGCAGCTGTTCATGAAGTAAAAATTTCAGCAAAGATTAGATAGCAAATGGCATAAATAATTGGATCAAATGCAAACCGAGTCGGTTACGTCAACTCGGTTGTGATTTTCTCATCGCATTTGAGGCTACTGTCTTAGCAGTGGTATGCATTCGATTGCGTTGGTCGCTAAAGTTTTCTTTAAAATTTTTATTGGAAATTTTTCTCACTGCGCTGTTGGCAAATGCCGCTGCATAAAATCATTGACCTTGTTAAAGGTAGGATAAAACGACTGTAACGGTGTTGCCAGTCCAATGACGACGCCTGCGTGAGTGGCAGGGACTTTCACCCGTTCCACGTTGCCGCCTGCCTGGGTCAGCGCTTTTTGTAGGCTATCAGCATTTTGTGGGTAGACAAGCGTATCTTTACTACCTGTGACCAACAAATGCGGGGGTAAATCTTGGCGGATATGATACACAGGCATCACTTGCTGGCGGGTGCTATCAGCTGGAAAGGCAACTTTGGTAGTACCGCTACGAAAATCATAATCATACGGCCCTGCTAGTCCAATCACGCCTAATATTGCCTTGTTGGGAATGCCGGTGGTTGTCCAAAAACGGCTATCATCCACCGCAGATACCACATTAAACGCCCCTGCCGAATGCCCCATGACAAACAGCTGATTAGGATTGCCGCCATATTGGGCAATATTACGATACACCCACCCCATGGCGCTGGCTGTATCGAGCACATAATCTGGGAATACGTTTGCAGGGGCTAAGCGATAATCCACCACCACTGTGGTGTAGCCCGACTTGGCAAACTGCTTACCGACAAAGCCATAGGTTTGACGTTTGCCATGTTGCCAGCTGCCCCCGTATACAAATATCAACACAGGGTGGCGCTGACCGTCTGCAGGGGTATAAATATCGAGTTGTTGGCGGATATCTGTGCCATAGGCAATATTTTTGATGGTTTTAATACCATTTGATACCGTGCTAGTGCCATCAGCTTTTGCGGCGATTGGTGCGTTTTTTGTCGCCATGGCATGACAGCCTGTCAAACTTAACCCCACAAGGGCTATAACCGCAGCAGCCCCAAGTTTGTATTTATTCAAGCGGACTGTGGCGGATGACGGGTGTTTTGTAGCGTGGCTAAATGAATTTGGCATAGGTTTCTCTTTTTTAAGTGTTTCGCTTTTTTAAGCAATGACGTTTTTAAGTTAGGACGTTTTTAAGTCAGAACGTTAAATTTGAAATTATTAAATATTTATGTAAGAAAATGGCTTTTTGTTAAGTATAATCGCTTATAAATGTTAATCAAATGCCCGCTGTAGTTAATTGGTAACAGCGGTAACCTTATGTTGGATATCCTTTATGTGTGATGCTATTTATTATTTAACTTACACCAGTAAAATCACCTTACTGGGCGCGATTAATCCGTTTACTTTCAAAATTATCGAGCAGATTTCTAGGCAAAACAATCATGCCCAACACATCACGGGATTTTTGCTATTCAAACATGGGCATTTTTTTCAATATTTGGAAGGAGATAAGGCATTGGTCACTCACCTGTACCAAAATTTACTTAAAGATTATCGCCATAAACAGTTAAAAATAATTACCGAGGGTCATCGGGAGCAGCCGCGGTTCAAAAAATGGGATATGTACTGTATTGACATTGACAAGGATGTGAATAATTTATCCATTAGCCGACTATTTCAAGCGTTTAACCCCACCCATTGGCAGTCATCGGAGGTGAATGAGCTACTCACAGATATGCAAACACAGCATCATAAAAATAATTAAGTTTTTTACCCTAAAAAAATTTATAAACTTTAATTTATTTTTGTATGAATTAAGCGTTATACTTTAGTTTTAATAAAAGATGCTAAATTAATAATAACATTAAAAAATTATTATGCTACACTCAAAGTAACATATAAAGAGTATGGCTGAGGAGTTCTACGATGATGTCTCCCCCTACTTACTACCTGACTTATACCAGTTCGCTTACTTGGTCAGCCGCTTTAAAGCCCAGCACATTTACCCAGATTTATCAAAGCGCCAGAGATAATAATCAAAAAACAGGCATCATGGGTTTTATCCTATTCAAAGATGGTCGCTTTCTGCATTTTATGGAAGGTGGTGAGATGTATATAGCGAATTTGTACCTCGCTATTACCCATGATAAACGCCACCATAAAATTCATCTTATCCATCAAGGTACCACCCCTGCTAAACGCTTTAAGCAATGCGATATGCTATGCGTGACACCCGGCATATCCCATACAACCCCAGTGATTAGCGAGCTGTTAGCAAAGTTTGAAACCTACCAATGGCAGACCGAACAGGTCGAGCAATTACTCAATGATATGGTCGCATTCTATGAGCGCGATGATACTGATATTGCCCCCTACCAGGTCAAAGCGGGAAGCTATATCGGCGCCATCATCAAACACCATGTCAAAAAACACCTTTTTTTCATGTTCACCATCATCACGGTTCCATGGTTGGTGATATTTATGTTGTTAATTGACCTGTAAATTTTTGCCAATCTGATGGCGAAAAGGCTAACCATTAAACGCTTACGCAAGCGCAAGATAGCGACGCGGTTTAAGCTCAATTGTTTCGACGTCTTTATTAAGTGTTTGGTAATCGTCACTTTCGGCTTATACCCTATCGCGTTAATCAATGTTTGCTTTTAATGGTTGCTTTTTAAGAACAATAAACTGATGAAAAACATACCTAATATCAGCAGTTGAATGATTAAATATTTTTTATTCTGCCGCATAAAGCGGCGATAAACCACCGAGAAAAAACTGCCTGTTTGGGGTGTCATGCCAAGCAAATGGTTTTTTGCCATTAGTGACATCACCTCATGTACGTGAGCTTGGCTCCAATGATAAATATCAAAGTCGTACACCATATCTGGAAGATTAAGCAGTTCAAGGGTTTGGGTTTTTTCATCCATGTTATAACAATTCATCAGCCATTGCTGATAATAGCGTTTTTCTAACTGTCCCTGGTCTAACACCACCATCTCTTTATGTCGTCGGTCTTGCTTTATGGTGTTAAATAATTGTTCACATACCGCTTTTTGACCTTCAATATACTGCAAAAATTTGCCATCCTTAAACAATAAAAACCCCGTAATATGATGGTGTTGATTGTTGGACTGGGCTTGCTCGCGAATATCAGTGAATAAATTGTGGTCAAAAATTTGGGTCAAATTTATTTTACTGGCGTAAACATAATACTGAATTTGATGATTCATGACATTTTCCGAAAATTTGTGAGGGAAGCCAGTTGCAATAAATTTTCATCGGTTAAAAAAAGCTTAATCTTATGACACCTAGAATTGGTCTCAGAACCTGTTCACAATCTTTTCAATAACAAAGCGATGAAAGCGAGATTGGTAAAT